>JAEZYD010000024.1 GCA_023419375.1 Pseudomonadota bacterium
CACAGAAGGTTTTCACCGCAAAATGAAGTTGATCCAGCGCCGCGCGTATGGTTTCCGTAACTTCGAAAATTACCGCCTCCGGGTGCGCGTTTTGTGCTGCTGAAATGGCTGGGGAATTGATCAGAAACCTGTCGGAAAATTTGCCCATCAAGAGGGCTTGCCCCCGTCTTTGGTGTAGAGCCGTTTTGTGCTGCTGAAATGGCTGGGGAATTGCTCAGAAACTTGTCGGAAAATCTGCCCGTTGAAGGGGCTTGCCCCCGTCTTTGGTGTAGAGCCGGCTTTGGTGTAGAGCCGGCTTGCCCCCGTCTTTGGTGTAGAGCCGTCTTTAGTGTAGAGCCCCTTTTGTATGTCCCAAAGAAAAAGGGCTTACAGCGTTTAACTGTAAGCCCTTGAAATATATGGTGGGTCGTGCGGGGATCGAACCTGCGACTCTCTGCTTAAAAGGCAGATACTCTACCTACTGAGTTAACGACCCGTAGAGACGCGGAATATAGCGACAGCCTTAGCAACTGTCAAGCGCGTCTTGCGACAAAATGCCGATCAAGCCCATATTTGCTCAAAAAACCCCTACGCGCCCTTCTTTTCCAGCTTGGCCCAGGTGTCGCGCAGCGTGCTTGTGCGGTTGAACACGGGCTTGGCATCGGTGCTGTCCTTGTCCTTGCAGTAGTAGCCAAGGCGCTCGAACTGCATCTTGTCCCCAGCCTTGAAGGTAGCCAGGGCAGGTTCCAGCAGGGCCTCCACCTTTGTGAGCGATTCGGGATTGAGGTTATCCAGAAACGTCTTGCCCTCGGGCGCGGCGTTGGGGTTTTCCACAGCAAAAAGCTGATCGTACAGGCGCACTTCTGCGGGGATGGCGTGAGCCGCCGACACCCAATGGATGGTTCCCTTCACCTTGCGGCCATCGGGGCTTTGCCCGCCCTTGCTTTCGGGGTCGTACACGCAGCGCAGTTCAACCACGTTGCCCGCATCGTCCAGCACGGCCTCGCGGCAGGTGATAAAATAGGCGTAGCGCAGGCGCACTTCCGCACCTGGGGCCAGCCGATGGAACTTTTTGGGAGGTTCAAGGCGGAAGTCGTCCCGCTCAATATACAGCTCGCGCGAGAACGGCACCTTGCGGCTGCCATAGGAGGCGTCTTCCGGGTGGTAGGGCATGTCAAACTCTTCCACCTGGCCTACGGGATAGTTCTCGATAACCACCTTCACCGGGTCGAGCACAGCCATAACGCGCGGTGTATGCTCGTTGAGATACTCGCGCACGCAGAACTCAAGCATGGAGTATTCCACGGTGGAATCAGCGCGGGCCAGACCGATACGTGAGCAGAATTCGCGCAGGGCCTCGGGCGGAATACCCCGGCGGCGCATACCGCTCAGGGTAGGCATGCGGGGATCGTCCCAGCCGGTAACGTGGCCTTCCTTCACAAGCTGGATGAGCTTGCGCTTGGAGAGCACCGTATAGGTGACATTGAGCCGCGCAAATTCGATCTGTTGCGGGCGGTACGCGCCGAGGGTTTCGAGCACCCAGTCGTACAGCTCGCGGTTATTGATGAATTCCAGCGTGCAGAGCGAGTGGGTAATGCCCTCGATGGAGTCGGACAGGCAGTGGGTGTAGTCGTACATGGGGTAGATGCACCACTTGTTGCCCGTGCGATGGTGCTCCGCATGGCGGATGCGGTACAGCGTGGGATCGCGCATGACCACGTTGGGCGAGGTCATGTCGATCTTGGCGCGCAGCACCTTTTGACCATCGCCAAATTCGCCCGCGCGCATACGGCGGAACAGATCAAGATTTTCGTCCACGCCGCGGTTGCGCCAGGGGCTTTCGCGCCCAGGCTCGGTCAGCGTGCCGCGATATTCGCGGATTTCTTCCGCCGAGAGGTCGTCCACATAGGCCTTGCCCATCTTGATGAGCTGCTCGGCGTAGTCATAGAGCTTCTCGAAGTAGTCGGAAGCGTAAAATTCGCGATCGTCCCACACGCCGCCAAGCCAGCGCACATCTTCACGGATGGAATCAACGTATTCCGTTTCTTCCTTGGTGGGGTTGGTGTCGTCAAAGCGCAGGTTGCACAGCCCGCCAAATTCCCTGGCAACGCCAAAGTTAAGACAGATGGACTTGGCATGCCCCAGATGCAGATACCCGTTCGGCTCGGGAGGAAAACGCGTGTGTACGCGATTGCCGAACCGGCCCGAAGCGTTGTCTTCGGTTATACGGGTACGGATGAAATCCAGGCCGACTTTTGCAGTATCACCAGCGGCGGTGCCTTCAGCAACAGTGGCGGGTGTCGTATCATTTTCGGGGGCCATAATGCGCTCCAATAGTTCCATTTAATGAGAAGTCCATAAAATTACGCCAAGCTGCGCCCCCGGTCAATGCGTGGCTGTGCTGGCCGCGCGGCCCCATGTTATGCCCTTTTGTTCATAGATGGCAGAACATTCTTGACAGGTGCCGCCGTCTAGGCTAGCTTGCTTTTCTGCATTCTGGTTCGCTTAATTGCTGGCCTGATGCATGCGGAGAGGTGTCCGAGCCGGCCGAAGGAGCTCGCCTGCTAAGCGAGTATACGGGCTTAAACCTGTATCGAGAGTTCAAATCTCTCCCTCTCCGCCACATACGCAAGTAAAACGGCGAGTTACTGTTAAAGGTAACTCGCCGTTTTTGCGTCTAAATGGGGTGAATTTGGGGGCGGCGCGGGGTGACGTGCATACCGCCATACATACTTTTGAAAAATCTACGAGAGAAATTAAAAATTAATCCAGTGATAGTAATGACAGCGACTACAAGATACCCTAGGGTAAGCACATACCGATGTGCATGTGTCGGCCTTCTTGCCAATGCACTATGACTAGACTAATTTTGCGCATGCTCTCTTGACTTATCTTCGGCAACTCAAGGTTTAGGGATAACCATTCTGAGAGGTACCAGATGCAGCAAAGCCGCAGAGATTTTCTGTCCCTTTCTTCGAAGGCCATTATGCTCGCAATTGGGGCGGATCTTGGCTTTTCACCCTTGCTTCAGGCCGCAACCGCCAACTTCGGCTCCACCCCGCTGCCGATGCCGGGCGGATCTGGCCTATTTGGGCTGCTTGCACCGGAAGAAAAACTCACAATTACGGCAGCTGAAGCGAAAGGAGCCCTTCCCGCAACCGGCGCGCCCATGCTTGCCTATGCAGCCATGCACAAGGGTGCGGCGTACCTTAACCCGATCCTTGTGTTGCGCAAGGGCCAACAGTTTGAAGCCTCGCTCATAAATGGCCTGGACGAGCCCACCATCATCCACTGGCATGGCGTGGATTGTTCATGGAGACAGGCCGGGCATCCATCTTACGCCATTGGGCCCAAGGGTAGGTATGAATACTCATTCCCCATCACGAATCGGGCTGGCACCTACTGGTATCATCCGCACCCGCACGCTCTGACGGCCAAGCAGGCATACATGGGTTTGGCATCCTTCTTCATCGTTCGGGATGACGAGGAAGAAGACTTTGCCAAAGAACTTGATCTGCGCCTTGGCGAAACGGACATTCCAGTTGTGATTCAGGACAAGCGCCTGACCCATGACGGGCGCCTGACGTATTCCCCATCTCAGGACGATTTGATGATGGGCTATCTGGGCGACACCATACTCGTCAACGGTCAGCGCGCGCCCACGCTCAAAACTGCCACGCGTCTGTACCGTTTTCGACTGCTCAATGGCTCCACAGCGCGCATTTACAATCTGTCGTTTGTTATGAGCGACAGGCGGCTCCCCTTCTTTTTGATTGGCAACGACGGTGGACTCCTTCCAGCGCCCCAACAAATTGATGGTCTATTCCTTGCTCCGGGCGAACGCGCGGATATGCTGCTGGACATGAGCTCCCTTGCCCCAGGCCAAGAAGTCTTTCTTCAAAACATGCCCTTCGACCCCATGCACAATGAAGGCGAAATGATGGGAATGAACGACATGATGAACATGGAGCACACTGCGGGTGCCACCCCCATGGATCACGCTCAAGGCAGCAAAAACCCGCATGCTATGGGTGCGGGAGATCATGCCGGAAACCACGAGGGGCTGGACGAGGGCGGCTCCTACCCCATTATGAGACTGCTAGTGGACCAAAAGGTGACGTACACGCGAAAACCACCCGCGCGTCTCTCGGACATTTCCGCCCCTCCCTCCGGGGAATCTGACCGCCCTGTTAGCCTTGCCATGCGCCACATGGGGGGATGGACGATTAACGACCAAACCTTTGATATGAACAGCGCCCCCATCGTTGTGAAAAAACGCGGCTCTGAAATTTGGCACATCAGCAATGCCAAAGCCAGCATGCCCCATCCCATGCACCTTCACGGGTACTTTTACCGTGTGCTGGAGAGGAATGGCAGTCCCACTCAGGTCAAAAACCGGATGATTGACGCTCAAGGTCGACTGGCTACGGATATGGGCTACAAAGACACCGTGCTGATATGGCCGGGGGAAACTGTCGCCGTAACTATCGACTTTGCCAGCCCGCAATACCTCGGAGAGCAGTTATTTCTATTCCATTGCCATAACCTTGAACACGAGGATCAGGGAATGATGCTTAATGTCAAAGTGCTTTAGTCCTTCACCCCAAGCCCCTTTTTACGGGCTGCGCAGGAGGGAATAGCACCGGGGGAGCAACAGAAGACTGGACATTTCATACTAACAAGCCATGTTTATGAGAACGATTCACTACCTGTTCGCCAATAAACATCCAACAAGGAGATATACCCATGAAATCTTCAAAAATTATTCTTCCCGTTCTTTTGGCTGCTGCCATGTTTGGCACTACCGCATATACCGCACAGGCGGCTGGCATGATGGATGGGAAAATGGGCATGATGGAAGGCGGCGACATGGGCTGCGGCATGATGGGCGGCATGATGGGCATGGGAGCAATGCAACCCGGCATGATCAAGCATATCAAGGCACAGCTTAAGCCGGAGCAAATTGCGCCGTTTGAGGCAGTCCTGAAGGATTACAGCAAAAAGATCGAGCCCCTGCAGCAGAGCCTGTTTGTCAAACATCAGGAGCTGAAGGCCCTGCAGCACGCCACCAACCCCGATGTTAAGGCCGTGGGCAAAACCGCTACCGAGCTGGTGCAGCTTTTCAGCAAAATGAAGGCCGAGCGCGCAGCCTTTGATGAAAAAATCAAACAAGATTTTGGCATCAAAGACATGGATATGATGGGCGGCATGATGGGCGGCATGATGGGCGGCGGAGCCATGGGCGGCATGAAGAACGATGGCATGGGCCAGATGTCCCCCGCAGCCGATCAAACATCTGCCGGACATGATGCCCACAAGCAATAGCAAGTCGGAGCAGTTCTCCATTTTATAAAGCGCTTGGGATAGGATATCTGCCTTATCCCAAGCGTTTTTTGCGACAGGCATTCTTGCCTTCGACCTAAGCTTCATTCCCATGGTTAGCTACCGACTGAACCGCCCCTTCAATGACCCCGGCTAAGCGGTCAAGGTTAGGGGCAACACTACGCAGGTAAATATCCGTTGTGGTGGGCCTCTGGTGGCCCAAAAGCTGCTGTATGTCAGTTATGTCGGCCTTATGCGTTTTGACCAGACAGACGGCAAAATAGTGCCTAATTGCGTGGAACCCGAATGGGGCTACCCCTGCCTTCTCGCAAAGCCGTTTCAGCATCAGCTTCATTGACGGCTGGCGCATGGAGTATGGGGCCTGAGTCACCGGGTTAATGAACACAAAGCCCATATTGCCCGTTACTGGCCTCTGCTCATCCAATATGGCTTGCAGCTTGCCAGAAAGGGGCACCAGACGGCGTTGTTTTGAACCGCCCTTCCGCTTTTGCGTCCATAGCTGCACGGCATGGGCTGATACGTCATCCCAGCGCAGTTTGAGCACCTCCCCGACCCTAGCCCCGGTACACAGCAGCACGGTCAAAAGGGAGGCCTCCCATGGCTCAGCGGCAGCCAACACCCTGTTAAGATCGTCAGCACTGGGAACGTGTTTAACGTATTCTTCTTCTGCAAAGGGCGGGATGCCCCGCCACGGATTGACTGGAACCATGCCTCGGTGCCAGTTCCATAATGCTTTTAGGGTTCGAAGCCTACGGTTGGCCGCCTTATTGCCATGAGCTTCCTTGCTTTCAAGTAGGAATTTCCTGGCTATGGCGGTGGTTATTGCCTCCATCGGCCTATCCCTACCAAGGTAGTCGGAAAGCTCCTGCAAATGCCGCTTCTTTTCGTTGAATGTGTTGCCAGCCATGCGTGCATCACAATCTTCAAGATACACTGCACTAGCGCGGAGATACATCATACTTTGTTCTGGACTGCGCTGCTGCTTTAGATCTATCTTTGTTGCAACTTCCCACTCCCTTGCTTCCTTTTTGGTGTAACAGATCTTGTTGTACTGCACGCCCTTCAGCTTGAAGTACGCCTGAAAGACTGTCCCGTTCTGCCGTTGTAATTCGCGTATTGCCATTTGTTTTCTCCGAATTATTCTTCAAGTAGATTAATACATCGTCTTTGCTAAATCTGGCCCCTTTGAGGTTTCCAGACTTGCGCGATGCTTCAGTAATAAAGAAGTGCGGATACTCGCGCCACACGTTACGCATTGTAGACACCTTTAATTGCAATAGATCAGCTAGCTGAACATACGTCAGACAGTCGTCCATTATTGCCCAGCAAAGCACCAATGCGAAAATTCTTTAGTAATAATTATAAATTTTAATAGAATATATGTTTTTTCTGTCATAAACCCTCCCGTAGTGCCATGACCGAAAGCAAGAGTGCCCTAGCTGTCTGACAGCTAGGGCACCACCCAACTACTTCTTGCGCTTCTTTACGAGCGCCTTGACCTCATTCACGACTTCCTCCGTGCAAAAGGCAAATGGAGTGACTTCGCGTTGGGCGTACTCCCAAAGACCGGCTGTATCGCGCCCTGCATACATTTTCCGCGCAATAAGCTCTATAATTTCGGTTCTTTCCTCGGCAGTTATCTCTCTCACCTTGGATATTTTGCCGAAAGTGATATTTTTCTTACCGCGAATGCCGAAAAGCCGCTTCCGGGGGAAACGGCGAGTATTCAGCTTGAACTGATTTTTTTGGGGCTGGAAAAGGTAGCCCAAAACGGTCATGTCGGCGGCTTTGGCATCAAACATACCCGGATTCTTGCTGCCGGTGAGGTAAAGCCACCGCCCAGCAAAAGACTTGGCCTTGCTCAGACCATGTCCGTCCCCCAGCGACCCCACAAGGTGGTAGTGAAGCGCACCGATATCGGACACTTCAATGCTCCAGACAAACCAGCAATTGGGGCACTGGGTTTCGACGAACCGCATGAATTTGTCAAAACGAACGCGAGCGGTATCGAACCGTTTGGCATCGATATCGCGCCACCTCGTGGCATCAAATGTCAGCGTGAGGAAGAGGTCTGGCGTGCTGATTATGCCAGCCATCAGTTTGACGGCATGACTAACCCGGTTTCCATTCAGGAGGGAACCTGCGTATCGCTCGCCATGCTTTGCTACGTATTCTGGGTCACTACGCCAGATTAAAATCAGGCGCCCCCAAAACAGGATGGAATATACTGCAAGACTTATGAGGCTGTTGCCGATCTCAGACCAAGACTTACCGCCGGAACACTTTTTTCCCATCGTAGACCCCACTGCATTAACAAATAATATCTGTTACTAGCTATAGAATCTATTATGGGTATGTAGCGGGGGTTCTCTGGTCGATGACCGTCCACTCGCTGATTTGTCTACCAGAATCACTGCCTCTCTACAACCCCCTCCAGAGTCCAACCCGAATTGGAAAAATTTACTTGACTGAATGCAAGTAGATCTTGGCAATAAACTTGCACACAACTGTGGTTCAATTTGCTCCTACCCCCAAATAGCCCCTTATCATTCGTACTGGTTGAAAACCCGCATGCCATTTTGGCATAGACGGTGATAATGTTTACCGTATAACAATATACAATGTGTATATGTAGTTTTATTAACCGTATGATTTAATAATAAGCGTAGTTAATAAATTAACCGTAATGAATAAAACGCATTGTAATGATTTAAGTAAATGGTTTAACTTGCATGTGAATTTTCTTTAAATCTTCCTTTTTCTGACCACCGACTTCAGAACTGGGGGCTTTTCAATTCCGCATTATGCAATCGGCTTTGAGCTTATTCAAAAAAACGCGCCCCCATTTTCATGAGGGCGCATTCTGCTTATGAACTATTTTGGGGCTGGCAGCTTCGGCAAAAGCTCCTTCACCAGCTTGTCAAAAACGGGCATCAGCTTGAGCACGTTTTCTAACGCTGCGGTCATGGGTTCCAGTGATTTTTTGAGGTCGGGAAATTCCTTTGCGACCGCAACCTTGTCGAGGATAAACGGCAGGATAAGTGTACCCCGCTTCGTATAGTGGAAACCGGCCTTTTTAAGGGACTCAGTTTCTACCAGAAAGGACTCCATGCGCTGCTTGACCTTGTATCGGGATGGGCCTGCCGGTCTGCCGTCGATCCATAATTCGAAAGCCATGCTGCAACCGTTAAGGCCAAGAGCGCTGCCGAGCCAATAGTTGTTCGCGTTGGGGTCAGTCTCCGCCAGTCTGAACACAGCCAAATCGGCATGACCCGGCTTTGTGGGCCAATCCAGTGGCGCAAATACGGTATCATCGTTGCCGTCTTCATCCTCCACCACCAGTCCGAATCGGGTGCGCCACGGCGAGCGTTCGCCCAGGCGATTTGAAATGGCCGCATTGATAGCCTTAAAGACCGTGGCCTCTACATGTTCTGTCAATGAGTCTTCCTCAATCAGCTGCGGGTTTGACAGCAGAAATACGCACATTTCCTTAGAGTAACTCATTTAAATCTCCAACTATTTTAGTAATGATAAAAAAGAAGCCATTCGCATTGCACGAATGGCTTCTTGTGGTTATGGCTTGCGCCAAAATTATTATATCACAGATGTGTAATTTTGTCAATATAGATTGATATTATAATCTTGTAGTAACAGAAAATTGTATTTTATCAGTTTAATAACACAAATTAGAAGGAGGGTATCCGCATGGAAAGTTCATTACAGTCAAACCCAGTCCTCGCTTGCATCAAGGAGCTAGAGGCATCCATTACCACCAAACTGGCCCACGTGGCTAAAGCGCAGGGCGACAATCAGCTCCACCACCATCGGCGCATTGCTTTCATTGGAATCGGGGACATTGGCAATGCAGCGGCAGATGCTGTCCACGACAGATTTCCTGAAGTTCAAGTTTTTTTGGACGTTGTTCATGCCAGCCAGCCCGATACGCCTAACTACATTCCTGCGCTATCCGGGTGGGTCACTGAGTGCCGAGGTCTTTATGAACGCGAACCGCTGGTTTCCGTGTACATAGTTGGCACAATTGACAGCAGCAATCGCCTTCTTGATGCCATTGATGCGGGCAATGCGGCCCGTTGCCTAAAATGTGACTTTGTGCGGGGCTTCTTTGATATGCATGAGGGATGGGGCGGGGCCGTCCCGGCCCTGTGCAATGCTGATATTGCGGTATCTCTGGCTTTGGGGGACGATGAGAGGGAACAAGGTCTAGAAGGCGATTCTGAGCCAGACAGGCTGTTTTTGGATCTGTACGATTTCCTGCTGACTATGTTAGACGATGACCTCTTGCTGGTGTACGATGACAGCTTTAACAGCAGACGGGTTGAGAGCACATAACGCCCATTCTTACGACAACCGGGTTCTGTAGTGAACTCGTACATACCACATACATACTTTTGCGATTTATCGGTATGTATCTGCATGATGCTGGATGAAAATATAGCACTAAAATGATTACAACTATCTGAAATCATTATCTGCAAAAAAATCAAGTGAATCGACTGCTAAGCGAGTATACGGGCTTAAACCTGTATCGAGAGTTCAAATCTCTCCCTCTCCGCCACATACGCAAGTAAAACGGCGAGTTACTGTTAAAGGTAACTCGCCGTTTTTGCGTCTATACGGGGTAAAATTCGGGGCGGCGCAGGGTGGCGTACATACCGCCATACATACTTTCGGGCAATCTGCGCCAGAAATGGGGGAAAAGATTTTCCAACACCGTCCACAGAACAGACTTACGCCCACGGAGTGTTAACTGCATTCATATTTGACATAGCTAGCACTCTTCCCGGGGGCAACAGAATTAATTTCCCAATATTGAGCTTAACCCACTTTGAATTAAGCCTATTAAAGGCACATTCCGATGCCAACTTATCCATGATCTTCTTCCTGTCTTCATTACATTTCATATAGTTTTCAAAATCCGGCCACAAACTTTCAACAAGCGTATTCCTTCGTTCGAGCGCTCATAACTTATCATCCCTAATGAAGCCAAGTGCAGCATATCATTATAATCCACATCTGAATCTTTTATATTTTTATCAATATATCTGTCTAAAGATTCAACAACACCAATGCACAATGAATAGTTAATTTGATAAATTAAAAGGAAAATATAAAGTAGTTTTATATGGCTTATTGTAATATATCTAGATTTTTCTATTGCAACCTCCATTGCAATTGCCTCTGTTGATCGTTCATTCACTGACAACCTTTTTATCACAATGTCAATCAGCATATTTAAAGTTTCATTTTCACCAGTGATCGCATAATTATTCAAAAAATTTCTACAAACAAGTTCAAGCAACGGGTTGGAAATATTCACGACATCCCCGATACCGCTAGCAATCATTTTTTTGCTCAGAGCTTCTTGCGCAACGTTAAGCCGATTCATGAATGATAATTGCGCCTTAAACGTTAATTTTGGAAAACACTCAGAAACAATCGTTCCAGCAATATTATTTATCTGTAGTGTTATATTAGTTGTGTTATTATTACCTTGTATTTGTGCAATTTGCGATCCAGCGGAAGCATCAGCCTCTTGAGAACTTGAACCAAAATTCACTTTTCCCACCTTAATCTTTAATAATTTGAGTAATTTTACTTTTATCCCTAGCAGATGCGGTTTGACAATTCTGACCTCTCTTACCGAATAGCAATTTAATTATTACTGTGCATATAAAGACACCTACACCACTAAAAATCCATTCTTTGTTGTCTATAATATATGACACAAAAATAAAATTCTTATCCATAACAATCTCCCCTTAAAGAGCTTGAATGAGCACAATCCAATGCTTCTTTCTGTAACAAATTTGTCCGTTACTGAATAGGGGGCTTCAAACTTAGGGTAAGCGAGCTGCCGTAAAGCAACCCGCCCTTCCTACTGGCACAGCCAAGCCTACCCTTCGGCCTCAACCTCGTCCCTGTGGACAGCTACATCCCCAACCGCCCCTTCAATGACCCCGGCTAAGCGGTCAAGATTGGGGGCAACGCTCCGCAGGTAAGTATCCGTTGTGGTGGGCCTCTGATGACCCCAAAGCTGCTGTATGTCCGTTATGTCGGCCTTCTGCGATTTGACCAGACTGACGGCAAAATAATGCCTAGTGGCGTGGAACCCAAATGGGGTTACCCCTGCCTTCTCGCAAAGCCGCTTCATCATCAGCTTCATTGATGGCTGCCGCATGGAGTATGGGGCCTGCGTAACCGGGTTAATGAACACAAACCCCATATTGCCCGTTACTGGCCTCTGCTCATCCAATATGGCTTGCAGCCCGCCAGAAAGGGGCACCAGACGGCGTTGCTTAGAGCCGCCCTTCCGCTTTTGCGTCCATAGCTGAACGGCATGGGCTGATACGTCATCCCAACGCAGCTTGAGCACCTCCCCGACCCTAGCACCAGTACACAGCAGCACAGTCAAGAGGGAGACCTCCCACGGCTCAGCTACAGCCAACACCCTGTTAAGGTCGTCAGTGCTGGGAACGTGCTTAACGTACTCCTCTTCACCAAAGGGCGGTATGCCCCGCCACGGATCGACTGGAACCATGCCACGGTGCCAGTTCCACTTGGAAAATCCGCGACGTTTTTAAAGCGCTGGGCCTGGGGTCCTGGTCAACACATTGCCATTACTAAGTTAACTTTCCAATTGTACACCTCTTGTCCCAAGCGTATATGGAAAAAGTATTCGTACAGTTATCCTGAAATTCGATCTATTTTTTCTTGCCGTGTTGTTTGTGGAATCTGCAACAGGAACGGTATTTTCAAGGAGAACACTATGAATCGCCGTTTTTTCCTTCAGCTTTCCGCTTTCGCCGCTGCCAGTTCATTAATCCACTGGAATTTTGCAGAAGCTGCCCCACCCCAGACACCGGGAACATACGATGCCGTTGTTGTAGGCGCGGGCTTGGGAGGGCTTGTTTGCGCCGCCTATCTATCCAGACACGGGTTCAGAACCGCGCTGATCGAGCAGTATGACATCCCCGGCGGTTATGCCACATCGTTTACGCGCGATACTGACAAGGGAACATTCCAGTGCGAGGTTTCACTGCATTCCTCGGTGCTTGCCTCTGGGGCAATGCGGACCCTGCTTGAGGAGCTTGGAGTATGGAACAACCTTACGTTGGTGCCGCATCCACACGCCTGGAACTCCCACTTTCCCGATTTTTCCATTGCTGTTCCCGCCAAATGCGGGCTGGACGGCTTTGAACGCCAGCTAGCGGGTTTGTTTCCGGCAGAGACCGCCGGGCTTGCCGGTCTCTTCAAGTTATGGCGCGGCATAATGGCTGAAACTGCTACCCTGGAAAAAGGCTTGCCCAACAGCGAGCAGTCACAGTTCCCTCGCCTTTTTCCCTCTTTATGGGCTATCCACGACAAAACCGTGGGTCAGGTTGTGAATGCATATATCCGCGACCCCAAGCTCAAAGCGGTACTGGAACAAAGCTGTGGATATTACGGCCTGCCGCCGTCGCAGCTTTCGGCGTTTTATTATCTTCAGCCAACTGGCGAATATATTGAGCAAGGAGGTTCATACATCAAGGGGACTTCGCAGGCATTGTCCGATGCTCTGGCTAAAGCCATCACGGATGCGGGCGGCAAAACATTTTTTGGAACAAAGGTTGCGGAAATACTTGTTGAAAACGGCAGGGCTGTTGGTGTTAAGACCGATGACGGGCAGATGTTCAAGGCAAAAGCGGTGGTCTGTAATGCGAGCGCTCCGCAGGTTTTTGAAAAACTTCTCCCCAAGGGCATCCTGCCCAGGCAGGAACACGACCGATTGGCAACCTACACATGTAGCCCAAGCAGCGTCATTGTGTGGCTTGGGCTCAACAAGAATATTACCGGGCAGTTCCCCAATCCCGAATCCAGCTATTATACGGGCTATGACCTTGACGCCGCCTATGCGCAAAGCATGAACTGCAACTTTGACCAATCGGGCTTCTCCCTGATGGCATACGACAACCTTATCCCCGGTTTTTCACCCCAGGGCTGTTCAAGTCTCTGCATTGTCAGTCTGTGCGGTTATGGCGCATGGCAGGGGTTGGAAGCGGAATACCTGAATGGTGGCAGTGCGGCCTATGAAAAAAAGAAAAAAGAAGTGACCGATCTGCTTATTGCGCAGGTGGAAAAGCTGGCAATTCCGGGGCTGTCCAAAATGATCATAATGCGCGACAGTTCCACCCCCCTGACAAATGTACGTTTTACGCTGAACACCGCTGGCGCTATTTACGGCTATAACCAAAGTGTGGACAATTCCTTTATGACGCGCCAACCCAACACCACATCTGTACCCGGCCTGTTCCTGGCCAGCGCATGGGGGAACCCTGGCGGAGGCTTTGGAGGCGCGCTGGGCGGCGGAAAATCCGCTTTTAGGGATGTGGCAAAGGCCCTGACCTCAGCCACATAACAGGCATACGCTCGCAATGCCCCGTCCAAACTGACAGCTGGGGCCGCTTTGACATGCCTGCAACAACCGCAACAAGCGGCACGATAAAAGGCTGACCCAAGCGGCCCCAGCTGTCTTGATGGGCAGCAGGCCCTCTTCAGGCCGATACGAATATACGTTGAGGAGTCTTGTCAAAAAATGGTGCCGCGCCAAAAGCTGACTTTTTTCTCTCAAAATATACGCTCGTCAGTATTCCGGCAAACTCCAACAACCTTTTGCCCGGCAGGGCTTCAGAGCAGTATCAATTCTGTTTATTCGGTGTTCTGCGGGATGCTATTACGGGGGCATTCGTCAGTACCGCGCATTCGCTAAAAAATCAGCACCGCCCCTTGACCCTCCCCCCGAAAAGTATGCCGTTGAAAAGTTAGTGTTCCTGACATGGGAGCACAAGAATGAAACGTAGCAGATTCACCGAAAAACAGATCATTGGGATATTGCGGCAAGCCGAGGCTGGCGTTCGCGTTATCGATCTATGCCGTCAGCATGGCATCTCGGATGCGACCTTTTACAAGTGGCGCAGCAAATTCGGTGGAATGAACATTTCTGACGCCAAGCGCTTGCGCCAGTTGGAGGAAGAGAACGCCCGCTGAAAAGACTTGTAGGTGAACAAGCACTTGATATCGTTGTCCTGAAGGACATGATCTCAAAAAACTTTTGAAGCCCGCAGCCAACAGGGAAGCCGTGCATCACATTCAGACTGCGCATGGCTACTCAGAGCGGCGGGCTTGCCGAGTGATTCAGTTTAATCGCTGTTCAGGCAGACGGCCACCATCTGAGGACCGTGATCTTCTTTTACGGACTCGGATGCTGGAACTGGCAAATGACAGGCGGCGCTTTTGTTCTCCGCGCTTGCATGAATTATTGCGTCGGGAAGAGTTGGTGCAGAACCACAAGCGGACAGAAAGGATTTACCAGGAAGAAAACCTATCACTGCGCACCCGCAAGTGAGTGAAGCGTCCAAGCCATGCCCGTATTGTCCAGGCGGGCCCTGCTGGCCCGGATGAACAATGGGCGATGGATTTTGTGAGCGATTCTCTTATGGGTGGGTGGCGCATCCGGATTTTGACAATTGCCGATCTATGGGATCGCTCAAGCCCCGCACTCGAAGTGGATATGTCATTGCCTGGAGTGCGGGTCGTGAGAATTCTTGAAAGACTACGCCTTCAAGGTCGGCTGCCGCAACGTATCAAGGTTGATAACGGGGCAGAATTTAGCGGTAACACCGTGGATATATGGGCTTTTGAACACGGCGTGCAGATGGAGTTCACTCGTCCAGGGAAGCCCACAGATAATGGACACATTGAAAGCTTTAACGGAAAATTCCGTGATGAGTGTTTAAACCAGAACGTGTTTCTGTCCCTGCACGATGCCCGCAGAACGGTTGAAGCATGGCGACAGGATACACCAACGGCGACCGCATAGCTCATTGGGCTGGCTGACACCGGAAGAATTTCGCGCAAAGAATATAACCTGTAACCCATTGGAAACCACTAACTTACAAGTGGTATACGCAGTGGGGTAAGGTCAGTGCTTTTGGCTGAACTACTGAATTCAGCGATCGAAAACGTTTGCGACATAATACATCCACAGGAATCAAAACTTGTAAAAGCCGCAAAAGACAAAGGTTCCATGGCGGTATTGATTGCCCTGATTGCAAACTTTTTCCTTCTTATTGCTTTGATAATTGCTTAGGTGCCATTGCCAATTGCTGAACAGTATTGCGAGCCAACCGGCCAGACAATTAACGCATCAAAGCCCCTGACAAATAAAAAAATACCGAGAGAGCGAATCAATCCGCTCTCGCCGTACATACGCTTGTAAAACGGCGAGTTACTGAAAATGTAACTCGCCGTTTTTGCGTTCTGGATGGGCTAAAAATCTGGTGTGGGGGGATGCTGGCTTTAGCACGGAGGCGTTGCGCTGCGCTTATGCCAGCCTTCAAGATTTTTCCGCACTCTCACGTGGCCTGACAGGTGCCTCAATTCCTTTTAAAAAAGCAAAGTATTTGCCGTCTTCCTTAACCATGTGGTTCAACACGAGATCGTGTATTATGCATTGCAGCATTTGCACGGGCGACACAGTTGTTTCCGCATCCTGTTGGAGCAGGCCCGCGCACTTTTGCAGCAATTCTTTGTGTCGGGCCACATGCTCGTCAACATCCGGGTACCCACTGCTGCGCAGCACCGCTTCTTCGTCATTAAAATGATCTTCTACAATATGATACACATCGTTAAACCGGGAATTGAGCTCAAGAGCATCCCCCTCTGCGAGCACGCGCTCAAGCAGACTGTTCACAATGGAAACCAGCTCCATGTGCTGCCCGTCCAGCTCCGCGTTGCCGGAGGCATACTCGCTGTTCCATAGCACTTTCAGCCCCCAGCTGTTCTCGTTGTGCATCTGGGCGTATATCCCGCTATCCTCTGACCGGAATTTAACGCAGTTACGGCCTTCGTGCTTTGCCAGATAGAGCTGTTCATCCGCGCGCTGCACAATCAGCTCTGGAGTAGTGGATTCCTGACAAATGCACGACACAACCCCGACACTGACCGTCACCACGCTGGCTACCTGTGATGCCGCATGGGGAATCCCGCACTGCATCACAGCCTTGCGTATGCGCTCGGCCAGGCTCACTGCGCCAAGAATATCGGTATCGGGCAGCAGGCAGACAAATTCCTCCCCGCCGTATCGCGCCGCCAGGTCTGTGGGGCGGTTAAGGCATTGCGCCACAGCCCGGGCAACAGCCTGAAGGCATTCATCACCCTTCACATGGCCGTATGTGTCATTGTAGTTTTTGAAAAAATCTATGTCCAACATGATGAGTGAAAGCGTTGCCCCGGAGCGGATGTGGCGATTTCGCTCATAAGCGAGCATGGCGTCAAAATGCCGCCTGTTGGAAATTTTTGTCAGGCCATCCTCGTTGGTCATCAACTCAAGTTTGCGGTTGGATTCCGCGAGGGCGATCTCTGCAGTCTTTCGTTCCGTAATGTCTTCGTGCGCCACCACAACCATGCGCGGGCCATCCCCGCCAAAAGGATTGACCCGGCCCAAAAACCAGCGCTTTTGCTCTGGGGAATGACAGCCATATTCCATGGAAAACGTCTCAACCTTACGGTCAAGAACATCCCTTATGCCCTGAGCAAATGAATTGGCTTCCATGGCATTATCAACGCACACGCCTTCGCAGACACGTAGATAGTTTACCCCTTCGGAAACAAAATCCTGCGACATGCCATTGGCAACAGCAAAATCGCGCCATGCCTGATTGACCAGCACGATCTCACCTTCGGCATTGATGAGGGCGATATTGGCGGAGAGGCCGTTGAGTGTGGATTCCAAAAAATGCATGGAAGAACGCAGCTGGTCGGACAACTTCTGGCTCACCAGCATGATGAGCCCGATAGTCCAGAAGGTGCTGGTGGTCATAAGAAGAAAATACGTTGCCGCCAGGGGGGATGGGCTTGTAAACAAGGGCATCCCCGGCCCACCCCACCAGGGAAGAACCGAGAAAATAAAAAGCCACACCGTATTAAAAATAAATACATATTTTAGAAATCTGGCTGGCAGCGCATGCTTACAATTACCACCAGCAACGGTAAGAGCTGAAAACAGCGAAAGGATGGAACATGAAAAAGAAAGGAGGGTTCGCCGTAAAAAGATGCTGCCTTCAATAAACGCCAAATAACTCAGCGCAATCAGCGACACCACTGTTATGATCAGCACTGGTCGCAACAGTTTTTTATTTTCCACAAATTCTGCAAGACCAATGTATACGCACAAGAAACAAAGCAAGAATGAAGCCGTATAAATAAATATTGCAATGCTGGCCAGCAATTCGACATCTCTGAACGTGTTCATGAAAAATCCCAAAACCATCAACACGCTGCCCAATACCCACCACTGAATCCCCTGCCCGCCCTTGTTGATCCTATATTGGAGTATAAAGGCAACAAGCTGGGTACAGCAGCACAAACCATAGCAAATAACTAAAGTTTTTATATCAATAAAATCAGTCATCTTGCTGACACTCGCGTTTGAGGGAACAACCAGTTCGGTGTGTTTACATCAACACAGGGTTGGGTGATTGTAAACAGTATTATGCGACACACAGATGTGACGCACACGACATAGAGCTTCTCTAACCAGATGCGGCAGGATGAATGGGATCCCGACGAGCGGACAGGATCGCCCGTAGAGCGCGTATGCGGGCTTGGCGGGCGCGGTATTGGGGCACGCATCAACAGCTGCCAGCCCTTTATGCGCCTCAGCACACTTTCGCATAGTGACTTTCAGGCTTCTTCATGTTTTTGTGAAACGAGTTCACCGTTATAATCAGCAACCGGCCGCCCCCCCGTATCGTTTGTTCTTCAGACAGTATGGGCGGGTTTTGTTGATATTCAATGAACAGCAATGGCAAAGTATGATAAAAGCTATCGCGTTCTATTTGCCGCAATTTCATGTCATTCCAGAAAATGACATTTATGGCAAAAATTTTACGGAATGGTGCAACGTCCGAGGGGCTGTCCCTCTGTATGAAGGGCATGCTCAGCCGCATATTCCTCACGATATTTTGGGCTACTATGATCTTACTGATGAAAAGATCCTGACAAAGCAGCATCACATCGCCTGGGATAACAACGTTACGGCATTCTGCTATTATTACTACAACATGGCTGGCCGCACACTTTTGGATGCGCCGCTGCACATCATCAACAAAAGCCGCCTGATACGGAACGAATTTTGCCTCTGCTGGGCGCACGAATGCTGGTACGACAATACCCAGCCTCAAAGGATAAAGCCGTTCATCGCGCAGGAATATTCTCCGGAAAACGCAAAAAAGATTATCCGCGACCTCGCGCAGTATTTTGACAATCCGCGCCATATCAGAATAGACGGCAAACCCCTGCTGCTGGTCTTTGCACCGGAACGCAACCCCCTGATGCCCGTATACAGCCAGATATGGCGAGAAGAGGCGTGGGCCATAGGACAGACGGAACTTTGTCTGGCTGGCGTGGAATGTCACGTGGGGCAGCATCCCGCCAATCTGGGATTTGACATAATGGTGGAATTTGCACCGAACCTGAACCCCACGAACATGCTCTCCGCTGCAGGAGAAGAACCCCGCCGTTTTGATTATGTTGCCACCGTGCAAGACATGCTGCGGAAAGAAACCCCCGATTATACACGGCTGCGTTGCGCCTTCCCCGGTTGGGACAACACACCCCGGCGCGGCAGACACGGACTATCTTTTGAACGCACTTCTGCGGATGTGTTCATTGCTGCCCTGCGCGCCATGGCGCAGCATACCCGCTCGTATCTGCCAGAAAACCTGCAATATGTTTTTATCAACGCCTGGAACGAATGGGGCGAGGGCTGCCATCTGGAGCCGGATCAAAAAGACGGTTTTGCGTATCTGCACGCGGTGCGCAACGTCATGAACGAATTCAACACCTAGTCTGCACTCCCCAATGGGGAGGCGTTTTTGCGGCGGCATTTTTGCGACAATAAAGGAGCTTGGACAGCCCGAAAGGAGGATTACCTCAATGCTCCGCCCTTTCTATGGCACCAAAGACCTCACTTTCGCCCTTGCCCACCACTGTGCAATGAAATCTCCAAGCAGTGTGCAACTCGCTTTGTTTACTGATAAATCTCCCACTTGCGAGCCGATACGGAACCATATTTATCAGAACCATACTTTATAAACATCAGTGCGCTGGGCAGGTTAAAGCCTGTCAACACGCTAAATCATTCGTTATAGCAGGGACACACCATGAACGCTTACGCGCCGCTACGTTATGCCGCGACTATTTCAATTTTACTTGCTGTTCTTGCGTTACAAGGATGCGGAGTCAGATCCATTTCTGACTCCGGGTATCAGGCGGAGGCTGGCAGATTGCGGCAATCAGGCCATCCTCTTTATAAGGGTGAGTTGACCGAATTCGAAGTGCTGGGAATCAATCCCACAGCTTCAGTTTCGCAGGAAGAAATCCAGCGCGCCCTGGAAAGCAGACAACAGTTTTCCCTGCCTAAGGGCTCCTCTGTCATGCTTATCCAATCAGGGGCCATCATGCCGGACTACGGCATGGTCCAGGCATTGGAAACGCATTATCGAGTTGTGGCCTTTTCCGGCATTCCTGCGGACCAGGGCGATGCAAGCCATGCAGCAGCTTTGCGGTTGGCTGCGGCAAAGGGCAATTGCCCAACAGTACTGGTCTATTGGGGAATTCTGGAAACAGCGCAAAAAGATATGAGCACAAAAGCGGTTTCCTGGGTTCCCATAGTTGGCGGCATTATTCCAGATGAATCGCAGGAAATGCGGATCCGCCTGAAAATGGCTTTCATTGATGTTGCAACAGGTCAGTGGGACGTTTTTTCTCCCAAGCCGATTCAGGACACATCTGCCAGTGCGCGCTACACGCGCGCATCTTCAGACCAGCAACAAGTGGCTGTTCTCAAAGCTCAGGCCTATACGGAACTGGCTCACGCCATCGTAAAGAAATACGCTGAATAGCCTGAGAGCAATGCAGAGCCGAGCTGGCCGTTGCAATATACCGGCAATGCCAGTTAACAGGCTGCCTCTGGCCTGTATTGTTCTCTGATGTTCTGCTGGCATTGCAGCACAATGGCGTTTATTTCGTCCTTGTGCCCTTCTATGACATCAAACATTTGATCAGATATCTTTGCAGAGATACTTTTTCTGATTATCTCAAAGGCCGTATCAATAGGCAGGCTTTTGCGATACGGACGATCTTCCATCAAGGCTGCAATAACATCAGAAAACGCCAGTATTTTTGAACCCACATCCAGATTTTCATCTTGCAGGGAATACGGATACCCGGATCCATCTACCTTTTCGTGATGGTTCTTGGCCCAGAGCACAATTTCATAAAACCACTCAGAAATGCTGAGGCTGCTCAGTATCTGCCCCGTATAATACGTATGCAGCTTGACCTGATCAAATTCATCATCAGTGAGCGGGCCTCCCTTTTCAATAAGGCCGGGGTCGACCCCGATTTTACCTATATCATGCAGATAGCCGCTGATCTTCAGCTTCAGGCAGCGCTCTCGCGAAAAACCAAATATTTTGCCGAGTTCGCAGGCAAGATTGGCGACTGTGTAGGAATGCGAGGCCGTAAAATGGCTCCGAAAATCAATGATGCGCGAAATGGTCAAGGCAAAATCGAGAACATTTTCAAGAGTAAGATCAAAATTCATTGATGAATCGACCTGCCTGAAAAGCTGATCAAGCTCGAGATTATTGATTTCAATCCAGAAGATATCCGGGGCTGATGCCTGCACAAAGGCAGCGAAGACATCAGGATGAAACGTGGTGGAAACATTGGCCCTGATTTTTTCTATAACCGAAGCCTTTTGCTTGAGCACAAAAACATCCGGATTGATAAGGACGTCAACCCTGTCAGCAAGGTGAAGTATGTGACTGTCCAGCAGCACCTCGCCCTCATCCATATTCAGCGATGCATCATAGTGGATATGATGATGCCTGATGATCCTGGCAACCTCCTTGAACGGGCCGAATGACGACAGCATTCTGTATCCCATTTCACAGTGCGGCCTTGGATTCTCCACATCTGCCTGAATGAGCGCATTACGCTCCTGAACAGACAATGCTCCAACATCATGAACAGCAGCTGCAATAATCAGCCTGAAGAGCTGATCACAATCAAGATTCATCTTTCTGCCTATATGGTAGGCAATGATGGCTGTGCGCCTGTGGTGCGACTTTAAAAGGTAATTGCAGCTATCGATGGATTTGATGATAGGAACAGCCAATTCTTTCAGAGAGATAGCTTCCATGACAGGCACCCTTGCGTTAGAGTAAGGCAAAGATAACTTTTTTTACTAAACCACGCAGCGCATAGCAAGAGGTTTACCAGTAAATGGAAAAACAATCCAATTCAGAACCATAGTTATATACTTTTTATAACAAGCGCACTGCAAACAAGCGAAAATGATATTTATTAATATTAATTTCAATACAACTAAGATCAACAAGCAGTTTTTATTTAAAATAGCAAAAATCGATAGCCATGCAACAAACTAACAGATGACGCATACTCCACTGTCTCATAAATACTTAAACCCGGAATCGGCCGGATGTTGTCATTGATAATGCCGTACGCATGGCATACATATCGAATGCCCCCCAAGAATCCACAAGCCGCTGCCTTGCGCCGCAGCTAATGCCAACATCCTTTTGGCCTTTCCATTCCCCGTATACCGCACCAGGAGACGCCATGTTCCGGTATGTGCACACAAATATCATTGCAAAGGATGCAGACAGACTCATTGCCTTTTACAAGCAGACGCTGCATTGCACGAGCATAGGGCAAGCGCGTGATCTGCGAGGCCCATGGCTTGACCGGCTCACTGGTTTGCCCAAGGCCCACATTACTGGCGAGCATCTGCTGCTGCCCGGCTATGACGGCAGCCATCCAACGCTTGAAATTTTTTCTTACGACAACCTGCGCGACACCCTGCCGCCGGAGGTCAACCGCCCCGGCCTTGCGCACCTTGCTTTTGAAGTGGATGACGTGGAAACAACTCTGGCAGAGATCGTTGCCGCTGGCGGCGGGCAGGTTGGCGAGGTTGTCACAGCCGCCTACCCCAACGACATGGAAGCGGTTTTTGTGTACGCGCGCGACCCAGAGGGCAACATTATCGAGTTGCAAAGCTGGCGCAAGGTGGAGGCAAATTCATAATCAGCTTTTCCACTGCTCCCCGCGCCAGCTTTGCAGCTCAATCAGACAGGCAAAAGCCCCTGCGGCCCGATAATTTCAGGCAGCAGGGGCTTTTGCAAAACACGGTACCCGGTGCTAACTGGAGCGCAAGGCCGCTATCAGCTGTTCAAGCTTTTTGGTCTGAGCCACGAGGGCTTCAACCGCCTCGGTTGACTGAGCCATGGCATTGTCCGTTTCAGAAGCGATAACGCTGATGGAACTGACCGCACGGTTTATCTCTTCAGATGTGGCGGACTGCTGCTCGGCGGCGGTGGCGATGGAACGCACCTGATCCCCCGCTGATTCAACCATTTCAACGATTTCAGCCAGGGCTTCGCCAGAACGTTGAGCCAGCCCTGTGGCCAGAGTTACGCGCTCCACGGCGGTATCCATCTGTGCGGCAGCGGTATTGGTGCCGCTTTGTATGCCGCCAATGGCCGTGCGCACCTCGGTGGTGGCGTGGGCGGTTTTTTCCGCCAGCTTGCGCACTTCGTCGGCCACCACGGCAAAACCACGCCCGGCCTCGCCAGCGCGCGCTGCCTCAATGGCTGCATTGAGCGCCAGAAGGTTGGTCTGATCGGCGATATCTGAAATAACGCCCATGATGGCCCCGATGCCTTGCGCCTGCTCGCCCAGGCTGCGCATGCTGTCGGTCATCTGCCCGGCTTCATTGCGAATGCTCAGCACTGCGGCGCTGACTTCCTCCACCAGTCGGGCGCCGTCCTGCGCCTTCAACTTGGCTTTTTCGGCATTCTCCGATGTGGCCGAAGCGCTTCTGGCTACCTCAAGAATTGTGGCGTTCATCTCTTCCACGGCATTGGCGGTGTCGCTCACGCGGCCACTCTGCTCGCGCGCGCCCTCGCTCGAATGCGCGATCTGCTGCGAAAGCTGCTGCGAGGCTGTGGCGATATTTTCCGCCACTTGCGAAACCTCAACGGCAGTCTGGGCAATGGCTGCATTCTGCGCTTCAATGCGCGTTTTCTGACCGTAGATTTCCGTCAGATCCGTCCAAAACGTGATAGAGCCCTGCATGCGGTTATCCAGATCATAAAAAGGCGTTGTCTGCACGGAAATACGCAATTCCTTTCCAGACTGCGTAGCGTAATCAAACTCCTGGTTCAGAGCCTTGCGTTCCTTGATGGCCCGGTCAGAAAACGTTTCACGCGTGGCATCGCCGCGCGTGAACAGCCCGGAGCGCTGCCCCAGATAGGTATCCTTGGGGTCCGGCTTGCCCAGCAGATTGCAAATCTGATCATTCAGCCATGTCACCTTAAAATCGCTGTCCACAATATAGCATGGTGTTGGTATACCGTTGAGCACGCCCTGGGCAAAACCGAGGCGCCTTTTCAATTCGTCCACCATGGTGCAGAGGTGCCCGGCAAAACGCTTCATCTCCGCACGGTATTTGCCTGCGAGCACGGCCTTGAAATCGCCCTGAGCCACGGCCTCTGTAAAATCTGTGAGCTGTTGCAGGGGGGCGAACACAAGCTTGCGGTTCACAATGCGTATCACCAGCGTCAGCAGAATTACCGCGCCCACGCCCACCATGTACAGCACAGAGCGCTGATCCGCCGCTGGCGCTGTAAGCTCGGAATCATAGGCGCTCATGCACACAAGCCACCCTGTAGCCGGAATTTTGGCCACAGACATGAACTTGTCCTCGCCTTTCCACTCGTAGCTGAAGGTGCCGCTGCCCTTTGCAAGCGCGTCCTGAATGAATTTTTCCTTGGAATAATCCTGAAGCAGCAGTTTTTTGTCCATGCTGTGGGATATGAAACGGCCGCTCTGGTCGATGGTAAATCCGTACCCGCGCCGCCCCAACCGGATAGGATCAATGGTTTTTTCCGTAAAGTCCGTCCAGCGGGGGCACACAGCCACAGCGCCGAGCAACGCGCCGTCCTTGCCGCGCACAGCTTTGGCCGCCACATAGATCAGCACATCGGCCGAGGTGGCTTTCATGACGCTTTCACTCAGGGCAACATCCTTGCCGCTGAATATCTGGCGGGCATAATCCCGATCAGCCCTGCTGCCCCCGGTCAGGTCGCCCATATCAGAATTGACCCCGGCAACAATGCGCCCTTTGAGATCAAAAAGCAGAAAAGACCAGTATCCCGGCAGTGATTTGACATAGCTGGTCAATAATTCCTGCGCTTCCTGCGGCTGACCGGAAAATGCCTTCAGCACAGGCTCCTGCCGGGAAAGAATGGTGGCCACATCCACAGACTGCTGGATGTATATTTCGGCAGATCGGGCTACAATCTTGCTGGTTTCATTCAGGGCCTCGGTCTGTACCCCGGCGACCATGTGGTAGGACGAGGTGGACACATAGACGACAAGCACGGTAATAACGGCAACAACCGCTGCCGTTACGGACAATGTGCAGATAGTATTGATGCTGATCTGGCGCATGGAAAACTCCGGAAAGCAAAGGTGGCCGTGGTTCGCGCACTGGGATACGGGGCTGGACTCTGGCAGGCATCCTCATGTTAACTCCTACCAGTATCGCTTCTTAACGACAAGACCTGTCAAAACATTAGGACAGCAGGCTGCCCCGGTATCAACAGAAATGCCCTTTGGTGCTCCATACAAACACATTGACACCGAAAGATATTTACCAATAGATACCAGCGACAGAAACGCATCTTGGGCTTTAGAGCCTTTTCCCTGACAGCATGGGCCAGGACTTTTACGAAATGCAACTCACTGAATTGAATGCCGTCGCGCAAGCGGCTCAAAAATCAGCTCAATTACGTCGCAATCGCCTTATTTTCACAGGCCTGCTCATCATAACCATCATGTCATGGTTCTGCGCCATGACGCCGTGGGTCAGCGATGATCATGCCTTTTCGAGCATTTATCCTGGCTGCACGGGCATGTGGGACATGCAGGTGCTTGAATACCAGGAGTGGAGTGGAAAATTTATTGGGCATTTCATGTCCCGTGTGCTGTTGCGCGGGCCAGCCTGGCTGCACCCCCTGCTCACTCCGGCCATGTTTCTGCTGCTCGTTGCCAGCGGCTCGCTGCTGGCCTTGGGCGCGCAGTGGCGTGAACGCCTGAGCGCATGGCACCTCGCTGTCATGGCCGGGCTTGTGTGGATTGCACTGCCCGCCTTTGGAACAGTTTTTTTCTGGCGCACCGGCACGGGTGATTACGGCTACAGCCTCGTGTGGGGCGTTCTTTTTCTGGTGCCGTACCGCATCTGGGCAGACAATGCAGACTTCCGCATGCCGGGCGGCCTGCTTTATGCGCTTGTGGGTGTTCTTGCAGGCTGGAGCAACGAGAATGTCGGCATGCTGGTTCTGCTTGCAGCCCTGGGCGTGACGCTGTTTCGCTGGCGCGCATCGCGCAGCGTGCCTGCGTGGGCACTCTCGGGCATTGCGGGGGCAGCCATTGGCTGGGGCATGATGATGGCCTCGCCGGGCAATGCCGCGCGTCTCGCAGCCGTTGGCGGCGCGGAAAAAATCCCGCTGTTGTCACTGCCTGCCTTTTTGCGCTTTCTGGAATTCTGGGGCACGCAACAGCTCGAAATGCTGCCCTATTTTCTTGCCGCATTGGCTCTTGCATGGCTATTGCGCCGCCGGGGGCTTTTGAAGCCCGCCGCGTGGGTCCCTTCGGTGGTTTTCTTTCTCATGGCTCAGGCCAGTCTGGCAGCCTTTATTGGCAGCCCCTCAACCCCCTACCGGGCCATGAGCGCCACCTTCTTTTTCACCGCGCTCTGCCCTTTTTCCCTGCTGGCAGCCCTGAACCCATCAAGCATCAAGGCCAAGGCCCTTTTTATCATATTCTGCACCCTGCTGCTCTCAAGCGTACTGATAGAGGCGCGCGTTTTTCTTATGGCGCAGCCGGTCATTGCCACGCACAGCCAAAACACTCTGCGCAGCATAGACTACCCGGAAACAGACAAGTATTTCTTTCCCGGCTACGACATCCGCGAAATAAACCTTTTCTCCACCAGTTGGCGTGATCTTGTGCCGTGGAATGAGTCGGCGGCGCTGAACATTTTTGAAGCGCCCGGCGCTCGCGCACTTGTTGCATGCAACATTGCGTTTCTCGACAGCCTGCCCCAGGGTGAAGTTCATGTGGCCGCCAGAGTACGCACCGCCACCACCACAAGCCTGTTGCAACAGGCTGCAAGGGCCTTGTTTGAAAGCCCTGATGAAGGGATCATTGCAGCCAGAACAGCTGCCTTGCGGTATTTTCCCGCCTCCGCCACGGTTACGGACGATGGCAAGGCCGCGGTGTTTATTCCCGGCATCAAATCTGTGGACGACATCGCCTATATCGCTGTAGAACAGCCTGGCGCGCCCCTTGTATGGCGCAGAGCAAGTGCGTCACATTCGCAAAACTGATCGCACCAACGTACTCTCCGCATGGAGGAATAAGCCTTGTCCCGCACCGCCCCATTGTTGGCACTGGTTGTACCCTGCTATAATGAAGAGGAAACCCTGCCCCGCACACTGAATGCCCTGGCCGACTTGCTGGCCGACCTCAAAAAACAGGGCCGTGTGCACGCGGAGAGTTTTGCCCTCTATGTGAACGATGGCAGCCGTGACCGCACATGGGAGCTGCTTGAAGAACGGCACGCGATCGACCCCTTTTGCCGGGGCGCAAGCTTTGCCGCCAACGCAGGGCACCAGAACGCCGTATGGGCGGGCATGCTCACGGCGCGCGATATGGGCGTGGACTGCACCATCAGCCTGGATGCCGACTTGCAGGACGACATTGCCGCCATCCCCGAAATGATCGACCGCTACATGGAAGGCAATGACATCGTCTATGGCGTGCGTAACGACCGCAGCACAGATACGCCTTTCAAACGGCGGACTGCGCACATGTTTTACGGATTCATGCGCTGGCTCAAGGTGCCCTTGATCCCCGACCATGCCGACTACCGCCTTGTGGCCCGCCCCGTGCTTGAAGCGCTGGACGAAATCCACGAGCATTCACTTTTTCTGCGCGGAATTTTTCCGTCTCTCGGCTTCAAAAGTGCGCAGGTCTTCTACGTGCGCCAGTGCCGCATGGCCGGTGAAAGCAAATATCCTTTCTGGAAGATGGTGTCTTTTGCCTGGAAGGGCATTACGGCGTGCAGCGTTGCACCCCTGCGCATTGCGGGCCTTATGAGCATGCTCTGCATGCTGGCGGCGCTGGCCTTCAGCGGCGTTTCCCTGCTCAAATACGTCATGGGCGAAACCATTCAGGGTTGGACATCGCTGATTATTGTGGTCTTGCTGCTGGGTTCTGTGCAGCTGTTCTGCCTGGCGCTGGTTGGTGAATACCTTGCAAAGATCTTTACCGAAGTGCGCCACAGACCCCGCTACATCATCGCCAAAAAGCTGTAGACGCAAGCTGTATGGGAATAGTGCGGCCCTCGACCACGAACTTTGAGAAAGCCGCCTAGCCTTCGGCGCGAAACTGCCTGTACGTCAGGTTGAATTTCTTCATGCGCAGCCCCATGCTGCGACGCGTCAGGCCGAGGTTTTCTGCGGCTTTGCTGGTATTGCCGCGACAGCGCCGCAGGGTCTCCACCAGCATATCGTATTCTATGGAAGCCAGCCGGGCCTCAAGACCTGTCGGTTGCGCTGCTTGCGGGGTTTCTGTCTGTTGCAGGGCCAGCGGCAGATCATAGACGTGCAGCAAACTGCCCTCGGCCAGAATCACCGCCCGGTGGATGACGTTTTCCAGCTCGCGCACGTTGCCCGGCCAGGTATGCCGCATGAGCAGATTCAGAGCCGCGGGTGAAATGCCCGTCAGATTTTTTTCCGTTTCACTGGCATAGTGGGCCGCAAAGTGTTCGGCCAGCGCCACCACGTCATCGCCACGCTCGCGCAGTGGCGGAATCATGATGGGAAACACGTTGAGCCTGTAGAACAGGTCTTCCCTGAACGTGCCCGCCGCCACCATTTCGGCAAGGTCCCTGTTAGTGGCCGCAACTATGCGTATATTTACGGCAATGCTACGGTTGCCGCCCACGCGCTCAAAGCAGCGCTCCTGCAACAGGCGCAACAGCTTGGCCTGCACGCCCAGGGGCAGCTCGCCCACCTCGTCCAGAAAAATAGTGCCGCCGTCGGCCTCTTCAAAACGCCCCTTGCGAAAAACTGCGCCGGTGAACGACCCTTTTTCGTGACCAAACAGTTCGCTTTCCACAATGCTTTCTGGCAGGGCCGCGCAGTTGCACTTGACGAATGGCCCGCCCGGCGCAAGCCCGCCGTAGTGCAGCGCATTGGCGACCATTTCCTTGCCTACGCCGCTTTCGCCCAGCAACAGCACCGTGGTGCGCGTGGCGGAAACCTTGCGGATAAGCTCGTACACATCCTGCATGGGACGCGAAATACCAATCATGTTTGAGGGATGAAAACGCTCTTTCAGATCGCTGAGCAGCAGGCGGGTGCGTTTTTCCCACTCGACCTTGTCAATATTTTCAACCAGATATAGCTCAACGGCATGGGCCAGCATCTGGGCCATGACGCTGAGCACATTCACATGCTGCTGAAGGGCTGATTCCGTGCGGTAGAGGCGGCTGGCGCTGATGGCGCCCAGCACCTTGCGCCCATGCCGGATGGGTACGCAGATGAAGGACATGTCCTTGTCGCGTTCAAGGGCAAGGCTGCCCGTGCGGTTCAAAAAAGCAGGTTCACTGCCTATTTTGCGCACGATGATAGGCTCGGCGCTTTCCACCACCTTGCCGGTTATGCCCTCGCCCACGTGGTACACGCCCCTGTCCTGCTCCGAGGGGGTCATGCCCATGCTGCGATAAACGAACACGTGGCCGGATTCACGGTGCAGCAGGCTTATCATGCCCCGCGCCATGCCCATCTCGCGGCGCATGTAGTCCAGCAGGCTGTCCAACGCGGCCACGATATCGTTTTGTTCAGAAAGCAATCTGCCCACGTGGAGCAAGAGCGCAATAATCCTGCCACGGCAGGGTTCGGTCTCGCATTCGTGCAACAGGTCTACGGCTGGGGAATTCATGGTGAACCAGACCATTGTTCAAAGTCTGCACCGGCTGCGCCGGCAGGGACAGCCCGGCTACGCGCCGGGCAAAAATCCCTGATTCCAATCTACCCCACGCGCCGGATCACGCATAGTATTTCCCGGTGATTTCATGAATGGTGATTTCAACCACCGCCGTCATCTTGAGCATGTTTTCAGGATAGGCCGTGCCCACATGCTGGGGAGTGTGCTTGGCAACAACGGCATCGAGGGCGGCGATCTTTACGTCGCGGTCTTCGACCACGGTGGCATTGCCTGTAATAATCACGCTCTGGTAGGCGGTGTTGGTGTCGCAGGGAGTGTCGGCCTGAATAAACGAGTGCGGGCCTTCAACTTCAAAACAGACCCTGGAATCGGCACGCAGATTTTTCAGCTTCTGCCCTGCCGCCAGACCATGAAAGTAAATGCGCCCGTTCATGCGCACAAAGTGCACAGGAGTAACGTAAGGGAAACCATTTTCTCCCAGCGTGGCAAGGTGCCCGACCTGAACAGCATCAAGCAGGGAATCCATCTGTTCAGTGGTCAGCGGGTGTTCTTTCATACGTAACTGCATGGTTCCTCCAGGGTAAACGGATACAGAGAGCTCGGTGCGAACGCAAATTCCTGCATGCCCGCAGTCTTTATCGACAAAATATCTGACTGTAAAAACCGGGCATTCCGGAAAGCACTTTTTTGCGGATATGCTCCCAGAAAAATCCTTTTACGTCAGGTCAGAGTTATTTCAAAGTAAAATTACCATGCAATCTTCTTATATCCCTTAGCGTATTTTTATCTTTCTGACACGCTTGCGGCATAACACAGGCATAATGCCTTGCGGCATACCCGGTGTGAGGGCGCGCCGGACAGAAACCGGACCACCCGGCCCTATCCGGCGCACTCTGCGCAGGTAGACTCGCGCAGTACGCCCCGAAGCTGCGTATCCCGCCTGGGCACAGGATACCGCGCTGGCGTGCTCTGCAACTTTTCAAGATAATTCACATATGCGCCAGGCAGGCCGTTGGCCCGTGCGCCAGCAAGGATATGGGCCAGATACTCGCTGCTTGGTGCTACGGCCTGCCCCAGTACATCTTTTTTGTACAACACTGCCGTATGCTCACGGCCTGTCGCATCCACCACCAGCACAGGATAATGAAAGTACGCCCCGCCGCCGTCCAGCCGCACGCTGCACCACAAATCAAGGCTTGCGGCATCGCTGAACGACAGCTCGTACAGCACGCCCCACACCGCCTGCTCCTTGTCTGGCCCCGGCGTCTGCACCACGGTTTCCTGCCCGCCGTCCCACACTCGGTTGCGCCCATAAAAAGCCAGCCTGTATCCCGGCAGACAGGCCGCGCAGACCACGCGGGCGGCAGAGCAGCGCTCAGCCATCTGCTGCGGGTTCATGTTGGAGCCGTAGGCAAAATAGTACTGCCTGTCCTTACGCCCGTAGTGCGCAAAGCCCGTGGTGATATCCATGACGCATGCCTTTTGTAAACAAGCGGATTTTTGTTCCCGGCAAGGAAGGCAAATTTTCACAGGTGCTGAAAAGCCCGCCTGACGCCGCCAGCAACGACTTGCCAGATATTCTGGCGCGCGGCCTCTACCAGACGTTGAGAATCCATTCCTTGTTCTTCTTGTATTCCATGTCGGTAAACAGGGTATTTGCCATGTTCTCGGCCAGCCACATGGCCCCGGCGTAACCCATGACCGGATAACGGTACAGGCCCGCGCGGTCGTAGGTGGGAAAGCCAACGCGCAGCATGGGAATATTGTTGTCCATGGCTGCCCAACGGCCCTTGGAGTGACCGAGAATCAAATCCAGCTCAAGTTCCTTGCGCTTCAGGCGGCCGTCCAGATCCCACAGGTCGGCGTTGGTGACCACTTCCATCTTCCAGTTGACCTTTTCCACCATTTCCTTGAGGCGCGGATCATTGGCGTAGCGGGAGTTGTCATCGCCCAGCAGCAGGAGCTGGGGCTTCATTTCAAGGTCAATGCAGAACTGCGCCAGACCGATGACCAGATCGGGGTTGCCGTAGATAGCCACCTTTTTGTCGGCCAGAAACATGTGGGCCACATCGGTGATGGCGTCCAGGGCAATGCCGCGCTCGTGCACCAGCTCCTTGGTGAGGGGCTTGCCCGTGAGCTGCGAAACCTGCTTGAGGAAAATATCCGTATTGCGGATGCCAATGGGCGAAGGGCCGATGACCGTGGGGATATCAAATTCCTTGTGCAGATATTCCGCAGCCTTGCCGCCTTCGTACCTGTTTAGGGCAATGGTGCCCAGGGCATTGGCGGTGTCCTTGAGGTCGGCAATGGTGGTGCTGCCGTGCGACTTGCCCGAGCCGTCAGGCAGCAGGGGCGAATCAAAACTCTCAATTTCAAACAGCACGTTGGCGTCCACGTCCATGAGCTTGAGCAGATGCTTGAGCTCCTTGACGTCGCCGGGGTTTACCCAGCCGGTGACAAGGTTAAGCTTGCCGTTGGGTTCGCCCTTTTCCGCAAAGTGGGTGATGATGTCGCGCACGGCCACGTCATAGCCGCTGATCATGCTGCCCACAAAGCTGGGCGTGTGGATGGCGATAAGGTGCACCTCGCGGCCCGCGTACTTTTCCTTGAGCAGGCCGTTGTTGAGCTTGGTCACCACGCCGTCGATGTCATCGCCGATGACCTCGGTGGAGCAGGTGGAAATGATGGGCACCACCTTCACTTCGGGGTAGCGCATCAGCAGCACGTCCACGGCCTCTTCCACGCGGTTGGTTGCGCCGAATACCGCGCCGTCTTCGTGCACCGAGGACGAAGCGATTTCAAAATTGTCCTTGAAGTGCTGCGAAAACAGCAGGCGCACAAACATAACGCAGCCCTGGCCGCCATGAACAATGGCGATGCAGTCCTTGATGCCAATGCTCGCGTACTGCGCGCCGCAGGGCTGACAGGTGAATATGGGATTGATGACCCCTGCCCTTTCCTTTTCCATAATTTCGCAAGACATGGCAGTTCCTTATGTGAGGCCGGGCTGGCCCGGCGCTTGGCTGTTGTGAAAAGCAGTCTTCGGCTCCTGACAGGAACATGCCTTTCAGGCCAGGCCGCATGTATTCAGGGGATCACCCATTTTTGTCTGTGTCCGGCGGCAGAAAAGGCCCCCGGACACAGGCACGACAAACCTAATACTTGGGATCTGTCAGCTCCAGGTTCAGCGAACCGTGGATGGTCAGAAAATCCAGCCGGGTTTTGGCTGCGGCCATAAGCTCGCGTATGTCGTCCTTGCCCATGCTGACGAGCCAGGGGTTTTCGCTCGTTAGGCCACGGGCCATCATGACGGCGTCCACCCAGTAGCAACGGTTTTCCGGCGATTCGATATCCGGTTCTTCGCCGCAGAGTATCTGCATGGTCTGGGTCATGATGCCCTCGTTCTGCCGTTCCCTGTCCCATGCGCGGGAGTGGAACTGCCAGAGGCACTTTTTCATGATATAGTCGATGACGACTTCTACATTTTCGCTAAGGGTTCCGGCACTCATGCTGTTCCTCCGCAGTGGTGGGTCTGGTGGCTGGCCGCAGGGGGCTTACACTGCCTGTAAAAGCGGTTCGGGATAGGGCGGATATTCCTTGCTGCGCAGGTGGGTCACGCAGTCGTAGCCGCCGGAGTATTCCCGCTCGCCAGCTTCGTCCTTGATGTCCCGCCCGCAGACCATTTCCTGGGTCATGAAACCCTGATCCAGCGGATACTCGTCCTTGGTAATGTCGATTTTTGCCAATTGGTGGATGGGCGAGTACACGGCATTGTAAATATCGCGGGCAAAGCGCACCCAGCCTTCAAATCCCTTCCACGGGCCGTTGTGGTAGGCGTGGGCGTTGAGGTAAGGCACCAGCACCTTTTTTGCCACTTCGCCGGGGCGTTTGCCGGTAAAGATTATGTCGGCCTTCCAGTCTTCCATGGCCTCCAGGCCTTCAAGTTCGTTGGGGTCGTCAATGGCGAGGGTGCCCACCTTGGCGCGGGCAATACCCTTTTCAAAGTCGCCCTGGTGGCCGAACTTGGAGTAGATGGAAACAACGTCCAGGCCCATTTCCTTTTCAATAATGTGCGCCCAGTGCCACAGCTTGGAACCGCCGGGCCACAGGCAGACCTTCACGCCCTTGAGGCGCTTGGCGTACCAGTCAAGCTCGGGCCGCCAGCGGGCGGTTTCTTCATCAATGATGGCCTGGGCTTCTTTTTCCAGCCCAAAGAAAAGGCCGATCTTGAGCAGGGATTCGCTCACCATCTCGTGACCGAAGCCGTCAATGTCGAGTCGCGGGGTGCCGTAGCGCACACGCAGTTCGTTGCAGATGTATTCCGCCGAGCGGGCGCACTCCAGCACGTTGAGCTGGGCCTTGTGCATGGCGCGCAGGTCGTCATACTTGCCGTTGCCGGTAAAGACCGAAAGCACCTGAATGCCCATGCGGCGAAAGTAGTCGCACATGATTTCCACATCGCCCTGAATATTGTAGTCGCCCACGTAGTTGATGACGTAACGGCTCTTGATTTCAGGTTCGACCGTACCCACCTTCTGATTGATCCAGGCGATATTGATCTTGTGGTGCCCGCCGGACTGGCTGGGGCCTGCAAAACCGGGAGAGTTGCACACAAAGATGTCCACTTCCGGCATTTCTTCCATGATCTCCTGGGCCAGGGCGTTGATATCATCGCCGATGAGGGCCGAGGCGCAGGTCTGATAGATGGTCATGCGCTTGATATGCGGAAAAGCCTTGAAGGCCTCCTTGATGCTGTTGCGCAACTGGTCTTCCGCGCCAAAGACCACGTGCTTTTCCTTCATGTCCGAGGCGAAGGTGTACTTGAGCTGAAAGTTGCCGTCGTCGCTGATGTAGCGCTTGGTCTGCCATGTATCGTAGGTACAGCCCACGGGGCCGTGGCTCAGGTGAATCACGTCCTTCATGGGCGTGCCGATCACGTGCTTGGCCCCGCAAAAGGCGCAGCCACGCTCGGAAATGCTGCCGGGGATGGTGTTCAGGTAGCCAAGCGGCAAACAGGTGGAAAGGTCATCGCTTTCGCCCTTGACCACGGCGTGCTTTTCCCGCTCGGGGATGCATTCGCTGCATTTAAAAAGATGGTATGGCATATCAGTATCCTTTACGCGGTCTAGAGCCGTTTACGAATGAAATGAGGTAACTGCTCTGCAAGGATTTTTCTGAAAATCCTTGCCGCGAAATGCGAGCAGGCTTTGCCTGCCGTAAATGAGCATTTCAAGTGGTACACGGTCTAGAGAATGGCCGCGGTTCCCATTTCGCCGGTGCGCACCCGCAGGGCCTGTTCAACCGGGCACACAATGATCTTGCCATCGCCGATGCCGCCCGTCTGGTTGATCTTGACGATGGTGTTCACGACCCTGTCCAGCATGTTGGCGGGAACCACAATGGAGAGCAGCCTTTTGGGGACGTACATCATGCCTTTGTAGCTCCCCATGCCGCGCACGATGGGGCTTATCTCCACTGAAACTTCTTCGGCGATGCCCTTCTGCTTGCCCCGCCCGAATACGGGGATGACGCTCATGCCCGGAAAGCCCATGCGGTCCAGGGCCTTCTTTGTGGCCGTCACCTTGTTGGGACGGATGATGGCGATAATCTCCTTCATGGCGAACTCCTGAACTGTATTGCCTCAATGCTGTATGAAAGCGCCTCTGGCGGCACAAAAACAACGGTGGTTGCGCTAGATGCCTTCCTGCCCGGTGCGGATGGTCAGCACCCGCTCCACCGGCGACACAAAAACCTTGCCGTCGCCAAAATTGCCCGTGTTGGCATAGCTCTGCACCAGTTGCAGCACCTGATCCACGTGCTCGTCCTCCACCACCATCATGAGCAGATTCTTGGGCAGCTCATCGTAGTGCACGCTGCCGCTGTCCAGCCCTTTCTGCTTGCCGCGCCCAAAGGCCTGAATTTTTGTCAGGGCCACAAACCCTGATGCGGCAAGGCCCTCCACCACATTTTCGGTGCTCTCTGGCCGAACGATGGCCCGTACCATTTTCATTGGCGGCTCCTTTGGAGTTATTGATGCTGTCGTTTCCGCTCAAATTTTTTCATGTGCGCTTGCGTTGCCAAAAGCGTCTTTCGTTCTCTGGCAAGGAAAATGCCCGTTTCAGGCCAGGGATAGTACTTTTGTGGTACAGCCCTGGACTGAAATGGACATTTGACGCAGTCCAGGGGGCAAAAGACGCTTTTGGCACTAGTCGGCAATGCCGTACTTCACCACCATCGCCTCCAACTGATCCATCGACAGCGGCTGGGGAATAACAAAGTTCTGGTTGTTGATGATCTTTTCTGCCAGTTCGCTGTATTCCTTGGCCTGATTCTGGCTGTCGTCATATTCGGTCACGGTTTTTTTGTTGAATTCGGCCTTTTGCACGATGTTGTCGCGGGGCACAAAGTGGATCATCTGGGTGCCGATGGAGGCGGTGAATTCTTCCAGAAATTCCCTTTCGCGGTCCACGTTGCGGCTGTTGCAGATGATGCCGCCAAGGCGCACGCCGCTTTGCTTGGCGTACTTGAGCAGGCCCTTGCAGATATTGTTGGCGGCGTAAATGGCCATCATTTCGCCGGAGGCCACGATGTAGACCTCCTGGGCCTTGCCGTCGCGGATGGGCATGGCGAATCCGCCGCAGACCACGTCGCCGAGCACGTCAAAGAACACAAAATCAAGATCATCAGTATACGCGCCCTGATTTTCCATGAGGTCGATGGCCGTGATCACGCCTCGGCCAGCACAGCCCACGCCCGGCTCGGGGCCGCCAGATTCCACGCAGAGGATGTCGTGAAAGCCCTTCTTGACCACCTTGTCCAGGGTCACTTTTTCCGCACCCACAGCGCGCAGGGTGTCCATGAGCGACTCCTGCGGCTTGCCGCCCAGAATCAGACGTGTGGAGTCGGCCTTGGGGTCGCAGCCGTGGATGAAAATTTTCTTCCCGTGAAAATGGGCCATGGCCGCAGCCGTGTTCTGGGTTGTGGTGGACTTGCCGATGCCGCCCTTTCCGTAAATGGCTATCTTGCGAGGCATAACGCATTCTCCCGCCGTCTTCCGGCTGTTTTGACCAGGGACAAGGCGTCTCTGGCATCGTGTATGCCCCCCTTGTGCATCGGCTGTGCCATTGTGAGAATTTTTTAATTTATTCTTTTTGAACAGATAGTTATATAAATTACACTTTGTCACGATTTAGAGCATGCGTACGCAAGCGTACAAAACACCGTTTTTTTGAACATTTTGGTACATTTTATAAATATATCTGTGATTACAGCGCGTTAAAAAATCACCTTTTCAAACAATTTCGCGACCAAGAATAAACTATCAAAACCGTAACATACTAATTTATTTAATTTTATACATAATTAGCAATAACTCCCGGTTTATTATCGAGCCATCACTCTGTACGCAGGAGGAACGTAACCGCCCAGCGCCTTTCGCAGGCAGTAACTACGCGCAGAGATATTCGACAATAGTTCTGATATTTAAGCATATTACAGCTTCTCACTTTCAAGCGCATGGATATTGCACAGGCGATGCGTATGAAAGGCCGGACTGCTTCGAGGCCCTGCCACAACAGACGGAGAGCGTATGCAAGGTTTACTCGACGGCTCGCGGATTGCGGTTTTTCACGATGATCTGGGCGCACTGGCAGCGCCCACTGCGGCCAGCGCGGTGGCGGTGTATGTGCGGGGCGAACGCGACTGGAGCGAGGACAAAAGACACAGCTTCAGCTTGACCAGCGGTGCGGGTCTGAGCGAACTGCGGGAGCAGATGCAAACGCTTGCCGCCAACCTGGGGGACTGCCGCATTGTGGTTGGCGCGGAAGACCACGGCGCGCCCTACGGTGTGCTGGACAAGCTGGGATTTTACATCTGTATGATGGACAGGTTTGAGGCGGAAGCTCTGGAAGGAGTGCGCAAGGGGGTGCTGGCGGCAGTGCAGCAGGCGACCCGCCCGCAGTGCGGCATGTTGCCCACAAGCAGACCGAGAGAAATTGCACCGGGGCGCTTCTTTCTGGACATGTGCGAAGCCAAGATCACCGACCCCCTGTTCACAGCCAGAGAATCCATTTTGGTATTTGTTGAAACCACGCCTTTTGAGCAGTTGCAGATCAAGTGCGATCACGAGCCGCGCTGGCTGCCCAGCTTTGCGCTGGTGACAGGGCTTGAAATGGAAAAGGAAGAGCTGGAATCAGGCCTCATGCTGGTGACAGTGCGCCAGCCTGCCGACCGCAATGCCGATGCCCTGCTGGGGCAGAAGTGGTTTGACGGCACGGGCTGTTCCTGCGGCTAAAGTGCGGCTGGAACCGGGCCCCTTGCGCGTGCATGCCCCACGGATGGGGCGGGTGTACCTTATACGCCGTACTCCCTGAGTTTGCGCCACAGGGATGAACGGCTGATGCCCAGCATGTCTGCGGCCAGCGTGCGGTTGTCGCCAGCCAGCTCAAGGGCGTGCAAAATGTGCTGCTTTTCCATCTCTGCCAACGGAACAAGCGGTACAGAAGCATCAGGTGCCGGCGCGGCTGGCACCACTGCACAGGGCGTTGTTGCCTGGGGGCAAACCGGGGTTGCAGCGGCGGCATCATCCTGCCGGGCGGCGGCAGAAAAAGAACCAGGATTGCGGACGGATAGGCGGGCCGCAGCCTCGGAGACTTCCGGAGGCAGATGCGCCAGCCCGATGCTGCCGCCCGGCGGGCAAAACACCGCCGCCCGCTCAAGAATATTGGCAAGTTCGCGCACATTGCCGGGAAAGGAATACTGCCGCAGCGCATCGAGGGCGTCATCTTCAATCTCCAGCGGCACGGCCCCGCCCTGCTCCGCCAACCGCGCAAGAAAAAAACGCGCCAGCAGGGGGATATCCTCAGCCCTGCTGCGCAGGGGCGGCAATTCCTGCGTGACCACGGCCACGCGGTAATACAGGTCGCGCCGGAAGCGCCCGGCCTCCACCTCTTCCTTGAGGTTGCGGTTGGTGGCGGCGATAATGCGCACGTCAACGGGGATGTCCACAGTGCCGCCCACGCGGCGCAGGTTCTGCTCCTGCAGCACGCGCAGCAGCTTGACCTGCATGCCCTGCGGCATTTCACCCATCTCGTCCAGAAACAGCGTGCCGCCGCTGGCGGCCTCAAACAGACCTTCCTTACGCCGCACCGCGCCGGAAAAGGCCCCCTGCTCATGCCCGAAAAGCTCGCTTTCGAGCAGCTCCGGCGAGAGCGCGCCGCAGTTGATGGCCAGAAAGCGCCGCCGTGCCCGCTGGCTCTGGGCATGCATGGTGCGGGCAGCCAGCTCCTTGCCAGTGCCTGTTTCACCTTGCAACAGCACGGCCACATCTGTGGGAGCCAGGCGCATGAGCGCCTGCCGCAGGCCGCACATGGCTGGCGACATGCCCACCATTTCCGGCACGGAACCGCTGGCCTCAAGCTGGGCGCGCATCTGGGCGACCTGCTGCCGCAGGCGGCGCTTTTCCAGCGCCCGCGCCACCAGCATACGCGCTTCTTCCAGCGAATAGGGCTTTGCCAGATAATGAAAGGCCCCCAGCCGCATGGCCTCCACGGCGCTTTCGATCATGGGGTAGCCCGTGACCATGATGACTTCCACATCCGGCTTGCTGGAGCGTACCGCCTTGAGCACCTCCATGCCGTTCATGCCCGCCATGGCTATATCGGTGATGACCACGTCAAAATCCTGCTCGGCCAGCAGTTTCAGGCCTTCTTCGCCGCTGCCCGCCTGAGCCGATTCATGCCCGCCGCGCTCCAGAGCGCGCGCAAGATTGGCGCGGGCCATGCGCTCATCGTCAATGATCAGCAGCCGGCCACCGCCGCCAGCCCGCTGCGCGGCGTCAAGCCCGTGCCCGTGCCGGGCTTCGCCGGAGTTTGCCTGTGCGGGTGATTGCTCTGAAAGCCGGAACCGTTCCGTAGTCATGCCTCTGCTCCTGAACCGTCTGTGTCATGCCGTTCCGCAAGGGGCAGCCGCACGGTAAAACACGCCCCTTGCCCCGGTTGGCTCTGCACTTCAAGCGTTCCATTGTGCTTGCCCACAATGCCAAAGGCTACGGACAAACCAAGGCCTGTCCCCTCGCCCACGGGCTTGAGGCTGAAAAAGGGATCAAACACCCGGCCAAGGTTCTCGGGCTCAATACCCTTGCCAGAGTCGCGCACGCGCAGCTCCGCCATACCCGCCGATTCGTCCACAGAGGCGGCGATATGCACTTCGCCCTTGCCGTTCATGGCCTGTGCCGCATTGAGCAGCAGATTGATAAGCACCTCCTGCATGCGCTGGGCATCCACGGGCAGTTGCAGCCCTTCAGGCACATCCACCGTTATCTGCACCGCAGGGCCCATATCATGCCGCACAAGGCCAACGGCCCTGCGCACAAGGCCGGACAGATCATGCAGGGCAACGGTAAAGGGCCGATCCCGCGCAAAATCCAGCAGGCCGCGCACAATATCGCGGGCGCGAACAACCTCGGCCTGAATTTCATCCAGCTGCGCCGTCACGTCTTCCGCTGTGGGCATGGGGCGCAACCCCTGACGGGCATCGCTGACATCCTCGCCGAGCAGCTGACAGCCAACGGAAATATTGTTGAGGGGATTGTTCAGCTGGTGGGCCACGCCGGAGGTCAGCACGCCAAGAGAAGCCAGCTTTTTTTCCTGCAACAGCAGGGCGTGGCGTTTTTCCAGCTCCGCCGCCATACCGTCAAGCGTCTGGAGCACATGCCGCGCTTCTTCCTCAAGCTGCGGCGGGGGCGGCGGCAGGGGCATGCCCGCACCTACGCTGCGCGCGGCGTTTTCAATGGCCCCAAGGGCGCGCATGATGTGCCTGCCAATAAGCCATGCAAAAGCCACCCCGCAGGCCAGCAGGGCCGCAATGGCCCCCAGCAGCTGGGTGCGCAGATCCCCCACGGCGGTAAAAATGCCCTGACGCATGCGGCGCACCGCCGAATCAGCCAGCTCGCTCAGGCGCTGCCCCTGATCGGTGAGCGCAGCGCCGTCTGTGGGCTGATCCTCCAGCAAGGCCTCATAGGTGCCGATGCCTTCCAGCAACAGGTCGAGGTCATGGTGCGCGCCGTCGCCCACCCGGCGGCCCATGGCGGCGTTATAATCCTGCCCCACGGACGTGGCCCGCTCCCGCGCCAGTTCCACAAAACTACGCAGGGCAAGCAGGTCGCCCTTTCTGCCGGGGAAAAGTTGCAGGTTCTTTTCGTACCTGCGCATCTCGAGCACGTCGCTGCGCAGGTCGTCCACCATGTCGATCAGGCGGGCCGCCCTGTCGATACGCCCCAAATCATAGCAGGCAATACCGCCCAAAAGCAGCAGCATGGCCAGGAACAGGCCCGTGCCCACGGCAATCTTGCCGCGAATGGTATGCCAGATGGAAAAATGCGGAAGCATGCCTCACCCCCGCAGGCGCAAAAGCTTACACCTGCGCCCGACGCTGTTTCAATTTGCAACAGCGTATAAAAATAAAACAATCCTGACAAGCATTGGCCCGCAACAAATTGCGGCCCTTATCCCCTTGAACATGTCAGAATGAAACAGTCCGGGGACTGCGCATCGCACAACACAAAGAAAATAAATTAATGTAAATTCAGCAAGTTATATATTGAACTTTTTGGCACAATAGTTGTAACTGCCAGCGCAGGAGGCCGACATGAACACCCTGCAAAAAACGATGGAAAACTGGTTTACCGCTGTGGCATATGCCGATGCCGGGCAACCCGGCTGGACAGACGATTTGTGGACTCTGAACGGCAAGTGCGAAAGCCCGGCGCTGAAGCAGACCCTGCTTTACGGCGCGGGCAGCATTATCATTTACGTGCTGGCTTTTAGCAATGCCGATGCCTTTGCCGCCCTGTGCGCCAAGGGTGGCCTGTGGACAGCCCTGCCCATCGCCTCGGTGCTGCTGCTCTCATACGTGCACGGGCATTTTGCCGGAGCCCTCTGGGAACTGTGCGGCATTACCGGCGTGCAAAAGAAAAGCGCGCAAACTGCCGCCAAGCCTGCGACCCGCCAGAGCGCCACACCTGCTCCCCGGCTGGACACCACTGCCGTGGTCCACGGCTAACCGAACTTTTTTCACAGGTCCGGGCTGCGCCGCCCGGCTCAAATTTTTTGTTCAGCGGCGGCATGTCTGGCCCTGCGCCAGCACATAACAGTATGCCCAGGCAGCCTGCCAGCCGGAGGTAACATGGATCTGCTCAGTCTTGACCCGTCCCAGTTCATCACACTCACGCCCGTTTCCGTGGCCTTTCTGCTGGCCGTGGGATTTGTGGGCGGGCTTGTAAGCGGCTTTATCGGTTCCGGCGGGGCCTTTATTCTCACGCCGGGCATGATGGGCCTTGGTGTGCCCGGCGCCGTGGCTGTTGCCAGCAACATGTGCCACAAGTTCCCCAAGGCCATGGTGGGCGCCATCAAGCGCTACCGCTTCGGTCAGGTGGATGTAAAACTGGGCATGGTTATCGCCGCCACAGCGGGCATAGGCGTGCAGATTGGCATCCGCATTCAGCGTTTTATTCTGGAAAACTGGGGCCAGGCCGGGTCTGATCTTTACGTCAGCGTTTCCTTTGTGGTGGTGCTGGTTGTGGTGGGCAGCTATATTCTCAAGGATGCCCTGCGCTCCAGCCACTCCGGCAAGGAGGATGACGAAAGCACGCCGCCCCTTGCCAAAAAGTTGCAGGCCATCAACCTGCCGCCCATGATTTCCTTTCCCAAATCCGGCTTGCGTATTTCGCTGTGGTTCACCCTGCCCGTGGGCATCGCCACTGGCATGCTGGCCGCCACCATCGCCGTGGGCGGATTCGTGGGCGTGCCGGGGCTTATTTATGTGATCGGCGTGCCGGGTCTCATTGCATCGGGCACGGAGCTGGTCACGGCCTTTGTCATGGGTCTGTGCGGTTCGGTCAACTGGGCCATGCACGGCATGATAGACATTCGCCTCGTCTTTATCATCCTGGCTGGCTCCCTGCTTGGCGTACAGCTTGGCGCCATCGGCACCACCTACGTCAAGCCCATCATGATCAAGTACGTTATGGCCGCCATCATGCTTATTGTTGCCGCAAGCCGCATTGTCGCCCTGCCGGGCTACCTCAGCGCGCTGGGGCTTATCCAGATGGGGCCGGGAATTCTCTATCTGCTCAAGGTCGTGAGCTTCATAACCATGTGCGCCGGATTGCTCGTTGGCGCGGGCATGATCCTTGGCGGCATGTGGCGCGGGCAAAAACGCAATCGCAGGGAAGCAGCGCTGGGCAGCGCGGCCTAAGCTGTCTCTCTTAAACAAACCCCAATAACATCTTCTCCTCAAACCCTATAGCAAAAGGGGGGTGCATTGCGTCTGCACCCCCCTTTTATTTTTCTGCAAAAGGCAACACGCGGACAGGTGGCCCCATTGCCTATTTCCTGATTTTCTGTATGCTTTCATAATCACCATCAAATTTTGTCAGCTTTTCTGCCATCCCTTCGCAGGAGGAGCCATGCGCATATTCACGCGCAGCCTCAAGACGCAACTTATTGAGGCATTCACGCTGCTTATCCTGCTGTCATCATGCATTCTTGCGGCCATAACCGGGCGCGAAGCCAGCAGCGAGGCCCGCTACGAACGCGGCCTGTTGCTGACCAACCGCGTGCAATCCCTTGCCAAGGCCCTTGATCAATCCATGTGGTTCTGGATCAAGGAGGTGGACACCCTGCGGCATACTGTGGGGCTGATCGGCGGCGACATGAAAAAAGTATCCATCGCCGTGAACCGCTTGCAGGACACCATGCCCGCCTTTGCCTGGATCGGGCTCATGAATCCGCAGGGCAAGGTTCTGGCAGCCACCGATAGCGTGCTGGAAGGAACCGATCTTTCCATCTGCGCCATCTTCCGCCAGGGCAAAAACGGCCTCTTTGTGGGCGACGTGCGCAAGGCCACCCTGCTTGCGCAACTGCTGCCCCACCCGGAAAACGCCCCGATGAAATTTGTGGACATAAGCATGCCCATTGGCGAGGGCGAGCTGAAAGATTGGGTGCTGGTGGCCCATCTGAGCTGGGCGTGGGCCAGAGAGGTGGAGGAATTCATCCTTTCGGGCGAGGGATCGGATACGAACACCACCATCATGGTTCTTGGTGCAGACGGCAGCGTCATTCTGGGCGGCGACAACACAGAAAAGCCGTTGGCCCTGCCCCTGCTGCAAGAACTTGAGCACTCCACTTCGGCCTGGGCCGTGGAAACATGGCCCGACGGCATTGCCTACCTCACCGCGGCTGTAAGCTGCACAGGATTTAAAGACTACAATGGCTTGCAGTGGAGCGTGGTTGCGCGGCAATCGCTGGATGCCGCCTACGAACCCGTGCGTCGCCTTGTGGCGCGCATTCTTGTGGCTGGTCTCTTGCTTGCGGTGTTGTTTGCGCTGGTTGCCGGATACATCGCCCAGCGCACCATTGCCCCCCTCAAGGCGCTTACCGCAGCTGCAGACAGGCTCAGCCGGGGGGAACACGTCACCATTCCGCGCAACCGGGGCATACGCGAAATCGAGGTGCTTTCAGCCTCCTTGTCCACCCTGGTCGAAAACCTCACCCGCACAGAGAAAGACCGGAACCGCATCCAGCATACCGCAGAGCGCGATGCCCTCACAGGCCTGCTGAACAGGCACGGTCTGGCCGCGCGCATTGACGAGGCCATGCCCAGCCTGACGCAAAACCATGGGCTGGTTGAGCTGCTGTATATGGATCTGGACGGCTTTAAACCGGTCAACGATGCGCACGGGCACCATGTGGGCGATGCCGTGCTGACCATCCTGGGGCAGCGCCTGACGCGGTGCCTGCGCAAGGATGATGTGCTGGTGCGGCTGGGAGGCGATGAGTTTCTGGCCCTGCTCGGGCACACCAGGGGCACGCCAGACATACTGCGCACCATCAGCCGCATCCGCGAGGATGTGGGAGCGCCCATTTCCATTGACGGCCTCATGCTGCGCATCGGCATCAGCATAGGGCACGCCACATGGCACTGCGCGAACGAATCTGTTGAAGATGCGCTCAAACGGGCCGACAGCGAACTTTACATGGTCAAACGGATGTCAAAAACTTCGCAGGAAGTGCTGTAGCAGAACGCCGCCAGCAGGCCCGAGGCCGCAGCATTCCGCCGGAATAATCCCGGCTGCCCCTCAGTTCAGCCCCTTGCACAGACGCCACAACGTACTGCGGCTGATGCCCAGCAGAGCCGCTGCCCGAACCTTTGAATTGCCGCAGCTATGCAGGGCTTCGCGCACGCTCTCAGGGGTGAGAATCTTGCGCTCCATGACAGTCTTTGCGGTTTGCGGCAAACCGGGATGGCGCAGTTCTTCAAGCAGGCGTTCTCCGGCAGAGGTATCATAGCCATGCGGTGAAACAACCGTCAGCCGTTCAGCCACCGTACGCAGCTGCCGCACGTTGCCCGGCCAGGGCAGGGCCTGCAAGGCCTGAACAAAGGTTTCAGGCAGTTGCAGGCGCGGCCTTTGTTCTGCGGCGTACTGGGCGTGAAACTCCTGCAAAAAAGCCTCTACAAGCAGGGGGATATCTTCCTTACGTTCCCGAAGCGGAGGGATGTGCAACGGCAACACATGCAGCCGGTAATACAGATCTTCGCGCAGTCTTCCTTCTGCAACATCCTGCCACAGATCGCTGTTGGCGGCGGCAATGATGCGCACATCAGCCGGAACAACCACATTGCTGCCAAGGCGCATGATCTCTTTTTCCTGCAATACGCGCAGCAGGCGCGTCTGAAACGAAGGCGAAATGGTTCCCACCTCGTCCAAAAACAGGGTGCCACCCTGCGCCAGCTCAAAAATACCGATCTTTCCGCCTCTACGCCCGCCGGTAAACGTGCCTTCCGCATAGCCAAAAAGTTCGCTTTCCAGCAGGGATTCTGGCATGGCCGCGCAGTTCAGCGACACAAAGGGCCCGACCCTGCGGGGGGACGCATTATGTATGCCCTGCGCCAGAATTTCCTTGCCCGTGCCGCTTTCGCCAGTAATGCACACGCCTGCTTCCGAAGCGGCATACAGCCGGGCCTGCTCCAAGAGCGACTCCACGCTGCTGCTGGTGTGCAAAAAATTCTCAAGGGTATAGCGCGCCTTGAACCCTCGATTATAAGCCTGCCGGACTCTTTCCTCCGCCTGGAGGATGCGCGAGGCAGGCTGCATGCTGAAGACCGCACCGGCAGGTTTTTTACCCACGCGGATGGGGATGGTGTTGACGATAAGCTGCTCGCGCTGTTTGCCGGCCGCCGTCACATTGTGCAGAGGTTCGTGCCGTTCATGGGCGCTGGCAAGGGGCAAAGCAGGAAATACGCTGCTGACGGGCGTGCCAATGACGTTGAGCGCATTGACCTGAAGCATGCTGCAGGCCTGAGGATTGATTTCCTCAATGGCGCCGCGCTCGTCCACAGCCAGAATGCCTTCAGAAATCCCGTCAAGAATGCTGCGGTAGCGCTCCTTTTCCTTAAGAGTCTTGCGCCTTGTCTGCACAACGTTAACGATGCTGTCAAAAAAGCTGGCAGGTATCTCAGGCTGATCGTGCAGATCAACAAAGGGCAGGCCGCATTTTTGGGCCGCCCTGCGGGTAATATCGCCGCCAACAACGATTTCAAGCCCCTGTTGCTGGGCATGCAGCACACCTTCTTCAAGGCTGCGCTTGTCGCTGTACAGGATGATCTCGGGCTGAAAACCCAGCAATTCCTCGCACAGAGCCAGATTACACTCCCCGGTGCGTATCTGGGTAATACCAATGCGCTGCCCCATGGTTGAAGCTTTTTTGAGCGCTCGCAGCTGATTGGCCGTGGTATCCGGCAAGGCCACCACCGGCACGGAAAGCTGCCGCAGAATGTAGGCCGTCCCTCTGCGCGACAGGATGACTTCAACCCCCTGCGCCTCAATGATCTGCCGTACAGGTTCAACGGCATCCTCAAGATCGAAGACCGCCTCCACAAGCCGACAGGGCTTGTCCTCCAGCACCTTGCGAACATTGTCCACATTGCGTTGCGATGAAAAAACCAGACCGATTACAGGGGAAGCGTTCATGCGGGCTCCTTGCTGCCCCGGAGCATAGGCTGCAAGTTGCGCGGATGCAAGTTTCATTGCGTTTCAATAAAACTATTGAAACGTTTCTGAAACGTTTTTACTGCTCCACAAGGGCTGGGGCAGCGGCATAGGGCACGCTGCCGCAAAAATATTCATAACAAAGAGTTTTTATTAAAAAATTCTGACAAGCCGGATTCATTGTTTGCACAGCGCACACACACTTGCACTTTTTGGCACAAAACTTGTTAAAGACGAGCACATATATATTCCCTCTTTGTCTATTGCATCTGGAGGAAACAATGTCAGAAAAAAAACTGTTCATGAACCGACGCACCTTCATCAAGGCCTCGGTGGTCACGGCAGGCGCCCTGACCTTTACCTTCGGTCTGGGTGGGTTTGGTTCATCCCTTTGGGCCGCCAACAACAAACCCATGCTGGATTTTGACATCATTGTCATCGGCTCTGGCGGCGCTGGCCTGCGCGCGGCGGTTTCCGCCATGGAAGCCAACCCCAAGGCCCGCATCTGCGTGGTCGCCAAAACCATGCCCACCCGCTGCGCCACAGCCATGGCCGAGGGCGGCATCAACGGCGTTATCGATTTCAGCAAGGGCGATTCTTATGACCTGCACGCCTTTGATACTGTCAAAGGCGGCGACTACCTTGTGGATCAGGACGCTGTGCTGGATTTCTGCGAAGAAGCAGGCCGCACCATCCACGCCCTTGATTACCTTGGCATGCCTTTTTCGCGCGATGATGCCGGTGCGCCCAAGGCTCGCTACGCCGGCGGCGCGTCCAAGGTCCGCTGTATTTATTCGGCCGACAAGACAGGCCACATTGTTATCCAGACCCTGTTTGCCGAGGCGCTTACGCGCGGGGTCAAATTTCTCATGGATTACCAGCTGCTCGACATTGGCAAAAGCAATGGCGCGCTGGAAGGCGTTGTGCTGCGCAATATCCGCACAGGCGAAATCATGCCCGTGCGGGCCAAGGCAGTCATTATGGCCAGCGGCGGCTACAGCCGGGTGTACTGGAACCGCTCGTCCACTCCCTATGTGGCGACAGGCGATGGGCCTGCGGCAGCCCTGCGCGCCGGGGTTCCCATGAAAGATCCCGAGATGACGCAGTTTCACCCCACGGGTGTTGTTCACGGCGGCGTACTTATTACAGAAGCGGCACGCGGCGAAGGCGGCTATCTGATCAATCGCCTGGGTGAACGCTTCATGTCCCGCTACGCCAAGGATCGCATGGAACTGGCCCCCCGCGACATTGTATCGCGCTCCATCGAATCGGAAATTCTCGCTGGCCGTGGCTTTGGCGAGGGCATGGAGTCCTATGTCTACCTTGACTTGCGCCACCTGGGCGAAGCCAAGATCGACAAGGATCTGCCGCTGATCCGCCACATTGGCAAACTGTTTGAAGGTATCGACCTCGTCAAGGAACCCATGATCATCAGGCCCACGGCCCACTACTGCATGGGTGGCATTGACGTGCTGAACTACCGCCAGATGAACACCTCCCTGCCGGGGCTGTACGCCGCCGGGGAAGCATCCAACGTTTCCATCCACGGCGCCAACCGCCTTGGCGGCAATTCACTGGCAGAGGCTTCGGCCACCGGCAACTGGGCCGGGCAGGGCGCCGCCGCCTACGCCAAAGGGTCCTCGCCTGCAGCCGAAGGCAAAAACCTGCTCGAACTGTGCAGCAAGTGGACAGACCACTACGCCAAGGTTACCGCCCGCACTGCCAAGACGGACATTTTTGCCATCCGCGAACGCCTTGGCGAGGTCATGTGGGACGACATGGGCATCTTCCGCACCGAAGACAAAATGCGGCAGGCTGCCGAAGAGCTGGATTCCCTCTCCAAAGCATACGAAGACGCCAGCGTACCCTGCACCAATCCAGCCTACAACACGCTCTACACCCAGTACGTGGAACTGGGCAATCTGCTCACCTGCGCCAAGGCGGCGACCCTTGCCGCAAGGGCGCGGCAGGAATCACGCGGGGCTCACTGCCGCACAGATTTTCCCAAGCGTGATGACGAACGCTTTCTCAAGCACTCGCTCGTTACCCTGGCCGATGGCGGCATGAAGCTGGACTGGCGCGACGTGAGCATCACCAAATTCAAGCCTCAGGAGCGTAAGTACTGATGAACGACGCAGTATTCATAGTTATTGAGCGTTTTGACGGAAAAAAAAGCTTCCCGCAGGAGTACACGCTGACCCGCGCGGACGTGCACAATAAAACAGTGCTCAGCACCCTGATTTTTATCAAGGAGCATCTGGACCCCACTCTCAACTTTACCGCTGCGTGCCGCATGGCCATTTGCGGCGCTTGCGGCGTCAGGCTCAACGGGCAGCCCATCATCGCCTGCGACACCAGCATGGAAGATCAGCTGGCGCTGTATGGCACCAACAGGGTTACCATTGCGCCGCTTGCCAATTTCAAGGTTATTTCAGACCTGGTGGTGGATTGGGAACCCGCGCTTGAAAATCTGCGCAAGGTTCACCCCTCGCTGGTGGCCCGCAAGGAATTTTCTAAGGCAAAAGGCTGCAAGCAAAGCGCTGACGATATGGAAAAAATCGCGGACATGTGGGACTGCGTCCTTTGCGGATGCTGCGCATCGTCCTGCAACAAACTTGCCGTCAACCGGGCAGACTACCTTGAGCCCTTTGTCTTCAACATCGCCGCCCGCATGTCGGTGGATTCACGCAGCAAAGACCCCATGGTTCACGCCAAGCCGGCTTTTGACAACGGCCTGTGGAAATGCGTGCATTGCCAGGAATGCGCCAACGTATGCCCCAAGCATATCAAGCCGGTGGAAGGCATAAGCATGATGCGCAATATCACCGTGAACCGGGGACTCAACCAGGGCAAAGGGCCGGAGCATGCCGAAGCATTCCTGACCGACATGCGCGACACGGGCCGCCTTAACGAAATGAAAATGGCCCTGCGCACAGAAGGCGTAACCGCCATGACCAGAGTCGGCCTTGCCGTCAACCTGCTGCGTCACGGCAAGGTTCACCCCACAGAGCTTTTGGGCAACGACCCCATCAAGGGACAGGCCGATTTTGTCCGCATTCTTGATCTGGCAAAAGCTGATGCCAAGGGTAAGGAGTAAACCATGCTGAAGCGTTATGCTTTTTTTCCCGGTTGTGTGCTGAATGCCGCCGCCAGCGAAGCGCGCACAGCCCTGGAGGCCAGTGCAAAACTGCTGGACGTGGAACTGGTGGAGATACCGGGCTGGAGCTGTTGCGGCGCATCGCATGTGCAGGACATAGCCCCCAATGAGGCTCTGGCCGCCAATGCCCGCAATCTGGCGTTGGGCGAACAGATCGGCGCTCCGGTTATCACCGCGTGCAGCACCTGCTCCCTCATGCTGCGCACCGCCAAGTCCGAGCTTGATCATGGCAAGAAAGATCAGGCAAACCGCTGGCTTTCGCCCGCCAATCTTGAATACAAAGGCACTGCGGAAGTAACCACCCTTCTGTGGGAACTTGCCAAAGACCTGCCCGCCCTCAAGGCAAAGGTCAAAAAACCTCTCACAGGGTTGAACGTGGCCTGCTTTTATGGCTGCCACAGCATACGGCCCGAACCCATCATAAACTTTGAAAGCTCGCGCGTGCCGCACAGCCTGGAAGATATCGTCGTTGCTCTGGGCGCTACGCCGGTACCCTATGCCCGCCGCCTTGACTGCTGCGGTTTCCACGCGGTGTACCCGGCGGAACACGATGCCATGGTGATGATCTCGTCGCTGGTGACAGACGCCGCCAAGGCCAAGGCCCACTGCGTTGTGTCGCCCTGCCCCCTGTGCCAGATGCAACTGGACATGTATCAGGGCAATGCCGCTGACGTGACAGGCAGCAATGCCTCCGTGCCTGCGTTGCACCTGCCTCAGTTGCTGGCCATTGCACTGGGAGCCTCGCCTGAATCTCTGGGTCTGGACAGGCTCATTGTGGCCCCCGATGGGCTGAAAAAGGTTCTTTCGCTGTAGCAGACAGCGTCATTCATTATCCGTACCAAGGGGAACCAAGATGAACAATATTCTCAGGTCTGTATGTCTGGCTGTATGCGGCACGGCTTTGCTGGCCCTTGCAAGCCTGGCCAGTGCTGCTGAAATCAGCGTTGTCAGCTCCGGCGGCTTTGCAGCCGCCTACAAGGCGCTTTGCCCGGGGTTTGAAAAGGCCACGGGCGATACCCTCAAATCCGCGTGGGGACCGTCCATGGGCGATACCCAAAACGCCATACCCCAACGCCTGGAACGCGGGGAGGCCATTGACGTGGTCATCATGGTGGGCAATTCGCTCGACAAGCTGGTCAAGGAAGGCAAGGTCGATCCGTCAAGTACGGTACTGCTGGCACGCTCCAAAGTTGCTCTGGCTGTAAAGGCAGGAGCGCCCTCCCCTGATATCTCGACCGTGGAGGCTCTGAAGCAGACCATGCTCAAGGCCAAAAGCATTGCCTATTCAGACAGCGCCAGCGGCACCTATATCGCCAAGGTTCTGATTCCCAAGCTGGGCCTTTCGGATGCCCTCAAGGACAAGGCCCGCATGATCCCTGCGGAGCCTGTGGGCAAGGTGGTAGCCCGTGGCGAGGCCGAGATCGGCTTTCAACAGCTCAGCGAACTCAAACCCATTGAAGGTATCCATATTGTGGGCCTGATCCCCGAAGCCGTGCAGGAAGTAACGCTGTTCTCCGCCGGCATGGTCAAGGGAGCCAAAAACCCGGAAGGCGCAAAGGCCCTGCTGAAGTACCTTGCTTCGCCGCAATCCGCCAAAGTCATTGACGATACAGGCCTGGAAGCGGCCAACCGCTAACATGTGATCCATAATGCAAAAAGCCCCTGTCCGTATGATGGACAGGGGCTTTTTGCATATAAAGGGCATCGGGGTTGAACCTGAGCCTGCAAATCATCCGACAAACTTTTGCGCGCCGGTCAGGCCCAGGCCTGCTCCTGCAAATGCCGCAAACACTTGCCCGCTGTGGCAAAATCCTTGCGCAGATCGGCATAGTCCGGCACCGTGCGCGCCCCGCCCCGGTCATAGAGCACAAGGCCGCCCGCAAAGGTATCCACATCGTCTGGGTCGTGGCTGATAATCACGGCGGGGATTGTCAGGTCATCCATCAGTTCGAGCAGTTCTTCGCGCAGACGCTCGCGCAGCAGGGGATCAAGCGCGGAAAAAGGCTCATCAAGCAGCAGGAGCAAGGGGTCGGCATTGAGCGCCCGCGCCAGAGCCGCGCGCTGCCGCTGCCCGCCCGATATCTGCGAGGGCAGGTGAGCCGCCAGATGCCCGATGCCCAAGCGTTCCAGCATGGCCTGCGCCTTGTCGCGCTCCTCGCCGCATACCTTCCAGGGCCAGCAGCCCGTGCGCGGATAGGCCACGTTCTGCAACAGGCTCAGGTGCGGAAACAGGGCGTAATCCTGAAACATATAGCCGATGCGCCGCTTCTGCACAGAAACAAACACGCCCTGCGCAGCATCGTACAACGTGCAGTCGCCAATGCGGATGTGCCCTGCGTCGGGCTTGGTCAGTCCTGCCAGGCACTGCATGGTCAGCGACTTGCCGGAACCGGATGGGCCAAAAAGCACCGCGCACTTGTGCTCGTCGCCGATCTCGTAGCCTACGTCCAGATTGAAAGGGGTAACCCCGTTCCTGAAACTTTTTATCAGTCGCAAGGAGATCATCTGCGCCGCCCCTTGAGTTTCACAAGCAGTTCCGCCGCCATCAGCAGGGTCACGCACACGGCGGAGGTAATGAACACAAGCCAGGAGGCCTGGAGGTCATTGCCCGCCTGAAAGGCATCGTAGATGGCGAGGGCCAGAGTCTGGGTCTTGCCGGGGATATTGCCTGCAATCATCAGGGTTGCGCCAAATTCGCCCATGCCGCGCGCAAAGGCCAGCATGATGCCCGCAAAAATCCCCTTCCAGGCCAAGGGCAGCGACACGCTGATAAACACCCGCCATTCCGAGGCTCCAAGCGTGCGGGCCGCGTCTTCCAGATGTTTGTCCACCTGCTCCAGGGCCGCGCGGGCAGACTTGTAGATGAGCGGAAACACCACAACAGTGGCTGCGACCACAGCCCCCTGCCAGGAAAAAATCAGGTTGATGCCCAGTTCCGCCAGCCCATGCCCAAAAACGCCGCGCCGCCCCACCAGCAAGATGAGATAGTAGCCCAGCACTGTGGGAGGCAGCACCAACGGCAGCGAACACAGGGCGTCCAGCAGCGCGGGCATGGGGCCCTTTTTGCGGGCCAGCCGCCAAGCCGCCAGCGTTGCCACAACAAAGGAAACAGCCGTAGCCGCCCCTGCCACGCGCAACGAAAGCTCCAGCGGGCTCCATATAAACGCCAGGTCAAAATCCATTTCCAACTCTGCCCCCTGCCACCGACCGGATCCGTTGATGCATAAAAAATGAGGGCGGTTGCCGCTTCTGCCAAAACGGCAACCGCCAGTAAGCACAATCCATTATTGCAGGCCGGTGCGCAAGGGCGCGGGCCTGCCTTCATGCGCTACGGCTTGGAGAAACCGTACTTGGCAAGTACTGCCTGCCCTTCGGGCGAAAGCACAAAGTTCAGAAATTCCTGGCCCATCTTGGCGTCCTTGCCGGTGGTGGCCACGGCGATGGGATAGCTCACGGGATCGTGGCCTTCCACAATCATGACCACTTCAACCTTGTCCGCCAGCTGCTTGGCATCGGTGCGGTAGACAAAACCGGCATCAACTTCGCCGCGGGCCACATAGTCCAGCACCTGGCGCACGCTGTTGCCCATAATAAGCTGGGGCTGCACGGCTTCCCACAGCTTGGCGGTGTTCAGCGCGTCCTTGGTGTAACGGCCTGCGGGCACGGAATCGGGATTACCGATGGCAACGCGCTTGAAGGCCTTGATGTCTTCAAGCTTGGCGGGCTTTTTGGAGCCAGCGGGCACGATAAGCACGAGGTCGTTGAGCGCAAAGTCCTTGCGCGTAGCAGGGTCAACAACCTTGGCGGCCACGGCCTTGTCCATGGTGGCCTGGTCGGCAGAGGCAAAAACATCTACGGGCGCGCCTTCCTGAATCTGTTTGAGCAGCGGATTGGAGGCAGCGTAATTGGTGTGCACCTGCAAGCCCGTGTGTTTCTTTTCAAACACGCCCTTGATTTCGTTAAAGGCATTGGTAAGGCTGGCAGCGGCAGAAACCGTCATTTCAGCAGCCTGAACGGGAAGGCTGAGCAGGGCCACGCAGCCCAGCGCCAAAGCTATGCGGCAAAATGCCCCACGCGCGTATGCAGTCTTTTTCATGAAATTCCTCCGTGCGCCAAAAGCGCGGTTTGTACGTCAACAGTACAGAACCTTAGAAGGCGAGCAATACAGTCACGTTTTTTGATGAAAGCGTGAACACTGTACAACAAAAGGGTTTTACTTGTATAAGGCAGGAAAACTGACGGGAATCAGCATGGAAAAAAACAAAAACCGTGAGGAAATGGCCGCGCTTTTGCGCTCCCTCTCTTCCGCAGACAGGGCATGGCTGCGCCAGCGCCTTATGCGGCGGGACTCTGCCGCTCTGCTGCAGGATACAGGGCGCATCAGCCCGCGCGAGCTTCTGGCCGTGGAAACATGGCTGTGGGAACGGGCCAGCGCCGCCCGTGGCCCGCGCGAAAAGCGCCCCCGCCTGCGCATGTGGCTGATTTTCATGCTGCTGCGCTACGCGGCCCTGCGGCTTGTGGAAATTTTTGAGATCATGCCCGCGCATCTTGATTTTCAGGACGGCGTTATCCATGTGCCGGGCAGCAACGATGCCCCCGGACGCGAGGTTCCCCTGCCGCTTACCATCAGCCGCCGCCTCAAGCGCGTGCTGGAAGACCCGGCGCTGTTTCCTGAAACACGCGAGCTCATGCGCTGCGATGCCAGTTATGTGCGCCGCTGCCTGCAACAGTGCGGCGCGGCCTGCGGCCTGCCCAAGGGCCTTTTGAGCGCCCGAGCCCTGCGCCATACCCGCGCCCTAGAGCTGGGCAGGCAGGGCCTGCCCCTGCCCGTGGTGGATATTTTTCTTGGCCGGCGGTCCGCGCCCGGCCAGAGCGGCATTGTCCGCTGCGACCCGCAGGAGGCCAAACGCCTGCTGCGCGAACAACTGCAAAGGGAGCGACCCATGAAAACCAGTGCGCGCAACGTCTTTCAGGGGCGCATAACCTCATTGCGCCAGAGCGGGCTGCTGGTCGAAGTGGTGCTGCGCACCGCAGGCGGCCTGCGCGTGGCCTCGCTCATTACGGACGAAAGCGCCAAGACCCTGGCCCTCAATGAGGGCAAGCTGGTCAATGCCAGCATCAAGGCCCCCTGGGTGCTGGTGCAGGGGGGCGAACTCTCGCCCAAGAGCTCCCCTCCGGCGGAGAACTGCTTTACCGGCGTGGTGGAACGGGTGCGGGAAGATGAAATGGTGGCCGAAATTCTGGTGGCGCTTGGCGAAGGCAGTCAGGTCTGCGCCCTGCGCAACCGTGGGCCGGAAAACCCCATCAATCTTGTGGCCGGGCAGACTGTAACGGTATTTTTCAAGGCTTTTTCCGTCATTCTCACCGTAGATTAGCCAGCATACACATAGCAAAAGCCGCGCCGACAAGTCGTAATGACCATCGGCGCGGCTTTTTATTTTACTGCAAAAACAGTTCTCTGGCTGATTCCCGGGCTGTCAGGCCTCTACGGATATGCCGGAGCAGACCTTACGCCCACTGGGCGCGGTTTTCTTTCATAAAACGCTCAAAGGCCTCAATGGCTCGCGCCATATCCTGCCGCCCCACGCCATTATAGGTTGTCAGCCGCAGGTGATCCTTGCCCATGCCCTTTGCCAGCAGCCCCAGAGGCGCAAGCTTCTGCTCGAACCACTCTGAAGACCTGCCGGAAGCGCTTATGTCCAGCATCACAATATTGCTCTGCACGGGCGTGAGCACAAACTCGCCATAGGCTGACAAGGCCGCGCCGAGGTGGCGGGCGTTCTCGTGGTCTTCCGCAAGGCGCTCAATACCCGTGCGCAGGGCCACCAGCCCGGCAGCCGCCATAATGCCCGCCTGCCGCATGCCGCCGCCAAGCAGTTTGCGCGTCTGCCGCGCCTTGGCAATGAACTCGCGCGTCCCGCACAGCACGGAACCGAAGGGCGCGCCCAGCCCCTTGGAAAGGCAGAACATCACGCTGTCTGCGCAGGCGGCCAGATGCGCGGCGTCCACCCCGAGCGCCACGGCTGCGTTGAACAGCCTTGCGCCGTCCATGTGCACGGGTACCGATGCACTGCGGGCCGCAGCGGCCAGCGCCTGCTGCCGCGCCAGCGATACGCAGATGCCGCCGCCGAAGTTGTGGCTGTTTTCCACACAGGCCAGTTTGATGCCCGGCGTCGCGCAGGCGGATGCAAAGGACGCGACTTCGGGCATGCCCTCCGCATCCCGCGAATAAAACACCGGCTGAATGCCCAGGAACTTTTCCATGAAGGGCGATTTTTCGGTGCGGAACACATGCAGGTCAGGCTCCAGAGCCGCAGCGTCGCCACGGTCGCACCACGTAGCCAGCGCGACGAGATTGGCCATGGTTCCCGACGGGCAGAACAGTGCGGCTTCCTTGCCCAGCAGTTCGGCAGCATAGTCTTCCAGCCGGTTGACTGTGGGGTCGCCGCCGCGCCCTTCCGCGTCAACACGGCCATCATCGCCCACTTCGGCCTCGCGCATGGCGGCGCGCATGGCCTCGGTGGGAACGGTCAGGGTATCACTGCGCAGATCGACTACAGGCATGAATATCACCTTTTAGACTTCGGCGGTTTCTTCCGTCGGTTCATAGGCAATGCCCGCCCAACGCATGACAAGCTTCACCGCGACGGTATTGCTGACCACGTTGACGGCGGTACGGCCCATGTCCAGAAAAGCGTCCACACCCGCGATGATGGCCAGCGCCTCCACAGGGATGCCAATGGTGGTCAGCACCATGGCAATGGCCACAAGGCCGCCTGAGGGCACGTTGGCGCTGCCCTTGCTGGCAAGCGTGGTCACCACGATGATGGAAAGCAGGGTGCTGGGGTCCAGCGGAATGTTATAGGCATCGGCCAGAAAACCCACGGCCAGCGCAAAATACATGATGGAGCCGTCGCGGTTGAAGGCATAGCCCAGGGGCAGCACCACAGAGGCCACGGCCTTGGGAACGCCCATTTCCACCAGTTTTTCCATGTGCAGGGGCAGGGTCGCCTCTGACGAACGCGTGGCAAAGGCCAAAATCACAGGTTCGCTCACGGCCTTGGCGGTCTGGAGGGGGTGTTCACCTATGCAAAGCATCAAAATGGCGAACAGCACCAGCAAGACGCCAAGCCCCAGATACATGACCAGGACCAGCTTGAGCAGTGCCAGAATGGTGTGCATGCCCTGTGTGGAAAACAGCCAGGCAATGATGGCGAAGATGGCAATGGGCGACAGGGCGATGATCCAGCCTGTGAGCTTGAAAACAGCCCCCATCAGAGCGTCCAGCACGTCAACCAAAGGCTTTGCCCTGCTGCCGGTGGAGGCCAGCGCAAGGCCCAGCAGCACTGCGAACACCAGCACGGGCAGGAGGTTGGTGCCGGACATGGCCGCGAACACGTTGGAGGGGATCATGTCGAGAAAAAACTTTGTCCAGTTGACCGTGGTATTGATGTTCTTGGGCAGTTCAGCCGTGTGCGACAGATTGACGCCCACACCGGGGTGGAACATGGCGTTGAGGGCCAGGCCAATGATGATCGCCACCACCGTGGCAATAAAGAAATAGAGCAGGCTGATGGCGGAAACCTTGCCCAACTGTTTGGCGCTGTTGCCCATCTGGTAGATGCCAAGGGTGATGGCCGTGAACACCAGCGGCACCACGATCATCTTGATGGCCTGCACAAAGGCCGTGCCCACCGGGGCCAGGGCCTGGGAGAAGTGCGGCGCAACAAAGCCGAACACAATGCCCAGAACAAGGCCGAGCACCATCTGAATTGGCAGCGGAATGGGCCGCTTTTTGCTGGTTTTTGTCATTTCCATCGCCTCTCTTCCCCCTCTGATCCTTGCACGTAAAACGTCTTGTGATGCCGACGGCCAGGGTTAGCCGAGAACTGCGAGCAGTGAGCGCAGTTTCGTTTCCATGGCTTTTTGCAGATGATCCCAGACAAGCTGGTGAGCCAGTGTTTGATTGCGATCCAGAATGGCATTGCCAATGGCGATATGTTCCTTGATCACCACGCGTGTCCGCTCTGCATCGTAATTTTTGACGCGCTGCATGGCCAAGGAGTTCTGCACGCGCACGTCCGCATAGAGTTTTGCCAGCCGCGTGTTGCCAGCGGCCTGAAATATGGCTTTGTGGAAATCCCAGCCGATGCGCTGCGCTTCAAAGGTATCAAGCTCCGGCCCGTCGGGCAGGGCCTGAAGTTCGGCAAGGCAGGCCCGCAACTCCGGGCTGCCGCCTTTTTCTGCCGCCAGCTTGGCGGCCATGCCTTCGAGCGCCAGACGCACCTCGTGGATTTCTTTGAGGTCTTCCACAGACAGGCGCTGCACAAAGGTGCCCCGCAGAGGAACGCTCATGAGAACGCCCTCCCGGCACAGATCCTTGATGGCCTCGCGCACTGGCGTGCGGCCAAGTTGCAGGCTTTCAGCCAGGCTGCGTTCCGACAGTTCTTCGCCGGGGCTGAGCTGCCCCTGCGCGATCATGGAACGGATGGCCTCATACGCAGTGGAAGATGCCTTGGTGTTTGTCTGCTTCATAACTGGTATACCAGCACAAAGCCAAATAAATGTCCATACGCCGCGGGACGGCTCAAGCATGGTAACCTTATAATATTACAAAGGGGTGGAGTTTTTTTGACCAGGGAAACGAGTGGATTGACAGTGATGCCCGGCAGCAGGGCGCTCATGTGCTTGTTGGAAAAAACTGCACCTGAACCTGATGCAGCCAGCGCGACAAAAACCTAGAAACAGCAATAGTGTCCGGCGAGGATTTTTGGGCGCTGGCAAGGAAGTGTGGGTTTTTGTGAGGGGAGTGTACTCCAATGGTACTCGACCCGATCAAAAATCACTTTTGAAATACAAGACCCACCAACCCAAGGCACCAAGGTGCCCGGCGAGGATTTTTCGCTTCTGGCAAGGAAGGGATGTTTTTTGCGAAGGGAGTGTACTCTCACGGTACTCGACCTGAACAAAAAACATCCCTGACGCAGCCAGAAGCGAAAAAGACCGCCGGACACCCCTCAGGGGAGTCGCAGAACTTGCCTTGCCATAGCTCCCTCGCCTCCAGCGCCCGGCGCAAATCCCCCAACAGGCCGCGCTTTTCTATGGCCCAGGCGGGAGCCAGCAGTTCACCGGGGGCTGGGTCGCTCTGGAGGCGGTGGATGACGATGTGCGAGGGGATGCGCGGCAGGGCGGCGCAGAGGAGGTCGACGTATTCATCGCGCCAGAGGGGGTAATACTGGCCTGCGGCATACTGGCGGGCAAGTTCAGTTCCCTTGGGCACGTAAACGTTGTGCAGTTTGAGACCGCTTATGGGCAGGGAGAGCGCCCATTCCAGACTTTGCAGAAAATGGCCTTCGCCTTCACCGGGCAGCCCGGCCATGAGGTGGGCGCATACGGCAATACCACGCGCGGCGGCCATGCGCACGGCATTTTCAGCGCTGGCTGCGGTATGGCCCCGGTTAATGCGGGCCAGGGTGGCATCATGGGCCGTCTGCAGGCCCAGCTCCAGCCAGAAATCGCAATCAAGGCCTGCGAGCAGGTCGAGCTTTTCGTCATCAAGGCAGTCGGGGCGGGTTCCCACGGCAATTCCAAAGCAGCCGGGCAGATGGCGAACCGTTTGGAGCAGTTGTTGCAAGCGTTCTGATGGACCATACGTGTTAGAGAAGGATTGCAGATATGCTATAAAGCGCGTATTGGGATCGTCCCGCAGATATATGGGACGCCAGAAATTCCACTGTTTCAGTAGGGAATCGCCCTGTTTTGCACGGCCCGAGCCGGATCCATCAGCATTGCAAAACGTGCAGCCGGAAAACGAAAGCGTTCCGTCGCGGTTGGGGCAGGAGGCCCCGGCGTCAAGTGGAATTTTTTGCACCCGGCTGCCGTAGCGTTGATGATAATAAGCGGCCAGAGTATGCCAGCGCTGCATGTTTGCGTCCCTTGAAGGCTTATTTCCGCGCCCTCCGGCGGGACAAATATTTTAACCCTGCGTCCACCGTCTTGACTTCATGCCAGTTTTAGCAGAACAGTTTTCAGCCTGACGTTACCAATTCCAACAGCGCCCCCACTCCAGGCCTCTTCGCCTCGCCGGGTGCGGGAGTTGTTTCAACATGACGGTAAGGTAGCACACCAGCACAGCGAGGCAAGTTAGAGTAATGTCCAAAATTCTGGATTTCGCACTAGGATTGTTTTCCAATGACCTGGCCATTGACCTTGGCACAGCCAATACCTGCGTTTATGTCAAAGGGCAGGGAATTGTGCTGCGCGAACCCTCGGTGGTCGCGGTCAAAAAAGACCCGCGCGGCAACAATGTAGTTCTTGCCGTTGGGCACGACGCCAAGCGCATGCTGGGCAGAACCCCTGGCAACATCTGGGCTATCCGCCCCATGAAAGACGGCGTTATCGCCGACTTTGAAGTTACCGAGGCCATGCTGCGCCACTTTATCGCCAAGGTTCACAATTCGCGGCGTCTTGTGCGCCCGCGCATCATGATTTGCGTACCTACGGGCATCACCCAGGTGGAAAAGCGCGCCGTGAAAGAGTCGGCCCAGTCCGCTGGCGCACGCGAAGTGTACCTCATCGAGGAACCCATGGCAGCGGCCATCGGCGCGGATTTGCCCATTCAGGAACCCACCTCCAACATGGTGGTGGATATCGGCGGCGGCACCACTGAAGTGGCGGTCATCTCCCTTTCGGGCATTGTGTACTCGCGCTCTGTGCGTGTGGGCGGCGACAAGATGGACGAAGCCATCATGACCCACGTCAAGCGCAAGTATAACATGCTCATCGGTGAATCTTCCGCTGAAGAAATCAAGATCAAGATCGCCTCAGCCTACCCGCTCGATCCGGAACAGCAGATCGAAGTCAAGGGCCGCGACCTTGTGACGGGTATTCCGCAGAATATTATCATCACCTCTGAAGAAGTGCGCAAAGCCATTTCCGAACAGGTGGACAGCATTGTTCAGGCTGTGCGCATCGCCCTGGAACAGACCCCGCCGGAACTGGCGGCGGATATTGTGGACAGGGGCATTGTGCTCACGGGCGGCGGCGCGCTGCTCAAGGGCCTCGACCAGCTGCTGCGCGAAGAAACCTCTTTGCCCATTACGGTTGTGGACGATCCCTTGTCCACCGTTGTGGTGGGTACCGGCAAAGCGCTGGACAACCTGCACATTCTCAAAGAAGTGTGCATCGACTAGAACCGACCTTGTCCTCGCGCCCCTGTGCGGCTGACGCAATGCCGGAACACAAGCTTCCGGTTCTGCGTCTCCGGCACAGGGGCGCGGTTTATTCCGCACCGGCTTTCAGGAGCTTCCGCCTGTGACACTGCGGCGTCTTCTCCTCCTCGCGGGCATTTTGCTCATCCTGTTTCTGGGCATGTATTCCTGGAATCAGCGCACGCGCGTTCTGGATGACCTGGCCGCGAAACTGGGGCTTGAAATCACCGGCGCGGTGCTCACGCCCGTTCGTTCCGCGCAGGACGCTGCGGAGAACATGTGGGATCGTTACTTTGACCTTGTGGGCGTGCGTGAAGAAAACGAAGCCCTCAAGCAAAAGGTGGACGAACTTGAAGCGCGCCTGCTTGCCAATGGGGAAGACCTGGCCGAGCTCAAGCGCCTGCGCGCCCTGGTGCAACTGCCGGTTGACCAGACATGGCGCCCCCTTGGCGCCCGCGTTCTTTCCGGCCGCATGGGCCCCAACGCAGTTCTGGACAGCATCACCATCAGCCGGGGGTACAGCACGGGCGGACGCCCGGGCACGCCGCTGGTTACCCACCTTGGGCTGGTTGGCCGTGTTCTCAAGGCCAGCGCCCACAGTTCCATCGTGCTGCTGCTCACTGATCCCAGCAGCCGTATAGCCGTTTTTTCGCAGGAGAGCCGTGCTCCCGGCATCCTCATGGGCATGGGCACGGGCCAGAAGCTTGAAGTCAACTTTGTGCAGCGCGACGCCAAGGTCAAGCCCGGCGAAATAATCATCACCTCCGGCCTGGACGGCAAGTATCCCAAGGGCATACCTGTGGCGCGCGTACTGCGCGTGGCTCCTTCGGACTACACCCAGTTCATGGCCATCAAGGCAGAACCGCTGGTTGACCTGCAACACCTTGAAGAAGTGCTGCTGCTCGAATCCACCGGCGCGCCCCGCCCGCTGGAACCCAGCGAAGCTCCCAAAGAATTCGTGGGCCCGCCCGCGCCCAAAAGCGCCACGCCATGAGAACACTCCGCAGCATTGCATGGTGGGCCTTTTTCATGGCCTGCGCCATTGTTTTGCAGGCGGCGGTACCGGGGCTTGACGTGCTCACGGTGGGCCTGATCATCCTGTTGCAGGAACGGGATTATAAAAATATGCTCTGGCTGCTGCCCGTGTTCATCCTGCTGCAGGAAGGCATGGGCACGCGCCCCTTCGGGGCCGTCATTGTCTGGTATGCCGCAGTCATTTTGCTGTTCAAGATGGGCCGCTGGCTGTTTGAAGTGGAAAATTTCATTTTTGTCTTTTTGCTGTCAGCCTGCCTGGGCGCCGCATACTACGCCATTGCGTGGCTCATGGCCCCTTTGCAGAACCTGCCTTTCGATGTGCAGGGAACCCTGGACACAAGCCTGATTCAGGCCATCTTTGTGCCCTTCGCCTGGCGGCTGTTGGTGGCCACCCGCCACTGGAACCCCAATGATCAGGAAAACTGACAATACCTCGCTGCTGGCGCACAAAGACAAGGCGCAGCATAAGGGCATCCGCTCCTGGCTCAAGATTCAGGTCGAGAGCGAGGGCTATCAGCCGCCGCGCGCCGGCGCAATCCTGCTTCAGGTTCTGGTGGGTCTGATGTTTTTTGTGCTTGTGGTGCGCTTCTGGTATCTGCAGGTGCACAGAGGCGAAGAATTTGCGCGCCAGGCGCAGGACAACCGCCTGCGCATCGAGCGCATCTTTGCCCCGCGTGGGCGCATCATGGACGACAAGGGCAAGGTGCTGGCCGACAACCGCACCGCCTACGGCCTTTCCATCGTGCGCGAAGACTGCCACGACATCCCCGCCACCCTGGCCCAGATAAGCGAATGGTCGGGCATACCCCTCCAGCAGGTCTGGGACAAGTTCCGTCAGGACCGCTTCAAGGTCAAACCCTTTGAGCCTCTGCTGCTCATCACCGACATCGACTTTGACCTTGTGGCCCGCATTGAATCCGAGATTCACGAGTGGCCGGGGCTTGAAATTGTGGTGCGCACCAAGCGCAGCTACCCGGAGAAAGAGCTTTTTGCCCATATTCTTGGCTACGTGGCTGAAGCCAACGAGCAGGAAATGGCCGCAGACAGCGCTCTGGCCATGGGCGACCTGGTGGGCAAGCAGGGGCTGGAACTGGAGCTGGAAAAGCAGTTGCGGGGCCGCAAGGGCTTGTACGATGTGGAGGTTGACGCTCACGCCCGGGTGCTTGGCAAAACCCTGCGCGATGAACCGCGCGGCGGACACGAAATACATCTTTCGCTCGATGCGGGCCTGCAAAAGGCTGCCTGGGACGCCCTTGGCGGCGAGGCTGGCTGCATCGTGGTCATGGAGCCGGACAGCGGCAAGCTGCGCGCGCTGGTAACATCCCCGGCCTATGACAACAACCTTTTTGCCGCGGGCATTTCGCAACGCGACTGGGACGCCCTGCGCACCAATAACCGCTTTCCCCTGCAGAACCGCGTTATCCAGAGCGTCTACCCCCCAGGTTCCGTATGGAAGCTGGTTATGGCCACCATGCTGCTTGAAAAGGGCGTCAACCCGCGTGAAAGCGTGTTCTGCCCCGGTCAGGTCAAGCTGGGCAACCAGATCTTCCGCTGCTGGAAGCGCGGCGGGCACGGCTCGGAAGACCTCGTGCACGCGCTCATCGACTCCTGCGACGTCTATTTCTACCTTATGGGCGACCGCCTGGGCATTGACAAGTTGGAAGAATTCGCAAAGGCTTGCGGATTCGGGCGGCCTACAGGCATTGACCTGCCGCACGAAAAATCGGGCCTTGTGCCTTCCCGCGACTGGAAACGGCGGCGTTTTGGCCGTCCGTGGACACGCGGCGAAACCTACAACGTGTCCATTGGTCAGGGCTATACCCTGGTGACGCCCGTGCAGGTGGCAGTATTTGTTTCGGCCCTGCTCAACGGCGGCGATCTGCTCAAGCCCCAGCTTGTGGATGACGCCACCCGCGAAGTGCGCGGGCGCGTACCCGCCAAGCCCGAGACGCTCAAGTTTGTGGTGGAGGCCATGCGCCGCACTGCCAACGGCGGCACAGCCAAGGTTGTGGGCCGCAAGGATGCCGACATGGGCGGCAAAACAGGCACGGCGCAGGTGGTCAAGCTCAAGATGGCCGCGGGCGACCGCCGCCTGAAAATGTCGGAGATGGAATACGCCCAGCGCGACCACGCCTGGATCGCCACCTGGGGCGTTAAAGACGGCAAAACCTATGTGGTCATTGTCATGGTAGAACACGGCGGCGGCGGTTCAAGCGTGGCTGGCCCTGTGGCCCGCAAGGTTTACGACTACCTTTTCGGGCCTGACCCCAACGCGCCCATGGTTGTATTGCCAGCCCCAACCACAGCCGTAGAGCCCACGGACTAGGCAACATGCGCAAGGAGCCGGCACCGCGCACAGGCGCAAACAATGTTTGCTCCAATGGCAACACCGCAGCCAGCAATCGCTGCGAGGCCCAATACGGCCAAAGTGTGTTGCGGCGCATAGCGGCGACACATGGGCAAGCCTTTTCAGACCACCCTGCAACCACGCATTCCTGACAAGCGGACAAGCGGCATGGATAATCGCCTTTTCAGCTATATCAACTGGGGCCTTCTGGCCTGTATGCTGCTGCTCTATCTTGTGGGCGTGGGCAACCTGTATTCCGCCAGCGGTACGCGCGTGGAGTCTGGCCTGGCATTCAATTCCTTTTATCAGCGCCAGCTGATCTGGGGCCTTTGCGGCGTGGTGTGCATGCTGCTGGCAATGGTTTTTGACTACCGGCAGTTGCGCAACCTTGCCTGGCCCTTCTTTCTCATAACCGTCTTTCTTCTGCTGCTGGTACCCATTGCGGGCAAGACCGTCTACGGTGCCAAGCGCTGGATTTCGCTGGGTTTCATGAGCTTGCAGCCTTCAGAAATGGCCAAGCTTTCCGTGCTGATTCTGGTGGCGCGCCTGCTGGCGCGCGACAGCCGCCCCTTGGGCTGGAAAAATTTTTCCAGCGTGCTTTGCGTGGGCCTTATTCCTTGCGGGCTTATCATCGTTCAGCCCGATCTGGGCACTACCCTGCTGATATTGCTGATCATGGGCGGCATGATCCTGTTCCACGGGCTTAAGGGCTACGTGCTCAAAACATGCCTTCTGGTTGCGCCAGCAGCTGTGGCCTTTATGTGGTTTGTGGGCATGCACGATTACCAGCGCCAGCGCATCCTGACGTTTCTGGACCCCGGCAACGACCCGCGTGGCACCGGGTATCACATTATCCAGTCGCGCATTGCCATTGGCTCGGGCGAATTGTGGGGCAAGGGTTTTCGCGAGGGCACGCAGAGCCAGTTACGCTTTCTGCCCGAACGCCATTCCGACTTTGCCGTGGCGGTTTTTGGCGAGGAATGGGGCTTTGTGGGCTGCGTGGCTCTGGTCACGCTGTTCTGCCTGTTTTTGCTTTCCATCTTCTCAACCGCAGTTCAGGCCAAGGATCGCTTTGGCAGTACCCTCGTGGTTGGGGTGTTTTTTTACTTTTTCTGGCAGATTTTTATCAACATGGGCATGGTCATAGGCCTAATGCCGGTGGTGGGCATTCCCTTGCCCTTCATCAGCTACGGCGGCAGCGCCACGGTGGTCAACTTCACACTGCTTGGCATTGTACTCAACGTGTCCATGCGACGTTTCATGTTTAAAAGCTAACTGTTAAGCCAAAGGGGATAACCGTGGCAAAGGACGAAATAGCGTACCTCGGCTCCGATACCGTCTATGAAGGCAAGCTCAACTTCAAGGGCACTGTGCGCATTGAAGGCCGCTATACTGGCGAAATTGTCAGTGACGGTACGCTCAACGTGGGCAAGGATGCTCAGGTGCAGGGCACCCTTGATGTGGGCGAACTGCTGCTTTCCGGCCACTTCACCGGCGATGTGACGGCCAAGCGCCGCATCGTGGTTTACAGTTCCGGGGTGCTTGAAGGCCATGTTGTCACGCCCAATCTGCTTACAGAAGAAGGCGGCATCATTGAAGGTCAGGTCAGCATGAAGGCCCCGGTCAAGCCCAAGGCTTAAAGGCCCAAGGCTTAAATGCGCAAGGCAAGAGCGCCAGAGGGTGCGCCGGCGGCTTTTTCACAATGTTCGCCCTGCCCTGTGCAGATTGATCCATGAAACTCTGCGGTGGTTCTGTTGCGGTGCCGGATTCCACGCATGCAGCATAACTTCTGTCAATGCAAGGATCCGGGCCAGCAGCCCGCTGAAATCGCTTTACATTGGTGCTCGCCTGCCTGTTTGCAACGCATTCGCCGGGCCACGCCAGACCACATTTGCCTGATGCAGAAAAATAGCGCATAGTTGGAACTGGAAAACGTGTTACAAACCAGATCAACAATTCATGCGCGGCAGGCTTTAATGTCTGTCGAAACGCTTTCCTCAGGAGGCACCTATGGCACACGATTATTTCCGTGCGCTCAGGGATGTGGCGCTGGTTATCAACTCCAGCCTTGAGCCCCGCGAAGTTCTGCACAAAATCACCGAGCAAACCGCCGTAACCATGGGCTGCAAAGCAAGCACCATCCGTCTGCTGGACAGCACCGGACGCTTCCTGCTGCCCAGCGCCGCTCACGGCCTTTCCACCACCTACATGCGTAAAGGCCCGGTGGAAGTGAAGCGCAGCGGCCTTGACGGCGAAGTGCTTTCCGGCAAAACCATCCACCTCAAGGACGCCACCGCCGACGGGCGCTTCCAGTACCAGGAATCGGCCAAGGCCGAAGGCCTTGTTTCCGTGCTGTCCTCCCCCCTCATGGCTGACGGCAAAGCCATTGGCCTCATCCGCGTGTACTCCGACGTGGAGCGCGAATTCAGCGCCGACGAGGAAACCTTCATGGAAGCCGTGGCTGCCATTTCGGCGCTGGCCATTGAAAATTCCCGTCTGCACGAGGCCCTGCGCAACAACTACGAGCTGATGGCCAAACACGCCTACTCTCTCTACGAAGACTAGGCCGTGAACAGGCGATTTTGTCCCGGCTGCAACGGCAGGATTTCGACTGCCCGTGCAGCAAAGGCACTGCCGAAAAGTGGCTGGGCTTTGTTCCGGGGCCAGAACCGCCGGTCGCAGTGCGTACGCTTTGCACATTAGAGCCGTTGAATTCCGGCGGCAGCGCACGACAACGATTTTTCCCTCTACGCTATGAGGAACTTGCATATGAGCAGAATCAAAGTAGGCATCAACGGCTTTGGCCGTATCGGGCGGCAGGTTTTCCGCGCCCTGCACCAGAGCTACCGCGACAAGGTGGAAGTGGTTGCCATCAACGACCTGTTTGACGCGGAATCCAATTTCCACCTGCTGGAATACGATTCCGTCTATGGACGCGCCAACCTTGACGCCAAGGTCAACGGTCAGGACGCCACAGTGGGCGACTGGAACATCCACTGCTTTGCAGAACGCGACCCCAAGCAGCTTACCTGGGGCGCGCATGACGTTGACATCGTGGTGGAAAGCACGGGCATCTTCCGCTCCGCCACCCAGGCGGCCGTGCATATTGAAAACGGCGCCAAAAAGGTCATCATCACCGCCCCCGCCAAGGACGAAGACATCACCATCGTCATGGGCGTGAACCACGAGCAGTATGACCCGGCCAAGCACCACGTTGTGTCCAACGCTTCGTGCACCACCAACTGCCTTGCCCCCGTGGCTCTTGTGCTGCAGCGCAAATTCGGCATCCAGATGGGCAACATGACCACCATCCATGCCTACACCAACGACCAGCGCATTCTCGACATGGCCCACAAGGACCCGCGTCGCGCCCGCGCTGCCGCCTGCAACATCATTCCCACCTCCACCGGCGCTGCTCAGGCCGTGGCCAAGGTTATTCCCGAACTCAAGGGCAAGTTCACGGGCTATTCGCTGCGTGTTCCCACGCCCACGGTTTCGGTTGTGGACTTTTCGGGCATTCTGGAAAAATCCACGGATACCGAAAGCCTGCTCGGCGAACTCAAGGAAGCATCGGAAACCTACCTCAAGGGCATTCTGGCGTACAACGAAAAGCCGCTGGTTTCCATGGACTTCAAGGGCGACCCGCATTCCTCCATTCTTGAAGCCCCCTACACCACCGTGCAGGAAGGCCGCCTGGTCAAGATTGTGGCCTGGTACGACAATGAATGGGGCTATTCAAACCGCGTGTGCGACCTCGCCTGCCTCATGGGGGCCAAGGGCTTCTAGCACAGCACCGTATAAAGGCACAGAACGGCCCCCGGTCAACCGCTCCGCAAGGAGCGGGCCGGGGGCCGTTGTTCGTGCAGGGAGGAGCGCGCCGTGGGCAGCACAGCACAAAATGAACCGTCTGTTCTTGATCTTCCTGTGGGCATAGACGCCGCTGGAGAACGCGAAGAATTTGACAGCATGGGGCAGGTCATGGTGCCTGCCGACCGATACTGGGGCGCGCAGACGCAGCGTTCGCTTGAGCACTTTTCTATTGGCGATGACAAAATGCCTCTGGAAATCTGCCGCGCCCTCTGCCTGATCAAAAAAGCCAGCGCGCGGGTCAACGCCCGCATGGGGCGGCTGCCCGCCTGGAAGGCGCAGGCCATTGACCGCGCCGCGCAGGAAGGCATGCACGGCCTGCTGGACGAACATTTTCCGCTCTACGTGTGGCAGACAGGTTCCGGCACCCAGACCAACATGAATGTGAACGAGGTGCTGTCCAACCGCGCCATCCAGCTCCTCGGCGGCGTCATGGGCAGTCAGAAGCCCGTTGGCCCCAATGATGACGTGAACATGAGCCAATCGTCCAACGACGCCTTTCCCACGGCCATGCATCTGGCCGCCGTGCAGAGCTGCGATGCGCGCCTGCTGCCGGAGGTGGAAGCCCTTGCCGAATCCGTTGAACGCAAGGCGGTGCAGTGGATGGACGTGGTCAAGATTGGCCGCACCCACTTGCAGGATGCCGTGCCCCTCAGCGTGGGGCAGGAATGGTCAGGCTATGCCGCCCAACTGCGGGCCTGCATTGCGGAGATCCAGATCGCCCGCGAGGGACTCTACCCTCTGGCTCTGGGCGGCACCGCCGTGGGTACGGGGCTGAACGCGCCAGCGGGCTTCAGCATGGCAGTGGCGGAAGAACTGGCGGGCATCACGGGCAAGCCTTTTGTCACCGCGCCCAACAAGTTCATGGCCCTTGCCTCGCAGGACGCCATAGTGCGTTTCAGCGCCGCCCTGCGCGGTCTGGCCGTGGCCCTTGTCAAAATAGCCAACGACATGCGCTGGCTGGCGGCTGGCCCGCGTTGCGGCCTTGGCGAACTGCAACTGCCGGAAAACGAACCCGGTTCGTCCATCATGCCCGGCAAGATCAACCCCACACAGTGTGAAGCCCTGATCATGATCGCCATTCAGGTCATGGGCAATGACAGCGCCGTGGCCCTTGCTGGCAGCCAGGGAAATTTCGAGCTCAATGTCATGCGCCCTGTAGCCATCAAAAATGTGCTGCAATCCATCAATATTCTGGGCGATGGTTGCCGCAAGTTCAGGGAGCATTCCGTTGAGGGCACAAGGCTCAACAGGGCAAAAATAGATTCGTTCGTCAACAATTCCCTGATGCTGGTCACGGCGCTTTCGCCCGTCATCGGCTACCAGCAGGCCGCAAAAATTGCGGAAAAAGCCTCGGCGGAGGGGCTCACCCTCAGGCAGGCGGCTCTGGAGCTGGGGAGCGTAACCGAGGAACAGTTTGACAGCATTGTACGACCCGAAACCATGATTGGTTGTGGCCTGGCTGGCGCGTAAGCTCTGCGGCCTGCACGTGGCATGAAAATCAAACATCCGGCAGGGAATCCCCTGCCGGATGTTTTTTATTCTGCAAAGCGTCCCGCTCGGTGCGGGCCGCATGCTATGCGAAGTTGTAGCCCTGTTCCAGCGCCTTGGCGTTGGCGGAGATCAGTTTGGCATAGTGCGCGCTGACCACGCGATTGAGCGCTTCCTGCACCACATTGAGGGGCAACGCGCCTGTTGCCTTGAGCCATGCGCCCAAAGCCACCATGTTGGCCATTTTCACATTGCCCAGTTCGTGGGCCATGTCGTTCACGGGAATGTATACCGTGCGTTTTGCGCTATCCAGCAGGTTTTCCCCCACCAGCGAGGCATTGACGATCTGCACGCCATCCGCGCTCAGCCGGGGCTGGAACTTGGAAAGCGAAGGCTCGTTGAGAATGATGGTGGACATGGGTTCGCGCACCAGGGGCGAACCGATGGGATGCTCGTCAAGCACCACCGTGCAGTTGGCCGTGCCGCCGCGCATTTCAGCCCCGTAGACGGGGATAAAACTCACTTCAAGCCCGTGCTCCATGCCGGCCTGCGCCAGCAGGTTGCCGATGAGCATAACGCCCTGACCGCCAAAACCGGCAATAATCACATCCTGATATGCATTAGGCATGATCCGCCTCCACGCTGGCCGTCACATCCTTGTACACCCCAAGGGGGAATACGGGCATCATGGCCTCGGCAATCCGCTTGTTGGCGGCTATGGGATCCAGATGCCAGTTGGTGGGGCAGCCGGAAAGCAGCTCGATAAAGCCAAAACCAAGGCCCTGCAACTGCACTTCAAAGGCTTTGCGCATGGCCTTTTTGGAGGCGCGCACATTTTTGACCGAATCCAGCGAGCAGCGGGCGGAATAGGCCACGCCGTCCAGCTGGGCCATTATTTCGGCCATGCGGATGGGGCCGCCCTCGTTGCTGATGGAGCGTCCCTGCCGCGACGTGGTGGTCTTTTGTCCCACCAGGGTGGTGGGGGCCATCTGCCCGCCGGTCATGCCGTACACCGTATTGTTGATGAAGATGCCGGTGATCTTTTCGCCACGGTTGGCGGCGTGCATGGATTCAGCCATGCCGATGGCTGCCATGTCGCCGTCGCCCTGATAGGTGAACACCACGGCATCCGGGCGCGCGCGGCGCACGCCGGTGGCCACGGCGCAGGCGCGGCCATGCGGGGCCTCGAGGCCGTCCACGTTAAAGTAATCGTAAGTGAATGTGGCGCAGCCCACCGAAGCCACCAGAATGGTGCGTTCGGCCACGCCCAGTTCGTGCAGCACCTCGCTCACCAGCCTGTGGGCAATGCCGTGGTGGCAGCCGGGGCAATAGTGGGTGGGGCGCTCGTTGAGCACGGGATTGGTATCAAAAACCAGGCTTTCGCCCTCGGCGGGACGCAATGCGTCCAGTTCCTGAGCTTGCATGATTAGTTCTCCTTGAGGGCCTGAAGCATGGGTTCGCGCAGGGCATCGGCGCCGATGAACAGCCCCGGCATGACGCCGTGCCACAGCACGGATGCGGGCGCAACGCCCGGCTGGCCAAAGAGGGCCAGGCGGACATCTTCCACCATCTGCCCCGTGTTCTGCTCCATAACCAGAAAACGCCGACCAGGCGCAAGGGCGCGCAGGGCTTCATCCGGGAAGGGGAACAGGGTAATGGGCCGGAACAGGCCGATTTTATGGCCCTGAGCGCGCAACTGACGGATGGCGCTGCGGGCAATGCGGGCAATGGAGCCAAAGGCCACCACGATCAGTTCCGCATCGTCAGTATCAACGCATTCAAAGGCGCAGTCGGCCTTCATGGATTCATATTTGCGCATGAGCATGCGGTTGCGCTCGGCCAACGCCCCTTCGGCCAGATAGACCGACTTGAGCAGGCGCGGCTGCGCGCCGGGGCCACGGCGGCCATACCCTTCCATGCGCCAGGGCGCGGCAAGGGCGGCCAGTTCCTCGGCGGGCACGGCGTCCTTGGGCGGCACGCGGCGCACGGGTTCCTTGATCTGGCCCACGATGGCGTCGCCCAGCACCATGACCGGGTTGGCGTATTTGAATGCCAGAGCAAAGGCCCGGAACATGAAGTCATAGCATTCCTGCGCGGTGGAGGGGGCCAGCACCAGATTACGGTGGTCGCCGTGCCCGCCGCCCTTGACGGCCTGAAAATAATCGCCCTGCGAGGGGCCGATATCGCCAAGGCCGGGGCCGCCGCGCTGCATGTTGACGATCACGCCGGGGATCTGGCTGCCCGCCATGTAGGAAATACCTTCCTGCATGAGCGAAATACCGCAGCTGGAGGAAGACGTCAGCGCAGGAATGCCGCTGGCTGCCGCACCCAGCACCATGTTGATGGCGCCGACTTCGCTTTCGGCCTGCACAAACTGGCCGCCGACTTCGGGCAACAGGCTGGAGAGGGACTCCGGCACTTCATTCTGCGGGGTGATGGGGTAGCCGAAGTAGCAGCGGCAGCCCGCATCTATAGCGCCAAAGGCCACGGCCTCGTTGCCCTTGATGAGCACACGTTCGGTTGCAGCGCTCATGCCTTGCCCCCCTTGGTTTTCGCGCTTTTGAACACGCGTATGGCCACATCGGGGCACATGACCGCGCACGAGGCACAGCCCGTGCATTGGCCTTCCATTTCCATCACTTCATAACCGTGGCGGTTAAAACGGCCCGAAGGCCTGAGGATGTGCACCGGGCAGACTTCCACACACAGGCGGCAGCCCTTGCAGCGCTCTTCCATGAATACAACTCTTGACATTTCAGCTCCTTGGGATTCCACACCCGCTTCTTGAAACAATCAGCGAATAAGCATGGCATCGCCATATGAGAAGAACCGATACCCCCTGTTCACAGCCTCGGCATAAGCGGCAAGCACGCGCTCGCGCCCGGCCAGGGCAGAAACCAGCATGATCAGGGAGGACTCAGGCAGATGAAAGTTTGTCAGCAGGCCGTCAACCACACGGAAGGGCCTGCCGGGGTACAAAAAGATGTCCGTCCAACCGGTAAAGGGCTGCACCCTGCCGCACAATTCAGCCACGCCCTCCATAGAGCGCAGGCTGGTGGTGCCAACGGCAATCACAGGCCGCCCTTCACGCTTGGCCTCGGCAATGGCAAGAGCCGTTGCCTCGGGCATTTCCACATATTCCCTGTGCATGCGGTGGCCGCGTATGTCGGCGCTGCGCACAGGGCTGAAGGTGCCGTAACCCACATACAGGGTTACGTCCGCCCACTGAAAGCCTCTGGCCTTCAGGGTTTCTCGCATCTCGGGGGTAAAGTGCAGCCCCGCCGTGGGCGCGGCCACAGACCCCGTCTTGTCCTCGCGGGAATAGATGGTCTGGTAGCGGCTCAGATCTTCTTCCGCATCTGTCCGCTTGATGTAGGGCGGCAGGGGAATGTGCCCTGTGGCGGCAAAGGCCTTGGAGAGGTCGCCGTCCCAGGCCAGACGCACACGCCGATGCCCGAATTCGCCCGATTCCAGCACGGTCACGCTGATGCCCGCGCCAAATTCAAGCTTTTCACCATCACGAATGCTGCCGCCGGAGCGTATGAGCCCCTCAACCTCGGCACTTGAGCCGCCAAGCTTGTCGGGCCGCGCCCTTTCAAGCACCAGCGGCAGGGGCGTGAGCAGCAGAAACTCCACCTTGCCGCCGGTGGAGCGTGTTCCCAGCAGGCGCGCCTGCAGTACGCGGGAATTGTTGGCGACCAGCAACGCGCCCTCGGGCAGGCAGTCCGGCAGATCGCTGAACTGGTGGTGCTCAAGCTCAAGCGCGCCCTGACGCGGCATGACCAGCAGACGCGAGTTCCCGCGCTCTTCGGGCGGGAACTGGGCTATCTGCGCTTCTGGCAATGCAAAATTATAACTTTCGAGAAAAAAATCCGCTTCCGCAGTGGGCATGATACGTGGGCCTCGTTAATGAACCTCTCGCGCCGCGGGCTTGTCAGCATGCGGTTGAGGGGCTAGTGTACTTGGGTTGCTTCCGGAGCATTTCACGCCGGGAGGAGGAGATTATAGCCATGCGACGCCCGCTTGTCATCCTTGCAGTCACCCTGCTTGCCGCTCTGATGGCGGGCTGCTCGACAATGGAAATCAACAATCCCTTTACCAATGACCCCCTTACGGGCGGTGTTGATACTGGCACAAGCCAACTTTTGGGGGTTCCCACCCCTGCCGGAATGCAGCGCTTCCCCACCCACGGCTACCAGACCGCTGGGGCCGGAGGCGCGCAAGGGCTTGAAATATTTCGCGGTGATGCCGACATGGGCTTTGTAGCCCAGATCATGTTCACCGGCTTGCAGGGTCAGGGCTGGCATTTGCGCATGGCCCAACGCAAGGGCATACGCAGCGTATACGTGTACGAGCGCGGCTCAACGATGGCTACGCTGACAATTGAACGGGAAACCATGGGCACTGTGCTTGCCATCTGGGTTGCCGACCGCATGCCCGATGGCGCAACCCTGCCCATGCAGGAAAATACAGGCACCAGCGGCTACGGCGGGGGCAACAGCGGCAGCGGCTCCCCGTCTGGTTACAGCGAAAGCTCTGGCGGTGGCGGCGGCATGAATTCCTCCCCCAAGCCCGGCTTTACTGAAAGCTGGGGCGGCAACAAGGGCGGTCTCCAGGAGCGAAACCTATGAGCGAAAGCAAAAGTGGCCTGAACACTCCCTTTGACCAGAGCACCCGTTACGAACGCAAGCGTCTGCACCTTGGCGTGTGCGGTTCCGTGGCCTGTTACAAGGCCGCCGACCTTTTGCGCGCATGGACAGGCATGGGCATGCATGTTTCCGCCACGCTCACGCCGGGCGCGCGCCGCTTTGTAGCCCCCCTGCTCTTTGAATCCTTGGGTGCCGTCCCGGTCTACGAAGACATGTTTTCGCCGGGGCAGGATGTTTTTTCGCACCTTGAACCGGGGCAACACGCACAGGCGCTGGTGGTGGCTCCGGCATCGGCCGACGCCCTGTTCCGTCTGGCGCACGGTGCGGCGAGCGACATGCTGGCCGCGCAGGCTCTGGCCTTTGACGGGCCAATGGTGATCGCCCCGGCCATGAACCCGCGCATGTGGGCCAATCCGGCCACGCAGGCCAACATTGACATCTTGCGGCAACGCGGGGCGCACATTGTAATCCCTGCATGCGGCGGCACGGCCTGCGGCGAGCAGGGCGAGGGCCGTCTTGCCCCCCTGCACGATATTTTTCTGGCGGCCCTGCGCGCACTTTCACCGCAAGACATGGCGGGCAGACGCGTTATGGTCACGCTTGGCCCCACCCGCGAGGCCTGGGACGGCGTGCGCTTCTGGTCAAATCCTTCCAGCGGTCTTATGGGCGCGGCGCTGGCCGTGGCGGCATGGCTGCGCGGCGCTGAGGTTACTGTCATTTGCGGCCCCGGCGTGCGTGCGCGTTTGCCGCGTGAAATCGTCCGGCACGACGTTGTGAGCGCGCGCGACATGTTTCAGGCCGCCGCCGATATCTGGCCCGGCATGGACATGGGCATGTTCACCGCTGCTGTGGCGGATTTTTCGCCCCAGCCCTTTGGCCCGCGCAAATTCAAGAAAGCGGACGCGCCGGACGGCCTCACCGTGGCCTTTACGCCCAACCCGGATATTCTGCGCACTCTTTCCGAGGGCCGCAAGCCCGGTCAGAAAGTACTGGGCTTTGCCGCAGAAACCGCCGCAGACATGCAGGCTCTGCTGCCCCTGGCCCATGCCAAGCTCCAGGGCAAAAAGGCCGATGTGCTGGCCGCCAACCGCATCAATTCCACGGACAGCGGCTTTGGCACTGCAACCAATTCCATGGCTGTTGTTGACGCAACCGGGCATGAAGAAATCTGGCCCAACCAAAGCAAGGCTGATGTGGCCTGGGAACTGTGTTCATGGCTTTTGCGCTCGTAAACCCCGTCAGCGCGCTCTGGCAGCGCCGGGGGCTTACCACCCTGCTCATGCCCGAAGGCTACAATGCCTTTGCCGCCCCCCAACAGGAGGCGTCTCGCGCTGCGTCCACCAACGCACATGGCCAGACGCGTGCGGGCCAAGCACACGCAGACCAGGCGCACACAGCCCAGCCCGCGCGTGAACGCCAACCCTGGCAGCAAAGCGGTCAGCAGCAAAGTCCGCGACCGGCAAGCCCCGCGCCTCACCGTGAAATGCAAGCCCAGCGGCGACCCCACATGCCCGCAGGGCCGGATACCGCCCAGGCTGCCAACAGAACGGCCCCCCAAGCCGAGGCCGCTCCTGCCGCAGAGCAGGGCAAAGCCGCCGCTTGGCTCCCCTTGCCGCCCCATGTTTGGCCCGCCCCCTGGCAAGCACGGCTGAAGCAGACCCGTCCCGGCCCGATACTGTGGACATACTGGAATCTTGGCCCCGACCTCTGCGATCCGCAAACCCCGGGCCGGATGGAACGCCGCCAGTTTTTGCAACGCCTGCTGAACGATCTTGGGCATCCCGCTGGTACGCACACTTTCTGGCCCTCGTGCCTGCCGCCCGACCCCGCGGCATTGCCGCCAGCCGTGCCGCCCATGTCGGACAATGGTTTTGCGGCCAATGCTGACGTGTTCTGGTCGGGCGCTGCCCAACTCCGCGCCAGAGGCGTGGTGGTCATGGGTTCGGCTGCGGCCAATGCCGTTGCGCTCCCCGGCGGGCTGCGGCCTCCGCAGCAGATACGCCACAGGGGCAAACTGGTATGGGTTCTCTGGGACGTGGACAACCTGCTCCAGTTCGATCAGCGCTACGCATCCATGCTGGCCCTGCTGCGCGAAGCCCTGCGCCACATTTTGCGTTAAAACCCTCACACAGAGCGCGCAACATACCAACGCGCCGGGCTTGCCCTTCATTGTCGCTTATGGGCGACCGAGAGGAGATTTTCTTTCCATGTTTATCGCGCTTGGACTCACCTTTCTTGGCATGGCCCTTGGCTTTCTGCTGCGCGGCCAGCCCTGGATAACCTCGCTGACACGCTGCGTCACCCCCGCCATCATGCTGCTGCTTTTTGCTCTGGGCATATCAGTAGGCAGCAACGAGCTGCTCATGCAGTCCCTGCCCCGGCTTGGCGGCGCTGCCCTGGCCCTCACGGTTGCGGGCATTCTGGGTTCCTTTGCCTGCGTGGCGCTGATCCGCCGGTTCTTCACCAAAACGCCCACTCCCACAGGGATTTCTCCCCAACAAAAAATGTCCGGTACTGAGGCGCCCAACCATGAAGGGTAGCCTTATCATCCTGTTTTTCTTTTGTTCCGGAGTGTTGCTGGCCCGCGTGGGGCTGATACCCACCTATCTGGTGGAACACGACTTCACAGTCTACGCCCTGTGGCTGCTCATGCTGCTGGTGGGCATTTCCATCGGTTCGGACCGCAGGCTGGGCGAAATTTTGCGCACGCTGCGCCCGCGCGTCTTGTTGCTGCCGCTGGCAACAACTGTGGGCACATTTGCGGGCACGGCCCTCATGAGCATGTTTCTGGCCTACAGCGTGAGCGAGTGCATGGCTGTGGGCGCGGGCTTTGCCTATTATTCGCTGTCGTCCATTTTCATTTCGCAATACAAGGGGCCGGAGCTGGGCACTATTGCGCTTATCAGCAATATTGCCCGCGAGCTCATCACGTTGCTGCTCACGCCCGTGCTGGCGAAGTATCTTGGCCCGCTGGCACCGATCAGTTGCGGCGGGGCGTCTACCATGGATACGACGTTGCCTGTTATTACACGGTATTGCGGCAAGGACTGGATTTTTGTTTCCATCGTGCATGCCATGATACTTGATTTCAGCGTGCCGTTCTGGGTGATTTTCTTTTGTACCCTTTAGAATAGTCACCCCAATGCGGGAGGGTATTGAGCCTGTCAGGCTGATTTACGCAAACCCGACTTTTACGATCTGAATATGTCAGCGCCGGGATTTTGATGCTCACCGATTTAAGAGTAGATGAACTTTGAAAATGTATATTTTCAAAGTTCAAGACACGCCTGTTCCGGCACTTAACCGCGCAAATAAATTGCGCTTATGCCTTCACGGCGGGTGCCCGCTTTCGCAGTCACCAGAGCAATTTCAAAATGAAATTGCTCTGGTACGCTGCGCTCAAAATTCCGGCGCTTCCTGTTCAGCCCGCAAAAAGCGTATTTTGCAAATTCGCCCAACACCAACCATCGCCTCCGCTCCGCTTCGGCGAGTATAAGGAAGGCGACTCCACGACCCGCTTTTGATGACGAGTGAAATATTCTGACTCATAATGAGTCACTTGACCACGATTGATGGAACGCTATGGGGTAAAATCTGAACTAACCGATGCTTGGTGATGGCCAAAATTTTGAGGATATCGAAAAGGGTACAATGCCATTCCCTGAATCGGCACAATATCCGTGGTGTTTGGCTGCAACGGATATTAATCGAAGCGAAAGCGGCCTCTGGCATTTACGCGTCGCGGAGGGAGATCGCCTGAGCGAGCTCAGCGAGAGAAGGAAGCTCCCGCAGCACAAGACGCGTGCCCTCGCAATCCCACGGTAATTGAAACCCCAAGGGGGGGTGCTCCGGGGGGAGTGCAGAGGGGGCCGAAGAGGGGGGCAGCCCCATACGGAGTATTGGCTTAGCCAATACGACCGGAAATCAGGAGTAGGTCGCGGCTTTGCCGCGCCGTCAGCGACTGATATCCGTGCCTTACCGCTCGGCGGCAACGCCGCCGAAAGCGGCCCAAAGACCGCAGAGCGGGATTTGGCATCAGAATGGCGGGGCGCAGCCCCATAACCGGTCCCCTTTGCCCCGCGCCGGGCAGGCGTCCCAAACTTCGCCGGATGGCGAAACTTCCGCGTCCGAAGGGCAAAAATACGCTCTATCCAGCTAAATTTCCTCACTTGCCCCGACCTCGAAGTAAATAAAAGTCACCTGAAACAACGGTAATCTATGGTCGCAGATTGAAGCGCCCCCGCGCAAGCCAATGGCAATTGAACCCCCGCGCCGGGCAGGCGTCCCAAACTTCGTCGAATGCCGAAACTTCCGCGCCTGAAGGGCAACAATCCCGCCGCAAGGCGATACAACTTACCAGATTCCTGCCTTGCCAGATCGCTCAAAAGCGCTCACTATGAACGCAAGCCTGAAAACAGACCGTGGAGGAACTGCTCATGGCCCGCATGCGATCCACAAAACAAAAGCTTAAAGAGTGCCTTGTCAGCCCGCAGTGGCGCGAACACCTGGACGAAATCGCCCAAGGCGGCCTCGAAAACGTAGGGGCGCTCTTTTCCTTTCTTCTGCTCGGCCCCCAGACCATGCACCGCGCCGCAGTGGCGTTGGGGCAGGTAACGGCGCGCCTGATGCAGGAACAGCCGGAATCGGCCAAGAATATCATCCGCCGCCTCATGTGGCACCTCAATGAAGAATCCGGCAACATCGGCTGGGGCATCCCCGAGGCCTTTGCAGAAATCCTCGCTGCCAGCGAACCCCTGGCCAAGGATTTTCACCGCATTCTTATCAGCTACATCATTGATCTTGGCCGCGATGACAATTATTGCGACAACGATACCCTGCGACGCTCCTGCTACTGGGCCATCGGACGTCTTGCCCAGGCACGCCCGCAATTGTGCCTGACCGCTCGCCCCTGGCTGCTGAAAGGGCTGGAAGACGTGGACACGGTGTGCCAGGGCATGGCCGCATGGGCGCTCAGCCAACTGCCGCCCGACCTTATGGACGCCCCTGCCCTGCGCCGCCTGGCCGAAGCGGGCAACACTGCCCCCTGCGAACTTTTTGACGGCGAAGATGTTTACGAAAAAACTGCCAGCCAGATTGCTGCCGAGGACCTTGAGGGCAAGCTGAAATAACGTTCTTATTACGCACGGCTGCAAGCCAGAGCTGGCGCATCCCACAAACAGCAAGCTCCCCCGGAACCGCGAGATTCCGGGGGAGCTTTGTTATGCCAGCTGCCAGCGGCGGCTTTCAGTTATTCTTCTGCTATTCTTCGGCCAGGGCACGCACGGGTTCGCCGTAAGCGTCGTTAACCGTACCCTTGATGTTCATAAGCTCAATCCAGCGGCGGATGGTGCCCACAAGCACAAAGACCATCAGCACCATGACCAGGCAAGCCAGGAAGGCAAGCAGATACTTGCCGCCGGGGATGTAGGTCTTGGTGACTTGCAAATAACCGGCCCAGAAGGTCACGGCGGTCAGGAAGATACCGGGGATGGCCGTCACAAGGCTGAGCTTGCCGCGGTTCATGCGCAGCAGCATGGAGGTGCACACGATCAGGGCGCAGCCCGCGAGGAGCTGGTTGCTCAGACCGAACAGAGGCCAGATGTTGCTGATGTTGCCGGTGTACATCAGGTAGCCCCACATGGACGTGAAGATGAAGCTGGTGATGTAGACGCCGGGGGTCCAGTTCTTGTCGCCAAAAGGCGCGTACACCTTGCCCAGCATTTCCTGCAGGAAGAAGCGGCCAACGCGGGTACCGGCGTCAATGGCGGTCAGGATGAAGACGGCTTCAAACATGACGGCAAAGTTGTACCAGTAGGCCATCAGGTGATCCATGTAGGGGATCTTGTGAAAAATGTGGGCCATACCCACGGCCAGAGAAACTGCGCCACCGGGGCGGGCATGCAGATTCAGACCGATCTTTTCTTCAAAGAAGCCGAGGTCAACAGTGTTCAACGCGGGGTGCGCGGCGATCAGCGAGCTGAACTTGTCAGGGGTGGAGTTGATGGCAAAATAGTCGCCGGGCATCAGGGTGCAGGCGGCGATCAGGGCCATGATGGCAACAAAACCTTCGGTCAGCATGGCGCCGTAACCCACAAAGAGGATATCGCGCTCGTTGCCGATCATTTTGGGCGTTGTGCCTGTGCCGATGATGGCGTGGAAGCCGGACATGGCGCCGCAAGCGATGGTGATGAAGATAAAGGGCAATGCAGGCCCGCCGATCACGGGGCCACCGCCGTTAATAAAGGGGGTAACGGTGGGCATGAGCAGGGTGGGCTGCACAAAGATGATGCCCACGGCCAGCATAAGGATGGTGCCGATCTTGAGATAGGTGGAAAGATAGTCGCGCGGCACCAGCAGGAACCACACGGGCAGAACGGAAGCGAGGAAGCCGTAGCCGGCGATGGCCAGAGCCACTGTGTTGCGATCCCAGTCAAAGGCCCAGCCCAGAACATCCTTCTGCATGAGGTCATGGCCGCTCAGAATACCCACAACCAGCAGCACCAGACCCACAAGGCTGGCAAGCAGAACGCTGTTCTGCTTGAAGCGCATGATCAGGCCCATGAGCATGGCGATAGGCATGGTGATGACCACGATAAACAGCGACCAGGGCGCGTTGTGCATGGCGCTGATGCAGGCCAGCGAAAGGCCGGCCAGGGTCAGAATAAGAATACACAGCACGGCGATGCCCGCCACGGTACCCGTAACGGGGCCGACCTCGCGTTGGGCGATGGCCGAAAGGCTCTGGCCTTTGTGCCGCACGGAGGCGAACAGCACCACCATATCGTGCACTGCGCCGCCAAGCACGCAGCCAATCAGAATCCACAGCGCGCCGGGCAAGTAGCCGAACTGCGCGGCAAGCACAGGGCCGACCAGCGGCCCGGCAGCCGCGATGGCGGCAAAGTGGTGGCCGTAGAGAACAAATTCGTTGGTTTTGACGTAGTCGTGGCCATCAGCAAAACGAACGGCGGGCGTAATGCGGCCCGCGTCCAGTTTCAGAACCTTGTTTGCCAGAAAAATGCCATACACACGGTAGGCAATGGCAAATATGCACAATGCCGCAAACACCAGCGTGATGGCATTAATGTGCTCCAAGCTTTCCATCGTGTCTCTCCCTGTTTTGTTCTTCTGGTCGCAGCCTGCAAATCATTCCAAAGCACACAGCCGCTACCCCAGAAAAACGCTACTGAATCCCGCGGAACAATGCACAGTCTGCTTCCTCCTTGCCAATGCGTCGGGCATCACAACCGCGACCAACCAGAACCCCCAGTTAACTGGTCAACATTGCTAATCATAAACTTTCCTGCTTTTCGACCTACCCTCAATACCAACTTCTGTCCATATAAATTGTCCGCTCAATGTACTCGGAGAGGACTCTGTCCAAAGCAAATCAGCATACATCCTGCATAGTTTTAAGGAACCAGCACCGTGGGCACGTCATTAGTACAGTGGTTGACTACTGTTTCAGAAGGTAGGTTGCTTATAATCGCATATCCCAAGCAGTGATGTGAAAATTTTCACCCTTTTCGTGAATCCATGCAAGCACTTTATTCCCGGCATTGTCGGCACTTTCAATAAACTGTGCACGATACTTTCTGCTGTTACTGCACGGCGACTCAGGTCTGCGCGTTTTGCTTGCATTCCTCACAGCCTGGGCCTAAACTAAAAAAACCGGCTGGGGGAGCCTCAAAGGCTGAGAAAGGGTGATAGCGCCCTGACCCCTAGAATCGCGCAAAACAACGCGATTCTGCACCTGACGCGGATAGTGCCGACGAAGGGAAGCTGGCCAACCTGCATTTATTTGCAGGATTGTGCTCGCCCGCAGCCGTAATGGTTTTTGCGGGCATTTCTGTTTTATGCCGTCCGGCATCAATTACCCGCAGAGCCATTACAACCTCAACCTCGGAAGCAGCCCAGCGGCTGTTTTCCTCTGGAGGCGCGTATGGATGTAACAGTCAACGGGGAAACCGAAGCCATTGCCGAACCATGCAGCGTTGCCGAACTTCTGGCAGCGCGCGGACATGACACGGCACGGGTTGTCGTTGAACGCAACGGAGAAATCCTTCCCCGCGAGCGTTTTGCCCAAACCCTGCTCTGCGGGGGCGACAGTCTGGAGATCGTGCACTTTGTGGGCGGCGGATAACAGGCGAGCCCTGTTCCCGGCCCAGAACACCATCCTTTTACCAGCACATTCCAGACGGAGAGCACAATGAACGATCCCTTCATCATCGGCGGCGTCACCCTTACCAGCCGTCTTTTCATCGGTACCGGCAAATACGGAGCCGACAGCCTCATCCCTTCAGTGGCTGAAGCCAGCGGCGCACAAGTCATCACCGTGGCCATGCGCCGTGTGGACAAACAGGGCGACAATCAGGCCTCCAGCCAGGGCATCATGGGGCATATCCCCGCCCACATGCGCCTTTTGCCCAACACCTCGGGCGCGCGAACCGCCGAGGAAGCCGTGCGCCTGGCCCGGTTGGCCCGTGCTGCGGGTTGCGGCGACTGGATAAAAATAGAAGTCATTTCCGACACCCGCCATTTGCTGCCCGACGGTTACGAAACCGCCAAGGCCACGGAAATCCTGGCTAAAGAGGGCTTTACCGTACTGCCCTACATCAATCCCGATCTCTACGTGGCGCGGGCCTGCGTCAACGCGGGCGCGGCAGCCGTCATGCCGCTGGGCGCGCCCATCGGCACCAACAGGGGGCTGCGCACCAAGGAGATGGTGGGCATTTTGATTGAAGAAATAGACCTGCCCATCGTGGTGGACGCGGGCATTGGCCGCCCCTCGCAGGCTTGCGAGGCCATGGAAATGGGCGCGGCAGCCTGTTTGGTCAACACCGCCATCGCCTCGTCCAGCGACCCGGTCAGCATGGCCCGCGCATTCGGCGCGGCGGTTCAGGCCGGACGCGATGCATGGCTGGCAGGCCCCGGCGCGGTCAAGGCTCAGGGCCAGGGCGCGGAAGCTTCTTCGCCGCTGACGGGATTTCTCCGCTAGGGTCTGTTCCTAACTGATTCTTTTGGCCGATCCCTGGGTCATCCAGCACTTTTTACTCCAGTCATGGACAGAGAGCGCTGCTGTCTTTATCCGTAGCTTCCTGCGTCGCAACGGCTAAAGCGAGTCCACTCCTGTCGTAAAAAGCACTGTTTTCCTTGTCCTCGGCGCAAAATCTTTTAGTCAGAAACAGCCCCCTAGAGCAGATTAACATTGAATATGCTCTAGCTACTGCAATACACTGCCATGTTGACCGCCAGCCTAGCCGCTGGCAGCCGACCGCTTATAAGGATCATACATGGAAACTTTTCAGGAATATTTGCAGGCGTGGCCCTCAGCCCGCCGGGCAGAGGGAGCCGCTCGCGCCACAGAAGCGGATGTTCTGGCCGTGCTGCAAAAAGAGATCTTGCAGCCAGCCGATTTTCTTACCCTGCTTTCGCCTGCGGCCGCCCCGCACCTTGAGGCCATGGCCCGCCGTGCGCGCGATCTGACGCTGCGTTTTTTTGGCAAGGCCGTGAACATATTCACGCCGCTCTACATCTCCGATGTCTGCACCAACCAGTGCCGCTACTGCGGATTCAATGCCAAAAACAAGCAGCCGCGCCGGCATCTGAGCATTGATGAGGCTGCTGCAGAGGCGGACGTTATCGCCGACAAGGGCTTCCAACACATTTTACTGCTGACGGGCGATGCGCGGCATCTGTCCTCGCCGCAATATATCGCTGATGCGGCCCGCCGCATCAAACCCCGCTTTGCCTCGGTGGGCGTGGAAGTCTATTCGCTCACCACCGAGGAATATGAACTGTTGGTGGGCGCAGGCGTGGACAGCATGACCATGTTTCAGGAGACCTATAATCCGGAACTTTACGCATGGCTGCACCCGGTTGGCCCCAAGCATGATTACGGCTTCAGACTCAATGCGCCGCAGCGCGCGGCGGAGGGCGGCATCCGCTCCATCGGCGTGGGCGCATTGCTGGGGCTGGAATCTTTTGAGCAGGATGCCTTTGCCACCGGCCTGCATGCATGGTGGCTGCAAAGGCGCTATCCCGGCGTGGACGTGAGCGTTTCCATCCCGCGCATCTGCCCGCACGAAGGCAACTTTGACGTGCAGCACGGTGTGGACGACCGCCACCTTGTACAATATGTTACGGCCATGCGCTGCTTCTTGCCGCGTGCGGGCATCACCTGCTCCAGCCGCGAAAGCGCCTTCATGCGCGATCATCTGGTGCCTATCGGCGTAACCAGAGTTTCCGCCGGTGTTTCCACCGCCGTGGGCGGCCGCGCAACCGAAGATTTGCACAATCCCGGGCAGTTTGAAATCACCGACCGCCGCAGCCTTGAAGAAATGACGGCTTCCCTTGCGGGCATAGGCTATCAGGCTGTGCTTAAAGACTGGGAAGACCCGGTGGCCGTATAAAACACTGCTTGCAGTTATGCGCGGCGGTCTGGTGTATACCGGGCCGCCGTATGAATACGTGCGAAAAATTCCGCACCAGCACATCCAACCTACGGACCACGCCATGCACAATGCCCTTCACACCGGCCTTGCCCGCTACCTCAGCCTAGACCAGCTGGCGACCCTGCGCGCCGCCCGCGTAGGCATTGCCGGGGCAGGCGGACTTGGCTCAAACGCAGCCCTGATGCTGGCGCGCAGCGGCGTGGGCAATCTGGTGCTGGTGGATGATGACGTGGTGGACGCCTCCAATCTCAACCGCCAGCAATACTGGCCCCGCCATGTGGGCCGCCCCAAGGTCGAAGCCCTGGCAGAGCTGCTGCAGGAGCTGAACCCCGAAATGGGCGTGGAAGCACGGCGCATGCGCCTTGACCAGAACAACATGGCTGAAGTGCTGCCAGCATGCCCCATTTGGGTGGAAGCCTTTGACGGGCCGGACGACAAGACCCTGCTGGTGGAAACAGCCCTGCTCGGCGGGTATCGCATAGCCAGCGCATCGGGCATGGGCGGCTGGGGGGGCAAAGCCATGGGCAAACGGTATCTTGGCAATCTGGTGCTCGTGGGCGATTTCAGCACGGATATCCTGCTGGCCCCGCCCCTTGCTCCTCGCGTGACCGAGGCTGCCGCCCTGCTGGCTGACGCCGTGCTTGAAATGGTGCTGGGCGTGAACGAGCGCACATAAGAACCAAGAACTGCCAGATATTTTTGACCACAAAAAAGACCCGTTCCAGCCAGATAGTGCGCTTATCGCTCTATCCGGCTGCAACGGGTCCTGTGCTGCCTCGAGGCAGAAAACTGCGTTACACTTTGAGTTGTGCTGTCAGGTCTTCCAGCTTGTCGGTCAATTCCTGAAGCTTGTCGGTCTCCATGCTGGCCTGGCCCATGGATTGGGACGTGTCGGCCACCATGTGGTTGACCTGATCAATGGTGTGGGTGATCTGCTCGCTGGCGGCTGACTGCTCTTCGCTGGCAGCGGCGATGGCTTTGACCTGTCCCACGGTGTTTTCCACCGTCCCCACAATGGCGTCCAGCGCCTCGCCCGACTGCTTGGCATAGTCTGTGGCCTGCTCCACCTGCTGCACGGCATTGTCCATGGAAGACATGCTCTTGGCGGCGCTTTGCTGGATGGCCTCAATGGCGCGGCCCACATCCGTGGTGGAAGCCATGGTTTTTTCCGCCAGTTTGCGCACTTCATCGGCCACCACGGCAAAACCGCGCCCTGCTTCGCCAGCACGGGCCGCTTCAATGGCCGCGTTGAGGGCCAGCAGGTTGGTCTGGTCGGCAATATCCGAAATAACGTTCATGATTTCCGTAATGGCTCTGGCATGAGATTCCAGGGTGGCCATATCCGTACGCAGTTCAAGCGTGACACGGTGCACGTTTTCAATGCCGTGCAGGGCGTTCTGCACAACTTCCGCCCCTGTGGTGGCCTTGGACATGGTGTGTCCTGAAGCTTCGGCGGCCTTGTCCGCATTGCCGGCAACTTCCTGCACCCTGGCGTTCATGTGGCCCATGGACGAGGCGGCCTCTTTAAGCTGCCCCGCGGCAATGGCGGCATTTTTGTCCGACTGCCGGATGCTGCCGGTGAGCGCCACCACGATCTGGGCCAGTTCATCCATGGTTTCTTCCAGCGCCTGCGCCACTTCGGCCATACGCTGGTTCTTTTCCGTGATCTGCCGTTGCGCCTCATTGAGCGCGGTCATGTCCACATACACGCACATGCCGCCAATGCAGACCCTCTCGGCATTGTAGATGGGGAACACGTTGGCGAGCACATTAACCTTGCCGCCCTTGTGCCCGCCGATGGTCACTTCAAGATTCTTGAAGCACTCGCCCGTGGCCATGCTCTTGCCCACGGCAGTTTTACGCGTGGGATCGTTATAAAACAGATGGGCCAGGGTTTTGCCAAGGCAGGATTCAATGCTGTCATCGATTTCCAGCATGTTCAGGCAGGCCTTGTTGGTGCTGAGCGCGCGCTCGTTGGTGTCCACCAGCAAGTACGGCATGGGCAGGCCACGCAAAATGCCGTCTTTATATTCCCTGTCGTTTTTAAACGCCTGCCGCAGGTCTTCAAGGCTTGCAAACAGCGGAGCAAGAGAGGGGTCGGTATTGTTCAGGCCTCGGCTGGGATTGGCCGTAACAGCGCAGACAGCTTCACCAGCCTGACGCAAAGCCCCGCCTGCAAGCGCACGCCCGGCAGCAAACGCGCCAAAAGCCGCTACAAGGGCACTCACAATAACAGCCAAAACGGGCAAAGCCGCCAGCTGAGTTACGCCAAAGCCAATACCAGCTGCCAGCAGCGCTGATGCGCAACTGTACAAAAGGAATTTACCGTTCACTGAGCCACCTCGCTTTAAAACGCAAAAACTTTTTATGCCTGGCAAAAAATTGCCGTCTGCATGCCATCGTTTACAAAACGGAACAGCAGCCCCCTAATGCCGCTGTTCCGGACTATTCTCTTCTCACTCTGTATTTCGGCAGTTTTTGGAAAAAAATTAGTTTTCAGAAAAAAAAGGCCATTTTTATCATTTGGCGATATCCATACTCCATCAATCAAGGTAGGACAACTCTCCTTAATAGATATTGCCCGCATTGCACAAACATCTTGACAATTTTTTTTCACCAAGATAATGAAACTCATTCAAAGCGGCTGGCGTTCGCGCCACTGCTACATCCTGATGCGGAACGCAGTTCCTGCGGGGTGGCCTGAATGGGCCCCCTTTTTTTTGTCCTTGTGACAGGGCAAACCCGCCAGGCAAGCGCATTTTCAGCGCAAAGGAATGCTCTAAGAAACGAATGACCGACGACGCACTCAAAGAAACCATCACCAGTTTGGCCGAGCCCCTCGCAACATCGCTGGGCCTGGTTATCTGGGGAGTGGAAATCGTCCGTGCCGGGCGCACCGTGGTTCGGCTCTTTGTAGACGTGCCGTTTTCTGCGGAATCCGGCACCCAGCCCGCCCCCGCCGACACCGACGACATCGATGCGCCAGCCCTGGTCGCGCTTTCTGCCACCCTTGAGCAGTGCGAGCATATCTCGCGCCACATCGGCCTCGCCCTTGAGGTGGAAGATACCATTCCCGAAGCTTACGTGCTGGAGGTTTCCACCCCCGGCCTGACGCGACTTTTCTTCAGCCTTGACCAGATGCGCCATTATATTGGCGATGTGGTGGAGGCCCGTCTGCTCAGGGCGGTTGCCATCAACGAAGGTTCGCCCGAAGGGCCCAACCCCTCGCACGGCGGCCCCCGCCGCCTGTGGCGCGGCACCCTGCTTTCCGTTGAAGAAAATGCGTTCACACTGGCGCCAGCCACCATCTCGCCCGAGGGCGAGGTGACACCCGAAAACCTGCCGCCGGTCAGCATCCCCTGGGATGCCGTGCGCAGGGCAAGCCGCATGTATATTTTCAGGCAGCCGCAAAAGCCTGGCAAGGGCCGCGCCAAAGCGCCCGCCGCCAAGGCCGAGGCCAAGCCCCGCAAGGAAAAGAAAACAAAATCCAGTGGTTCTGAAGAGAACCAGTAAAACCTGACGCAACTGCACACTCGCTTGGCATGGCCAGACTCGCTGGCCGCCGTGAACAGGGCAGGAACCAGAGATATTTTCGCCGCAGCGCCAGCAGCCGGAGGCACCCATGAATCTTGAACTTAAAAAGGCCATTGACCAGATCAGCAAGGACAAAGGCCTTGACCGCAACATGCTCATCGACACGCTTGAAGACGCGGTGCGCACTTCGGTGCTGCGCCGCTTCAGCGAAGATATGGACGTGGAAGTGACCTACAATGACGAAACAGGCGACATTGAGGTCTACCAGTTCAAAATCGTCATGGACGACGACGACGTTGCCAATCCTGATACTCAGATCGAATACTCCGAAGCGATCAAGCATGATCCTTCCGTGCAGGTGGACGATGAAATGGGCTTCCGCGTCAAGGTCGAAGACCTTGGCCGCATTGCCGCCCAGTCTGCCAAGCAGGTTATCATCCAGCGCATGCGCGATGCGGAGCAGGAAATCATCTACACCGAATACAAGGATCGCGTGGGCGAAATTGTATCCGGCATCGTACAGCGCCGCGACAAGGGCGGCTGGGTTGTGAACCTTGGTCGTACCGAGGCCATACTGCCCCGTGAGGAACAGATTCCCCGCGAACATTACAAGCGCGGCGACCGCGTGCAGGCCCTCATCATTGAGGTGCGCCAGGAAGGACGCGGCCCGCAGGTTGTTGTTTCGCGTTCGCACCGCGACTACATGGCCGCCCTGTTCCGCCGCGAAGTGCCCGAAGTTGACGATGGCGTGGTGCAGATCATGGGCGTTGCCCGCGATCCCGGCTCCCGCGCCAAGGTTGCCGTGCTTTCGCGTGAACGCGATGTGGATCCCGTGGGCGCATGCGTAGGCGTGCGTGGTTCGCGCATCCAGAACATCGTGCAGGAGCTGCACGGCGAACGCATCGACATTGTTGTCTGGAGCGCAGACATCGCCACCTATGCCCGCAACGCCCTGGCCCCGGCCCTGGTTTCGCGCATCGTAGTGGACGAAGAAGAAAATCTTCTGGAAGTCATCGTGCCTGACGATCAGCTCACCAACGCCATCGGGCGCAAGGGGCAGAACGTCAAGCTTGCCGCGCGCCTGCTGGGCTGGAAGGTCGATATCTTTACCGAAACCCGCTACAACGAGGCCAATGCCATCGGGCACGGCCTTGAGCAGGTTGCCAGCGTGGCGGAAGTTTCCATTGAAGCGCTACTGGCCGCGGGCTACAGCTCGCTGGACAACCTGCGCGAGGCTACGGACCAGGAACTGGCTGACAAGCTCACTATCAGCGCGGCGCGCATTGCCGACCTGCGCTCGGCCATCAACTTCCTGGCCCCGATTGTGGAGAGCACTCCCGAATCCTCGGCAGTGGAGCTGAAAATGCCCGCAGCCACGGAAAGCGGAGATGCAGAAGAATAACGCTGCGCCCGTTGAAGTCGGGGAGCAGGCCTGTGACGGGCCGGAGCGCATGTGCGTCATCTGCCGCCGCCGCTTTCCCAAGGCCGATCTCGACCGCCACGTACTGGCGGAGCAGGGAATTTTGACTTTAGACGCAGAAAAAACCAGACCGGGCAGAGGCTGGTATGTATGTTCCGATCCTGTCTGCGCGGCCAAGTTCGCGAAATTCAGACCCGGAACACGGCGCAAGGGGGGAAAACATGTCCGATGATAAAATAAAAATTAAGGATCTCAGCGGGGATATCTCGCAGGATCCCAAGGATATACTGCGTGTCGCGCGTGAGCTCGGCCTGCCGGTAAAATCCGCTACTGGTTCCGTCACCTCAGAGGAGGCCACTCGCTTGCGCGACTACTTTGCCGAACAGAAACAGGTTGATGCGGAGCGTGCCGGTGCGCAGCGCGACGTCATCGTGCGCCGCCGCCGCAAGGACTCCCCGCAGGAAGCCGAAACCGCAGCGCAGGAAGCCCCCGTTGCCGCACCGGTTGAAACCGAAGCGCCCAAGGAAACTGCCCCAGTGGTAGAAGCCGTGGCTGAAGCGGCCTCTGCCGCTCCCGCTGCCGCTGCCGAGCCCGTTGCGCCCAAGGCTGCCAAGCCCGCGCAGGAACCGGCCCCCGCTGCCGAGCACAAGGCCCGCATCGTCAAGCCTGCCAAGGTCGTTTCGCCCGCGCGCGTTATCAGCCGCCCCAGCGATCAGAAAGAACCCGAGGTTGTGGAAGCTCCGGCTCCCGCCGCCGTGGAGTCTGCCCCTGCGCCTGAAGCTGCGACTGCCGCCCCTGTGGTGGAAGCCGTTGCTGCAAAGGCCCCGGCCGAAAAGCCCCACGCCGACAAGACTGAAGCGCAGGACAAGGCCGCCAAGGCCCGCGTGGCGCGCCCCGATGCCTCGGCCATGCCTGAAGGTTCGTCTGCGCCCACCCTGCCCCAGCGTTCTGCCGAAGCCCGCGCCAGTGAAGACGGCGAGGAAGGCGCCGCGCCCCGTCGCGCGCCTCGTGCGGAAGCTCCGGCAACGCCGCAGGTTCGCATTATTTCCCGGCCTGTTCCCGGCGCTACGCCCACGCAGGATGCCCGCCCCGCCCGCACTGGCGACAGCCGCCCCGGCGGCTATCCGCCCAGAGACGGCGCTGGCAGGCCTCCCCGTCCCGGCGGTCCCCGTCCTGGCGGCCCCGGCGGCCCCGGCGGCGCGCCGCGTTCTGCTGGCGGCCCCCGTCCTGGCGGTCCCGCAGGCGGCTTTGGGCAGCAGGCTGCGCCTGCTTCCCCTTCCGACACCCGCGATGGACAGAGCAAGAAAAAGCGCCTCAAGGGTCGCCGCACTGTTGATTTTCAGCAGGGTGATTTTGGCCGCCGCAGCGATGACGACGACAGCGGTCGCCTGAACAGAGGCAAGGGCCGCCGCAAGTCGGGCCGTTCTTCTGTGGTGCCGCAGTCCACCCAGCCGCTCAAGGCCGCCAAGCGCAAGATCCGTATCACCGAAGCCATCCGCGTTGCCGACATGGCCCACCAGATGGGTCTTAAGGCCAACGAGATCATCAAGGTGCTCTTTGGTCTTGGCATCATGGCGACCATCAACCAGACGCTGGATATCGACACCGCCACCCTGGTGGCCGCCGAATTCGGCTACGAAGTTGAAAAAGTCGGCTTTTCTGAAGACGATTATCTGGTTCCCAAGGAAGTGGACGCGCCTGAAACTCTCAAGCCGCGCCCGCCTGTTGTTACCATTATGGGTCACGTTGACCACGGTAAAACCTCGCTGCTCGACGCCATACGCAAGTCCAACGTCACCAGCGGCGAAGCCGGCGGCATCACCCAGCACATCGGCGCATACCATGTGAAGACAAAGCGCGGCGAAATCGTGTTCCTCGACACGCCCGGCCACGAAGCCTTCACCGCCATGCGCGCCCGTGGCGCTC
>JAEZYD010000009.1 GCA_023419375.1 Pseudomonadota bacterium
TCAGCATTACTGCTGTCACCCTTGCGGCTTGCTAATGGTTAGGGTCGTTATGCCTCCCATAAGCGACTTTCACGCTCTGGCTTCCTTAAAAAAAAAAGAACTATGTTTATCATTCAGGGCACACACAAGGGTTTTGCGTCAGGCGGGGTTTCGTGCTCCGCAGACAGTTTTGTGGTAATCGAAAGTTCAGTTCTACGAATGAATATTTGTGCTGAAAAGCCCGCCCATCGCAAATCTGCAGAACGTTATGCGGCAGCTTAAAGACAACACCTCACGTAATATGACAAAAACGACATTGTCCCCCTGACTATTAAAAAAACAACATTTTTCCTTATTTCAAAATATATTTGTTGTTTATCAATAAATATTTATTACATTTGCGATATCATTAAAATTTGTATCACGATGTCAAAAACAAACAACTTCGTATTTTGGTGCTTATATATTGTGGCTTGGCTCATTTTTGTTGGTTTAAGCATTGAAGCTGGTGGGCTAATAGTAAATTTCTTTTTCAGTTTGTATAAGCCTGAATTTGTCCAAAATCTATATCAAAAGTTGGACTTATCTGCAATGTATAAGGACAGCAGATTGGTTTTCTTCGGTGCGTATGGTTTTATACTAGCCATTGCCATTTTAAAAGCAATTCTGTTTTATATAGTTATCAGGCTAATGCACAAAATGGACTTGAAAAAACCCTTCAGCAGTTTTGTCGCCAAACAAATTACCCTATTAAGTTATTACACCCTATTCATTGGATTGTTAAGCTACATTGCAAAGCAATCTCCACATATCGGTGTATTGAACGACAACCTAAATCAATTCTGGGTAGACGCACAGGCATTTATTTTAATGGGAGCTGTAATTTACATCATTGCCACAATTTTCAAAAAAGGAGTAGATATTCAAAACGAAAATGATTTAACTGTATAACTATGCCAATCATTGTAAACCTAGATGTAATGATGGCCAAGCGAAAAATGTCGCTTAATGAGCTATCTGAAAAAGTTGAGTTGACCCTTTCAAATCTTTCCATATTAAAAACTGGAAAAGCAAAAGCTATTCGCTTTAGCACGTTAGAAGCCATTTGCAAGGCTTTAGACTGCCAGCCTGCTGATATTTTGGAATATGTAAATGAGAAAAAGAAAAAAAGTAACAACTAAGAATAAGAAAATATGAAAAACCATTAGCGTTTTGATGTTATAAATAAAAGTTCCTTGAAAGTATTGTCAGTATTGAGTTTGGGAGGAATTTAAGTTGGAAACGATTTGAAATTTTGAAAACTTTGGATTTTTTAATTCATTGATTTTCAGATATTATGAATCAAGGCAAGTATGTTTTCTCTCAAATTATATCACTTGTTTCACACAAGCAGTTTCAAACCCTTGTCAGACGGCATAAAGGCGAGTATAAGGTGAAGGATTTTAGCTGTTGGAAACAATTTTTGTGCATGGCATTTGGCCAGCTCACACATCGGGAAAGTTTAAGCGATACGATTTTATGTTTAAAAGCAAATGCTGATAAAATGTATCATCTCGGCATAGGCAATATAGTAGTCAAAAGCACGCTTTCTGTTGCCAATGAAAATCGTTCCTACCTTATCTACTATGATTTGGCTATGCTGCTTATAAAGCAAGCAAAGCAATTGTATATGGGGGATAGTACTCTTGAAGTAGCACTTGAAAGCAATGTGTTTGCTATAGATGCGACAACCATAGATTTATGTTTATCCACTTTCCATTGGGCAACATTTCGAACTACAAAAGCAGGAATAAAATTGCATACGCAACTGGATTTGAAAACAGCTATTCCAGAGTTTATACATTTTTCTACTGCTTCTGTTCATGATGTAAATGCGTTGGACTTTATCTGTTTTGAAGCTAATAGCTTTTATGTGATGGACAGAGGATATGTAGACTACAAGCGGCTTTACAAGATCCATCAATCTGATGCTTTTTATATTACAAGAGCGAAAGATAACATGAATAGTCGCCGTGTCAAATCCAATCCATCAGATAAAGCCAACGGCGTGCTTTGCGATCAGTATGTACTCTTGAATAATTATTATGCTGCCAAAGATTATCCTGAAAAAATAAGAAGAATAAAATTTTGTGATGCTGAAAGCGGTAAGACTTTAATTTTTCTCACCAACAACTTTCATCTCAAAGCAACAGAGATTGCACAACTATATAAACACAGATGGAAAATAGAATTGTTCTTTAAATGGATTAAGCAGCACTTAAAAATAAAATCCTTTTGGGGTCAATCCGAAAATGCAGTGAAAACACAAGTATGGATTGCCGTGTCTGTTTATGTGCTGGTAGCCATTGCAAAGAAGAAATTTATGCTCAAACAATCGTTGTACGAAATACTACAGATTTTAAGCATATCCATTTTTGAAAAAATGCCCGTAAATCAACTGTTTCAGCAAACTCAAAAACAATATTTCAAAGAGCTAAATCATAATCAATTGAGTATCTTCGACTAATATCAAAACGCTAATG
>JAEZYD010000043.1 GCA_023419375.1 Pseudomonadota bacterium
TTAAATAAACCCGCCCGGTGGGCTCTATCCCCAACGGGGCCGTTGTGCTAGCAACAAAGGTTAATCCCTGTCGTCTTCTGCGCCGCGCGGTTTTCTGCCCCATTTGTCGGGGTGCGTAAACCGCTTGCCGCCACCGCCACCACCGTTACCGCCGCCATCGCGCTGATTGCGGGCAGGGTATCCGGGGCGGGGGCCACGCGGTGCGCGGGGGCCAGGGCCAAAGCTCTTGCGCTGGAAGGAGCCGCCGCCAGTGTCGAGCTTGGCGGTCACGCGCGTACCGGCAATGAATACGCCCCGGTTGAGAACGGCCAGCACGTCATCGGCAAACTCGCTCTGCACTTCAACAAGGCTGAAATGCTTCTGAATGCTGATGGCGCCGATGCTGCGGCCAGCAATGCCGCATTCACCGGTGATGGCGCCCACCATTTCGCCGGGCGAAACCTTGTGGGCATGGCCCACGCTGATGTGCAGGCGGGTCATGGGCGCATCGTTGCGGCGCGGGCGCGCGCCATCGCGGTCGCCCTGACGGAATCCGTCACGACCATCACGGCCGTCGCGGCCATCACGACCAAAGCGGCGGGGCGCTTCGGCCAGGGGGTCTTCTTCGGGCACGTTGGTGGCATCGCCAAAATCGCGCTGCATCAGCAGCTTGAGCAGGGCTGCGGCCACATCGCGGCTGGTGATGACATCGTCGGCAAACTGTTCGGACAAAAAGTCTTCCACCATCTGCATGCAGCTTTCCAGCGCCCCGGCGGTCAGCGTGGCGCGCACTTCGTCCAGCAGCCGCGAGGTGCGGATGTTGGCAACGTCGCGCAACGAGGGCAGGCGTTCCTGCTGGATGCGGGCCTTGGTATGCCGGATAATGTCGCGCAGCTTGTGCTGCTCGCGCAGGGTCACAAAGGTAAAGGCCTTGCCCACGCGGCCAGCGCGGCCGGTGCGGCCAATGCGGTGCACGTAGCGCTCTGCGTCATGGGGAATGTCGTAGTTGACCACGGCATCCACATCGTCCACGTCAATGCCGCGCGCGGCAACGTCCGTGGCGATCAGAATGTCCAGCCCTTCACCGCGAAAACGCTGCATGACCCTGTCGCGCTGCGACTGGGCAAGGTCGCCGTGCAGGCCATCGCTCTGATAGCCACGCTGCTGCAGGTGGGCCGTCACTTCGTCCACGCTGCGTTTGGTGGAGCAGAACACCAGGGCCTTGCGGAATCCCTGGGCGTCCAGCACCCGGCACAGCGCGTCCATCTTCTGATGGGGGCGCACTTCGTAATAGACCTGCTCAATGGCGGGCACGGTCAGGGTTTTCTGGGCAATGGCCAGCATTTCCGGATCACGCAGAAAGCGTTTGCTCAACTGCAAAATGGCCGGGGGCATGGTGGCCGAAAAAAGCACGCGCTGGCATTCAGCGGGCACCCGCTCCAGAATGGCTTCTATATCTTCGCGAAAGCCCATATCGAGCATTTCGTCGGCTTCATCAAGCACAATGGTGGTTGCGCCGCCAAGGCGGAGGGTACCGCGCTGGAGGTGATCCATAACGCGGCCGGGGGTGCCTACCACCACCTGCACGCCGCGTTCAAGAGCGCGGAGCTGGCGTTCAATGGCCTGACCGCCGTATATGGGCAAAATGGCGACGCCACGCTTGCGGGCGGCCAGTTTGCTGAGCTCTTCGGCAACCTGGATGGCAAGCTCGCGCGTGGGGCAAAGCACCAGCGACTGCACCGCCCTTGTGGGGGTGAGCTTTTCCAGAATGGGCATGCCAAAGGCGGCTGTTTTGCCGGTGCCGGTCTGGGCCTGACCTACCGCGTCGCGGCCAGTCAGCAGAAAGGGTACGGCAAGCACCTGAATAGGAGAGGGTTCTTCAAAACCCATATCCTTGACGGCCTGCAACAATTCCGGGGACAAATGAAAATCTTCGAACGATGGGGACATGCTGTTCCTGTACATAAAAAATTACTTGGTAGCGTACCATAGCCTCATACACGCCAATGCACAATGCCCCATCAGCCCCAGATTGCGGCAGACGGCGGCCTGGCTGAAAAAAACCGCCCAGAAGCCGCCCCGCGCAAGGGATGACGATTCTGGCGCAGATGTAAAAAAAATTCTGCTGCGCGGCACAAAACATCTACAGGCTGTTGACCTTGCCGCGCTCCTCTGTAGGATGGCCTACGCCGGAATAGTCCTGCACCACGTCAGCCATCAGGAGAAATTATGTCCTGTATACAGACACGCGGTCTTGCCTACGGCCAGATATCCTACAAGGATCTGGACATAGAAGAGGGCAAGGCCACCTTTATCAGCGGCCCCAGCGGCTGCGGCAAAAGTACGCTGCTGCGGCTGTTCAACAAAACTCTGGCCCCCACGGCGGGAACTGTGCTGTATCATGGCCAGGATATGGCCGACATCGACAGCATTGTCCTGCGGCGCGAGGTTTTGCTGGCAGGGCAGTCCGTGTTTCTTTTTGACGGCTCCGTGGGCGAAAACTTTGACGCATTTTGCGAAGCCAGAGAATCCGCCAACCTCGCGGCGGAGGACAAACTGAACTTCCTGCGCCTGTGCTGCGCCAATTTTCCGCTGGATGCGCCCTGCGTGCATCTTTCGGGCGGTGAACGCCAGCGCGTGTTTCTGGCCATCTGCCTTTCATTCCTGCCCAAGGTGCTGATGCTGGATGAACCCACCTCGGCCCTGGATCAGGAAACGGCAGAGCGCTTTATGGCCCAGGTGCTGGCCTTTTGCCGCGAACGCGCCATGACCGTTGTGGCCGTGAGCCATGATCCCGCCCTGACAGAGCGGCATGCGGAAAACATCATCAGCCTGCGGGCAGAGGCGGAATAACCATGAACGGCGTTGCCCAGATTCAGTTAGGCTCGTTTTTGCTCGTCTATGTGCTCTTGCTGGTAGTGCTGGCGGTTATGAAAAAATGCCGCATCAACCAGGCCAAACTGCTGGTGCTGGCAAGCGCGCGCATGACCTTGCAGCTCATTGCCGCAGGCTATGCGCTGACTTTTCTTTTTGAGCATCCGCACCCGCTGCTCACCATGGGCTATCTGCTCATACTGGTGTTTTTTACCATCTATCTGGTGCTTTCGCGCAACAAAAGGCTCAACCCGCGCTTTCGGGTAATCGTATCCGTCTCCATTGCCAGTTGCGGGCTGGGCATCATCATATTTTTCGTGACCTGTATTGTGGGGCAGAGCGTGTTTGATCCGCAATATCTCATCCCTATCAGCGGCATGCTCATGGGCAATGCGCTGACGGGTGTTTCGCTGGGGCTCAAGTCCTTCTGGAACGGCCTTGAGGGACAGCGGGCGCGTGTGGAGGCGCTGCTGAACATAGGAGCTACGCCGGAGAAGGTGCTCTTTCCCTTTGTGTGCCAGGCGCTGGAAACCGCCCTCGTGCCCACGCTCAACTCCATGCTGGGCATGGGTATAGTGGTGCTGCCCGGCATGATGACAGGCCAGATACTTTCCGGCACCGCGCCCACCACTGCCATCCTGTATCAGATAACCATCATGGTGGCCATTTGCGCCTGCGTGTGTCTGTGCTGTTTCTGCTCGCTCTATTTCGGCTACAGAACGCTCTGGAACGCGCAAAAACAGGTGACTTTCTAGGCGCAGATTGCCAGTGGGACGCCCCGAAGGCCGCGTATAAATAATGCGTTAGCTGCCCTAGATAAGCACGCTCCGCAGGGCCGAATCCAGATCCGGCTGGCGAAAGGCATAGCCAGCAGCCTGCAATCGCGCCGGAACAGGGTTTTGCCCTGCGAGCAGCAGTTCATCGGCCATCTGCCCCAGCATCAGGCGCAGTACTGGTGCTGGCACGGGCAGCCACGAGGGCCTGCCGCAGGCCTTGCCAAGGGCGTGGGTAAATTCGCTCATGCTCGGGGTGCGCGGCGCGCAGATGTTGAACGTGCCCGTAAGGTCGGGCCTTTGCAGCAGCAGGGCTGCGGCTCCAGCTACGTCTTCAAGGTGCGTCCAGCAGAAGGGCTGTTTGCCTGAACCCAGCGGCCCGCCCACAAACATGCGGAAGGGCGGCAGCATGCGCTCCAGAAATCCGCCGGGGGTTCCATCAGCCTTTTTGCCCAGCACCGGGGCAAAGCGCAACACGCAACGGCGGATGCCCAACGCTTCAACGGGCACGGTACTTTTCTCCCACTGGCGGCATGTTTCGGCCAGAAATCCCGTGCCGGAGGGCGCACCTTCATCGCAGGCAGGCGCGTTATTTTGCCACAGCCCGTAGTATCCGCTGGCCGAGGCCTGCAAGAGGGTCGCAGGCGCTTGCTGGGATTGCTCCGTGCGCAGGCGCAGGGCAACGCACAAGGCTTGCCCGGTTTCTACCCGGCTGTTCACAATGGCCTGCTTGCGCTCCGGCGTCCAGCGGCCTCCCCCGATATTTTCGCCTTGCAGATTGATGATGGCGTCGATGCCGTCCAGCAATCCGGCCAGGGCAGCCCCATCCCAGCCGTTCCAGACCACGCGCCTCGGGCCGTTGCCGTCCTTGCCAGCCCTGCGTGAAACCACGCTTACGGTGAGGCCCTGGCGCATGAGCGCCCTTGCCATGTATCGCCCCACAAAGCCTGTGCCGCCCAGAATGAGAACATGCATGGTGAACCCCCTCTGTTGTGCGAAGCCGCGCGTCTGATGCAGTCTATACCTTTTGCCGGGGAGCAGGCAATTTTATCGTGTTGCCGGCCTTGCGGTTGACTGCCCAGGATGCGAAAAAACCTCCTGCGCCATGCGGATGAACTCCCGCGCAGCGGGCGACATGCGGCGTGCGTCCGGCACTGCCAGGGCTACCTGCCGCCGGGCCGCCGGGCGGAGGGGCTTTTTGACATAGCCCGGCGCTTTTTCTGGCGGCAGGGCGGATTCCGCCACAATGCTCACGGCCTCGCCCCTCGCCACGGCGGCAATGGTGCTCACAAGCTGCAACGAGCGCCAACGGACATTGGGTTGCAGGCGCAACGCGCGGAACAGACCCCCGATAATGTCCCCAGACCCGGCTCTGGTCATGGCAAAGGGGCTGGCGCAGAGTTCCTCAAGTGTGACGGCGCTTTTCTTCGTCAGCGGGTGCGCCAGAGGCAGCAGGGCCACCAGCTGGTCTTCCATGATGGGGAAGGTGTCAAACCGTTCGTCCGGCAGGGTCACAAAACCAATGTCCACGCGGTGGTCTGCAAGCCATTGGGCCACCTCTCCGTCCGGGCCTTCATCCACGTGGATTTCAATGCCGGGGTATTCCGCGCGGTATTTTTCAAGCACCGGGGGCAGCAGGCGCAACGAGGCCGTGGGGCCAAAGGAACCGATGCGCAACGTGCCGCGCTTCATACCGCGCGCGTCCGAGGCCTCCTGTCGCATGGATTCCGCCAGCCCAAGCATGGCCTGCGCCTGACGCAGCAGGCGAGCGCCCACATCCGTAAGCTCCAGATTTTTGCCGCGCCGCAGCAGGGCCACGCCAAATTCCTGCTCAAGCGCTTCGATGGCGTGGGATACGCCCGATTGCGAAATGCCCAGTTGCAGGGCTGCGGCAGTGAAGCCACGGCGCGCGGCCACGGTGGAGAAAATTTCAAGCTGGGTCAGCGTCATTGCGATTTACCATGAGTTATTGCTCATTTCTCTATGAATAAACATGCTCGTAAGTGTATGCATGTTGGTTCGCGGGTGCAATGGGTGCAATCTGTGAATTGCTTTTGACCATAGAATTTCAGCAAAGTCAGGGAATGAAATGAGTGTTGCAAAAGAACGCGCGGGGGACGCCGCCGTATACGCGCGGCTGGCTCTTGTGGCCGTGGCATGGGGTGGAACATTCATTGCGGGCAGAAGCCTGGCTGGCGTTGCGCCCATGTTCTCGGCCAGCCTGCGATTTTTGCTGGCCTCGGCGGCGCTGAGTCTGTTTCTGGTGATTTCCGGCAAGGGTTTTCGCCGTGTAACGGCAAGGCAGGCCTTGGTGGTGACCCTGCTGGGGTTCTGCGGCATATTTTCGTACAGTTTTTTCTTTTTCAGCGGCTTGCAGTACATCAGCGCTTCGCGCGCGGCGCTGATTGTGGCGCTGAACCCGGCGGTCATGGCACTTATCGCCTATCTTTTTTACCATGAGCGTGTGAGCGCGCTGAAAATGCTTGGCATTGCCCTGTGTTTCGGCGGTGTGGCTCTGGTGGTCGGCGGCGGCGATCCGCAGCGGGCAGGCGGTGGCGGTGGCGGCAGCGGCTGGTTGGGCGAGGCGCTTATAGGCGGCTGCGTGCTGAGCTGGAGCGCCTACAGCGTGTTTTGCAAATCAGTGGTGCGGCAGCTTGGGCCGCTGCACACGGTTACGTACTCCATCTATGCCGGAACCATCATGCTGGCGGCCTATACCGCCTGCACGGGCGCGCTGGATTTTGCCGCCGTGGCGCGGTTCAGCAGCGGCGAAATGCTCAGCCTGCTCTATCTGGGTATAGTTGGCTCCGCCGTGGCCTATATCTGGTATTATGACGGCATCCAGAAAATTGGCGTGGCCCGCGCTGGCGTGTTCATTGCGCTCAATCCTCTGGCGGCGGTGCTGTTTGGCGCGGCCCTGCTGGGTGAACAGATGACCCTGGCGACCCTGCTTGGCGGCGCGCTTATAATCACGGGTATTGTGGTGGAAAACATCCGAAGCACGGCCGGATGCGCTCAGGCTGCCGAACCGCCCTTGGAAGTATCCGTCGAACCGTCCAGAGAACTGTCCACCAAACTATCCGGGCAGGCACGGGGCTGACAGCCGCAATTGTCTGCCCCCGTCATTCCCGAGCTTACTGCAAAATCCATATGCTCCCGGCCCCAGGCGTAAAGCGCCTCCAGCGCCGGGAGCAGTTTTTTGCCGCTCTCTGTGAGCGAATATTCCACCTTCGGCGGGATTTCGTTGTACTGCCTGCGGTGCACAAGGCCAAAATCTTCCAGCTCGCGCAGGCACTTGGTCAGCATCATATTGGTGACGCCCCGTACGCTGCGTTTCAGCTCGTTGTAGCGCAGGGTGTCTTTTTCGGCCAGATGCCACAGAACGGGCAGCTTCCACTTGCCGCCGATGAACCTGAAAACGTGCAGGATGGGGCATTCAGTCTTGTCATCATACAGGCCGCTGGCGGCGCGTGAAGGAGATTTTGCCATGGTATGCTCGCTAAAAGTAGGGAAGAAAAAAATGCGTACTTGCGAAAATAGTTTTAGGGCAGGTATAGATGGTGGTCAAGAAGTCCCTTGTCATCAATCTATTCCCACAGGAGGATATAATGAAAATTTACGCCATAAACGGTGGCCCGCGAAAGAAGTTCAATACCGTAAAACTGCTTCAGGCAGCTCTGGACGGCGCAGCCGTCGCACCCTGTAGCGAAGCAGTGGAAACCGAGATGATCCACCTCTACGATCTTAACTACAAGGGCTGCGTGAGCTGTTTTTCGTGCAAGCGGCTAGGCGGCAAGAGCTACGGGCACTGCGCAGTCAAGGACGATCTGGCCACGGTGCTGGAAAAGCTCTCGCAGGCGGACGGGCTTATCTTTGGCAGCCCCATCTATTTTGGCAATGTCACTGGTATGATGCGCAGCTTTTTGGAGCGCCTGCTGTTTCCCTTCTTTGTATACGACAAGGAGTACAGCTCGCTCGCGCCCAAACGTATGCCCACGGCCTTTATCTACCCCATGAACGTGAGCAGCGAAGAAATGGAGCAGTACGGCTACCTCCAGAACCTAAAGGGAATGGAATCCTTTGTGGGTCGCCTTTTTGGCGAGCCGCAGGTGCAGCATGCGCACAATACCTACCAGTTTGACGACTACAGCAAGTACAAGTGCGAGCGGTTCTCCGAGCCGGAAAAGGCCGCTTATCGCGATGCGCATTTTCCGCAAGACCTGGAAAATGCCCGCCGTATAGGCGCAGCAATGGTTGCCGCCGCCAGATAGCTTTCGTGCTGCCCACGGCAAAACACAAAGCCCCCGTTTTTCAACGGGGGCTTTGTCATTACAGATAGTTGCGCCGGGGCGGGCTTATGCGCCCAGATAGGCTGCCTTGATTTCCGGCGTGTCGGCCAGATGGGCGGCGGAACCTTCCGCCACGATGCTGCCAGTGTCGAGCACATAGCCGCGATCCGCCACCTGAAGCGCCAGGCGGGCATTCTGCTCCACAACCACAACGGTCAGACCTTCGCTGTTGAGCTGCTTGAAGGTGCGGAACATGTCGTACATCAGCAGGGGCGAAAGACCCATGGAGGGTTCGTCCAGCAGCAGCACCGAGCAGTTGGTCATGAGCGCGCGGCCCACGGCCAGCATTTGCTGTTCGCCGCCAGAGAGCGTGTCGCTGCGCTGGTGCATGCGTTCCTTAAGGCGCGGAAAGAGCTCAAAAACCTTGTCCACATCCCGCTGGATGTTGTTGTCCTTGCGCGTCCAGGTGGCCAGCTTGAGGTTTTCGTTCACCGTGAGGTTGCCGAAAATGTGGCGGCCCTCGGGCACAAGATCCATCTTGAGGCGGGCCACCACATGGTGCGGCTCTGTTTTCAGGATGGATTCGCCGTTAAAGCGGATGTCGCCGCTGATGACCGTGGGCGATTCCGGCGGCGTGAGGCGCATGACGGCCTTGAGCGTTGTGGACTTGCCAGCGCCGTTGGCCCCGATGAGGGTGACTATTTCGCCCTTGTTCACGTGAAATGAAATGCCGTGAAGGGCTTCAATCTTGCCATAGCCGGCGTAGAGATTTTCAACTTCCAGTAGCATCACACGTTCTCGTCGCCCAAGTAGGCCTTGATGACATCGGGGTTGGACTGAATTTCCTGCGGCGTGCCCTTGGCAATGGTCTTGCCGAATTCCACCACGGTAATGTGCTGACACAGCGACATGACAACCTTCATCTGGTGCTCGATCATCCAGATGGCGATTTTGAATTCGTCAAAGATCCAGCGGATGTGCTTGATGAGGCCGTCCACGTCCGAGGAGTTCAGGCCAGCGGCGGGTTCGTCAAGCAGCAGCAGCTTGGGGTCGGTGGAAAGGGCGCGGGCCAGTTCCACCCGGCGTTGCAGACCGTAGGGCAGGTTTTTGGGAAATTCATTGGCCACATCGGCCAGTTCCATGATTTCAAGAATCTTTGAGGCTTTTTGCCGCACGCGTTTTTCTTCGCGGCTGTAGCGCTCGTTGCAGAGCCAGGCGTCAAGCAGCCCGTATCCCAGCCTGTGGTATTGCGACACGCAGATGTTGTCGAGCACCGTCATGTCGTTCCACAGGCGGATGTTCTGAAAGGTGCGCGCCATACCCATGGCCGTAACCTGATGCGGCTCAAGGCGCGTATCGTATGTATGGCCGTTAAAGACAATCTGCCCCTCGCTGGCGTGATAAAAGCCGGAGGCCAGATTGAACACCGTTGTTTTGCCCGCGCCATTGGGGCCGATAAGGCCCACAAGGGAGTGGTCTTCCACGGCGATGGAAAAATCCGTTAACGCAATCAGCCCGCCGAAGCGTTGCGTGACTTCTTTCATTTCAAGCAGTGCCAAGGTCAGCCCCCACTCGTTCTGGTTGTATCTGTATCAATGGCGCTTTCAGGACGCGCCGCCCTGGGGCCGGAATTGCTTTAGTCGCGCTTGCCGAAGCTTACCAGCCGTTTCAGTTTGGGGAACACATCGGTAAGTTCCCTGTTGCCCAAGAGGCCCTCGGGCCTGAACTGCATGAGCAGAATGAGAATCAGCGGGATGATGACCCACTTCCATTCCTGGCTGATATTGAACGAATTGGGCACAAAGGGCAGCATGTGGGCCAGATCGCTCATGGCAGGCAGGGCAAAGCGCAAAAGCTCGATCAGCAGGGTAAACATCACTGCGGCCAGCACCGAGCCGGAAAGCGAACCCATGCCGCCCAGATACACCATGACCATGGCCTCGGTGGACTTCATGATGCCAAAGCTGTTGGCGTAGATGGAGCTGAACATGTGCGCGTACAACGCGCCCGCCACACCGGCAATGCCCGCCGAAACCATAAAGGCCACGAGCTTCACCTTCTTGGTGTTGACGCTCATGATCTCTGCGGCAACTTCGTTCTGGCACACCGCGGGTATGCCCTTGCCCAGGGTGCTGTTTACCAGACGGTAGAGCATCATGGTTGTGATCATCACGCCAAGCAGCATCCAGATCATCATCCAGGGGATGTCGGCCACGTTCTCCATGGCGCGCACCACGCTGCGCATGCCCGTAAGGCCGCGCGGGCCGCCCACAAAGTCGATATTGATGATGAGTGAAATGATGATGTAGTTGGCGGCAATGGTGATGATTGCCAAGTAGTCGTCACGGGTCTTGAAAGAGGGCAGGGCCACCAGCAGGCCAAAGAGGGCCGCCACGCCGCCCGCAGCGGCAAGCACCAGGGGAAAGAGCAGGGGCGCAAGCTCGGGCGGCAGCAGGGGAGCGCCCAGCATTTTGTTCTTGGTGAACAGAATGATGGAGATAAGCCCGCCCACATAGGCCCCCACGCACATGAAGCCCGCGTGACCACAGGAAAATTCGCCCATGTAGCCGTTCACAAGGTTCAGGCTGGTGGCAAAAATAACGTTGAGGCCCATGAACTTGATGACCGAAAGCCAGTAGCCGTCAATCCATGAAAAGTATTCGGCAAAAACAAGCACCAACCCGCCGAGCAGGAACAGAAGACAGTCTATCTTCTTCTGTTTGACAGCCCGTTTGATGGCATAGCCGAAGCAGAGCACGCCCAGTATTACAAGAACCGTTTGTACAAAAAGAGGCAGCATTCAGACACTCCGGCTAGATTTTGGTCGTTTGCGGCATGCCGAAAATGCCCGTGGGCCGCACCCACAGGATGAGCAGCAGGATGGTGAAGGAAAACAGATCCATGTAGGTGGACGGCAAAAAGGCCACCACCATGATTTCTACAAATGCCAGCATAAAGCCGCCCACAAATGCGCCGCGTATGTCGCCGATGCCGCCCACAACTGCCGCGATAAAGGCCTTCCAGCCGATCATGGCGCCCATGTATGGCTCAAGGTTGGGGTAGCACATGGCAAACAGCATGCCGCCAAGCCCGGCAATGCCCGAGCCAAGCACAAAGGTGACCACAATGACGCTGTCGAGCGGTATGCCCATGAGCGGCAGGGCAAAGCGATCCCACGAGACAGCGCGCATGGCCATGCCCACCTTGGTGCGCGTGACAATGGTCTGCAGGAACAGAAACACCAGCACCGCAGCCACAATAACCCATACTTTCAGGTTGGTGATGACCAGCGGCCCGATGGAATATACGGCCTTGTCGATAAGCTCGGGCAGCTTGCGCTTGGTTGCCCCAAGCAGTGCAAGGTTGCCGTTTTCAAGAATAAGGCCGCACATCAGTGCGGTAATGACCACATAGAGCCTGTGTGCGCCCTTGCGGCGCAGAGGCCGGTAGGCAATGCGCTCAAGCGTCACGCCCACAAGGGCCGTGAGGCCCATTGTCAGAACAATGGTCAGCCACAGCGTCATTGGCTTTGAAAGGCCAAGCCCGTCGGAAGAAACCAGATACGTGGCCACAAAAAAGGAAATGTAGGCCCCAACCATAAAAATATCGCCGTGGGCGAAGTTGATGAGGCGCAGCACCCCGTAAACCAAGGTGTAGCCCAAGGCGATGAGGGCGTAAAAGCTGCCCCATTGCAAGGCGTTGAGGGTCTGTTGCAGCAGAAAGTCCATAGGCTACCCAAAAATGCTGACGGTTACAGGGTGCGAATTCTGTGGCGCAGTTTTTTCCAAATCGTGGTCAAAACCCGAATCTTGAGCGGCAGTGCGCGTACGCGGCCCCTGAACCGCCCGTTCAGGCGAAAGAACTGTTGTCCCAAGGGTGAGTTGCGGGTGGCCTGCGCCAGCATCGCAAGGCAAGCTTGCCTCTGCATGTTTTTATGCCAGAAAAACGCAAAAAAACATTCCTGATTCGCAATGGGACGTTACCGGAGGCAAAAAATATTGATCCGTTCAGAGGCGCGGTTTCCCACTCGCATTGGAGTGTTTTGCCGCCGCGCGGCCCCCTGTGGGTTGGGCCGCGCGGCAGAGCCAATTACCTACTGATGCCTGCTATTTGGGGCAGACAGATTCCACAAAGGCAAACGCGCCGGTTTCGGTCACGCGCACGATAACAGCGCACTTGATGGGGTCGCGGTTTTCGTCGAACTTCATGCTGCCGGTGATGCCGTCAAAGTTGGCCATGCCAGCCATGTTGTCGCGAATGATCTTGCGTTCTTTCTTGAGGTCGGGGTCGATCTTGCCGTTCTTCTGAATGGCCTGAAGCACGATGTTGATGGAGTCCCAGGTCAGAGCGGCAACGTCGTCAGGCACATAGCCGTACTTGGCCTTGTACTTGTCGATGAATTCCTTGGTTTTGCCGGTCGCGCCCTCGGCGGTGTAGTGGGTGGAGAAGAACTGATCCACACAGTCCTTGCCGCAGAGGTTGAAGAGTTCGGCGGAACCCCAGGCGTCGGAACCCATGAAGGGGCCCTTGTAGCCGAGGTCGCGGGCCTGGGGCACAATAAGGGCCGCAAAGCTGTAGTTTTCAGGCACAAAGATGAAATCGGGCTTGGCCGCGATGATCTTGGTCAGCTGGGCAGAGAAATCCTGATCCTTGGGGCCGTGTGATTCCATGGCCACCACAGAACCCTTGCCGTGGGTCTTTTCAAAGGCTTCCTTGAAGTTGTCGGCAAGCCCCTTGGAATAGTCGTTGGATACTTCAAACAGAACCGCGGCTTTTTTGGCGTTGAACTTCTTGGTGGTGAAGTCCACGGCCACAGGAGCCTGGAAAGGATCAAGGAAGGCCCCGCGGAACACCCAGGGGCGGTCCTTGGTGGCGTCGGGATTGGTGGACCAGGGGGTGATCATGGGCACCTGTTCGTCATTGGCAACAGCGCCCGCAGGCACGGCCTGACGCGAAGACTGGGGGCCGACGATGGCCATGACCTTGTCGCGCTCAATGAGCTTCAGGGTAACGTTGACGGCAGACTCGGGTTTGGATTCATTGTCTTCATAAATGAATTCAAGCGGGTACATCTTGTCACCCACTTTCAGCCCGCCCTTGGCGTTGATCTCTTCCTTCAGCATTTCAGCCGCGTACTTGGAACCTTCGCCCACCTTGGGGATTTCACCAGTAAGCGGGATGGGGAACCCGATTTTGATCGGAGCTTCTGCGGCCATGGCCGCTTGCCCCACAAAGAGAGACAGGGCGCAAACTGACGCTACTTTCAGCAAATTCATGAAGGCCTCCCGAGTTTTATGTGCAGTTACAGGGGTGTACCAAAAAGACGGTAAGGCTGAACAAAGCAAAAAATATTCCGTTTTGCTAAGTTGTTGGAAAAGAACATAATTTATAAAATTTAGCTACACAAAAAATACGTTTTGGTAACTTTTTGTGCGTAAGCACTACAAAACAGTGAAAAAATAAAACGATAGCAGAGCATGAACCTTGTCGCACATGTGGTATCGCAAGTCAAATACGATACCGAGTTGGAGGGGGCTGTTAGGTCTTCTTAACCAATATTCGAGTAATATGCTGGATTAAAATAGTTTTTTTGAAGCTGTTCGTCTGAATGCAATTCAGGTCAGCGCCATTTCTGGCTGTAGATACCAGTTTTGCGGCAAGCAAGGGATGGGGCTTGAATTTATAACATTCTGTTAATATTTGATAAATTGTTTCTTATGTAAAAAATACTTTTTTGTCGATTTGGCGGGAGATTTTTGACGCTATTGCTCGCATTATGCTCGAAAATGTAAAAATATAAAATAATTTCAGTGTGTTATATTATTCTACGGAGTGGTAGTCCTTGGGTTTGCGCCCTTGCCTGAAACTGGGAAACCCTGTTTTAAGTCCTGCCGCTGTTTTTTTTCCAGCGCCGTTTTCGCATGGATTCAGGTCAGCCTGTGCAGCCCGGCAGACCTGAAAAACCTGCGGTATGTAAGCACGATTCAGCTGTAAAAGCCACAGAAAAAGACTAACGGCATTGCCTGGGTCAATAACCGGCAGCCAGCCCGTCGCTGCGCGGGTCGGTTGCTCCAAACAGCACCCCGGTCTCCTGATCACAAAGAATGGCTCCGGCATGGCCCATCAGGTCGCTGAAGTCTGCAATGCGTTCAACCGAATGCCCCTGTTTGGTCAGGGCTTGGGCCACTTGCGGGCTGAATCGGCCTTCGAGCCGGAGGTTGTTTACCGGCAGGCCCCAGCTGCGGCCATAAAGCCAGCGCGGTGCGGCCACGGCATCGTGCGGACTCAGGCCAAAATCTACCATTCTGGTGACTATGGCCGCCTGCGTTTGAGGTTGCCCCTCGCCGCCCATGGTGCCGTAGACCAGCCAGGGCCTGCCGTTTTTGCGCAGCATGGGGGGATTGAGCGTGTGCATGGTGCGCTTGCGCGGTTCGAGCCTGTTAATGTGGGCGGGATCGAGCGAAAAAAAGCTGCCTCGGTTTTGCAGCAAAATGCCCGTGTCCCCCGCCACAAGGCCCGCGCCGAAGTCATGAAAAATGCTCTGGATGGCAGAGACGGCGTTGCCCTGCGCGTCCACCACGCCGAACCAGCAGGTGTCGCCCTTGGGTTCCAGCGGGGCGGCGGAGCTGAGCGCGCGGGTAGGGTCAATGCGGTTGGCAAGCTCGCGGCCATGCTCCGGAGACAGCAGATAATCTACAGGAATGTCGGCAAAGTCCGGGTCAGTCACGTGGGCGTCGCGGTCGGCAAAGGCCAGTTTGGTCGCCTCGACTACGGCATGCAGGTATGCGGCGCTGCCCTCGCCCATGCTCTGAATGTCAAGATATTCAAGAATGTTGAGTATGGAGAGCGAAGCCAGCCCCTGGGTGTTGGGCGGCAGGTTGCAGCACTCAAGGCCACGGTAGCGCACGCGCAGGGGCGTGACGATTTCTGCCTGATGCGCGGCGAAATCCCGCGCTGTGAGCAGACCGCCGTTGCTGGCGAGCCAGCGGGTCAGGCGCTCGGCCAGTTCGCCTTCATAAAATACGCGCGCGCCCTCGCGGGCGATAAGGTCGAGGGTAACGGCAAGGTCGGGCAGGCGCAGCACTGCTCCAGTTTGCGGGGGCGTGCCGCCGGGCAGAAACGTGCTGGCAAAACCGGGAAACCTCTGTAATTGCCGATAGCCCGTGGGGTCAGGTTTGCAGTCTTCATGCAGCCAGTGGGCCAGGGATGGGGTTACGGCAAAACCTTCTGCCGCGAGGCTGATGGCTTCCTGCAACAGGTCGCCCAGAGCAAGAGGACTGCCCCAGGAGCGGCTGAGCGTGTGGGCGGCGTCCCAACCGGAAACCACACCGGGCACCGTGCAGGCAGCCAGCGGCCCGCGAAGGGGGATGGACGCAAGGCCCTTTTGCTCAAAGAAATCCCGCGTGACATTTTCGCCCGAGCGCCCACAGGCGTTGATGCCGTGCAGCGCGCCCGTTGCCGCCTCGTGCGCCAGCCAGAAGTTGTCGCCCCCGATGCTGCACATCTGCGGGTACACAACGGCCAGCACCGCGGCCACGGCCACGGCTGCGTCGAGGGCGGTGCCCCCCTTGCGCAGAATATCCACGCCCGCCTGCGTGGCAAGGTAGTGCGGCGATGTGACTATGCCCCGTGTGGTCATGGGGTCAAAACGCTGGGATTCCGTTTCCGCATAGGGGCTGGATGCAAAATTCATGATGCTTCCTGTGTGAGGTGGCTAGGTGTCGCATGGGCGTCGCCAGCGGGGCCCAAATCTGTGAAGACCCCAATGACGTGCAGTGGATAATCCGTGCCCATGCCGCAGACTAGCGGCGGGGGCGCGGCACGTCAAACCCGCGGCTCAACACGTGCACCAGTTGAAAATAGGCGCAAAACGTTGTTTCAGACTTGGCAGGATGCTGCGTGCAAGCCTCATTGAGAGGTGACAAAAAAGGGCGTAAGCAGGTCTGACGCCGCGCATGTGTGGCTACAGATCAGCAGGCAGCCGCGCATTGCGCGGCGCGAAGGACGCAATATGGGTACAACAATAATGCTGTTTGCCGTGGGGCTTGCAGGAAGTTTCGTTTTTGACCGTTTTCACCTGCCCGGCGGGGCCATGACAGGGGCCATGATCGCCGTGGTGATTTACAAAAGCTGCGGCTCCATTACCTCGCCCGACATGGCGCACTGGGTGCGCTTTATTGTCTACGGGTGCGTGGGCGTGCTTGTGGGCAACATGTATAATCCCGGCATGCTCGATGCCGTGCGCGACACCTGGCCCATGATGCTGCTTTCAACTGGCATTATTCTGATGGCGGGGCTTTTGTGCACATGGATCGCCGTGCGCTGGGGCGGACTCTCTGTAGGCGGGGCGTATCTGGCGACCAGCCCCGGCGGATTCAATGCGGTGGTGGCACTTTCCGGCGGCACTGGGGCAGAAGCTCCCATGGTGATGGTGTACCATCTGGTGCGCATCTATGCCATTGTGCTGCTCTCGCCCATGGTGGCCAAGATGCTGTCCTATTTAGTGAAATAGTTGGTTAATGTCCGGTATTCCCCCGGCATGGGGGCCGCTGACAACCAGTAATATTGAGCCTCCGTCGGATTCCGCCGGGGGCTTTTTAGCGGGCAAGCAGCAGGATCAGACCGCCAAGCCCCGGCAGCGCCACCATGCAGCTTTTGAGCAGCAATTGCGGAGCCATGCGGGTAAATTTTGCGCCCACATACGCGCCAATGACCTGACCAGCCAGAACCTGCAGAAACAGCACAAGATCCAGATGCCCGGCGGCGAGAAAACCCAGGCTGCCAAAGGCCGCGATGGGCAGAATGACCAGCATGGTTGTGCCTACGGTCTGATAGAGCGGCACGTTGAAGATAATCAGCAGGGTCATCTGGATAAAGGGTGTTGCCCCCACGCCGCAGGCCCCGGAAACCAGACCGTTGAACACGCCAACCATGCCTGTCAGCAGCCAGAATTTCATGCCCCGGGTGCTGGTGAAACGAAAGCTGAAGAGCGGATTGGTCGGGTGAAAGACCCGCAGATAAATGAGAAAGGCGGAGAACATAAGCACCACGCCCGTCAGCGGCTTGAGCGTGGCGGAGGCAAGCCCGGACGAAATATGCGCGCCGCAGAAGGCCCCGGCGGCGCCGAACGCGCCCAGCAGCAAGCCCAGTCTGCGGTTTACGTTGCCCTCGCGAAAGTGGCTGACGGAGCCGGAGAGGGACGTAAACGTCATGGCAGCAAGCGAAGTGCCAAGGGCGACCTGCATGGGGATGTCAAAGCCCACGCTGAGCATGGTGATCATAACGCCAGCGCCGCCAGCGCCCACAAAGCCCAGCAATATCCCCAACAAAAGCATGGCGGCAAAAACAAGCATAGATCACCTGCTGCGCGGGCCGCCTTCACAGGCGGCGTAAAGTTGAGCAATCACATGCAGCGGCAGAAATCGCCACGCAGTTCTGGCAGGCTAGCTCTACGGGATGCGGCGCGCAAGGGTATTTTTCCAGCCCGGCGGGTCAGACGTGCGCCGCCCTTTGCGCGCGCAGCAGCGTATCCCACGCCCGAACATAAAAGATCAGGTAGCGCCAGCACACATAGGCCACAACCAGAGTGGCGACAATCATCTCCAGCACTGCCAGCACCTTGAGTTGCAGGGCGTACTCCAGCGTTGCCGGATAGGCGGCCAGCAGCTCGGAAACCTTGTACAGCGCCGTTGCCCCCACCGCCATGGGGAAGGTGTAGGCCGCAAAGCCGGGGCTGAAGGGCAGGCGCAGCAACTTGAAAAAGGCCACATAGATGATGCTGGTCATCAGCACCGCCACCCCGAGCAACAGACTGCACAAGAGCAGGGAGGGGGTTGGCTCAAGGCTCAAATAGGCCACCAGAGAAAGGCTGGCCGGAGCGGCAAGCACAGCTATGGTTGGCTTGGACGCGTCTTCAATTTCCCGGGAAAATATGAGCCGGTACAACATGACAGGCAGCAGGGCCGCGTAATTGACCATGCCAAAAACCATCAGACCATAGGCAAGCTGGTAGTAGGCCGGGCCGGGAACCGTCATGGCCGCCACGCTGATGCCCACAAAAGGCACAAACCAGCTCGGCAGCATGTGGTGCAGGCTGAACTGCCGCGCCCGAAAGGCGACAAAGGCCAGCAAAAGGCAGAGATGCAGGGCCACGGCAAACAGCCAGAGCCACTGGGCCGCTTGCGCGTCCAGAATACTCAGGCTCTTGGATTGCAGCATCAGGGCCATTGAGGTCGTGGGTAAAATACTGCCAAGCACGGGGTGGCGCAGTTCTTCGAGCAACAGCCTCGGGTTCAGAGCAAATTTGCCCGCCAGCAGCAGGGTCAGCGTCATGGATGTCAGAGCGCCAAGCACCTGCGCAAAGTTGTGGAGGGGCAGGCTTTTTTCAAGCCCGATGCCCAGGCTGGCAATGCCAAGGGCCAAGCCCGCGAGGGGCGTGGGAACAGCGCGAAAGAAATTGCGAACACTCTGCAGCATGGAACTATCCTCGGTTGTGGTCTGCTTGCGTGTTTGCCACGGATCGTGCATTAAGAAAATCGAAATGAATTTAACGTAACGTATAAAAAAATTAAACGCTGATATGACACTCAAGCAATTGCAGGTTTTTCTGGCTGTGGCGCGGTTTCAGAATCTCACACAGGCCGCAGAGGCTCTGTTTCTGACCAAGGGCGCGGTTTCCCAGGCCTTGCAGGAACTGGAGCGGCACCTCGGCGTGCGCCTGTTTGACCGGGTGCACCCGCATTTGCGGCTGAATCATGAGGGCGCGCGCCTGTGGCCGCTGGCGGACGAAATGCTGCAGAGGGCCGAGGCCATCGAGCGGACGTTTCAGGCTGGTGGGGCCTGTTTTTTGAGCATTGGGGCCAGCAAGACCATTGGCAACTATCTGTTGCCGCAACTGATGCACGATTTTGAAAAGGATCACGGATGGCTGCCCAAGGCGCAGATAGCCAACACCAACCGCCTGCTTGAACTGGTGGAAGGCTATGTTCTGGATGTGGTGCTGCTGGAGGGCGAGCAGCATCGGCCCGACATGGTGGCGGAAGAATGGCTGAAGGATGAAATGGCGGTGGTGGCCTGCAAGGGGCATGCTCTGGCAGACGGCAAGGCCCACGCGCCGGAAGATCTGGCGGGCCAGCGCTGGATTCTGCGGGAGCCGGATTCCGGCACAAGGGCATTTTTTGCGCACACCCTGGGCTCGCTCATCGCGCCCTATACCGTGGCCTTGAGCCTCAGCTCCACCGAGGCGGTGCTGGGCATGGTGGAACAGGGGCTGGGCATCACCTTTGCTTCGCGGCTCATGGCGGAGCTGCCGGGCTTCAGCAGCCGTTTTTCAATAATCCGGCTGACGCAGACGTTTTCTCGCACATTTTCCCTTTGCTGGCACGAGTCAAAATACCACTCTGCTGGCATGGACACGTTCATCCGCTTTTGCCGGGCGTGGTCGCCGCTCAACAGGTAGCGCGGAGCAAAGAGCGCTCAATGCGGCCTAACGCTGGCGCGTCAGGTGATACACGCGGGGGACCATGTACATGAGGCTCAACTGGCCGCGCGTAGGCTCATAGCGCGTGGCAACCACCACAGAACCCAGATTCCAGAGGTGGGCATCGTCGCCTTCTCCGGCGGAGGCCTTGCCAAAACGGTCAGTGACCATCTTGAGGATCATGCCTTCCACCGTATTGTTCGGCGCAGTGTAATCCAGCTCAAGAAAGCCCAGAGGGCCGGGGTTTCCCGGGCCGTAACAGATCGCCATCTGGCGCGCGCCGGGGGCAACCTTGGCGGCATCGTACAGATCGCAGATATAGGCGTCATCCTCGCGGATAATGGTGGCTCCGTACTGCCGCAGAGCCGTGCGCATGGAATTTCTGTCGGTATTGTCGAGCCGCTGGCCAAACAGAACGGCCTCGGGGCGCGAAGGCTCGGCGCGGGCCATATCTTCCAGTTCCTTCATGGCATTGGCATCGCCGTTCATGGCAGCCGCATAGAGCAGCAGCACCGCCCGCGAGGGGTTTTTGGTCACACCCTGACCGGTGCGATAAAAATGCCCCAGGCGGAACAAGGCCTCGGTTTGCTGCTGCGCCGCAGCGCGGCTGTACCATGCCGCCGCCGCAGCGAAATCCTGCTGTACTCCACGCCCCAGCTCATAGAGCATGCCCAAATTATACTGGGCCTCAGGCTGGCCCTGACGCGCCGCCAGATCAAACCAGCGCGCTGCTTCTTCGGGGTTGGGTTCTATGCCGCGTCCCTGTTCCAGCATGCGCCCGTAATTGCTCATGCCCGAGGGGTGCCCGGTCTTGGCTGACTCTGCAAACCAGTGCAGGGCGCGGCCAAGGTCAGGCTCCACTCCCTGCCCGAGGTCGTAGAGTACGCCAAGGTTGTTCATGGCCTGTCCATCGCCCGCTTCGGCCTGCTTGCTCCAGATGCTCTCCGCTGTTGCATAATCGCCCTTGGCATAGGCTGCCGCGGCTTCTTCCGCCTGCGTGGGCGGCGAGGTTCTTTGCGGAACAGGCACAGGCGCTTTGGTGGGCGCGGTTTCCACTGCCGGAGCGGCCTTTCCCTGCTCGGCGGCTTCCTCTTTCTGGCCCTTTTTTGATTTTTTATCCCTGCGGTTTTTTGAGCCCTTTTCCTTCACCGGAGCTTCCGGTTTTTTGGGCGCTTCAAGGGCAGGGCTTGCGGGCTGGGCAGGCGCGGCGGGGGCAGGTGCGCCTTGTGCCGCAGGAGCCTGCGGTTGCTGAGCCTGAGCAGGGGGATTCGCTCCCGGCGCGGTCAGAGGGCTGACCTGTCGCGGCGTGGGCACAGATGGCGCTGCAACGGTTGGGGTCTGCACCGTGGGTGTTTGTACGGTGGGCACCTGAACCGTGGGCGTCTGTATTGGCGCTGCTGGCATTGGCTGCGAGAGCGTGGGCGAAGTACCGCCCCCGAAGGGCTGCCCACCTATGCCGCTGGGGCCGGGTGCGTTGGGCGCGCCAGTGCCCTGAACAAAAACGGAGTCAGACGCGGCAAAGGCCGCGCCGCCCGGCAGCGCCAGGGACACGCACAGGCTGTACACGAATACGGCCCGGATGGCAGAAATAAGATGGGCGCGGCTGTATACCGCGCCCCATCGAAGAAACATGCTGGTGTTCCTTACGGTTTACGTTTGGGGCAGTTAAAATTCATAAAGTCCACTTCCGGGCGGCTTGTGAGGCGCTCATCGGGCACCAGAGCATAGCCGCGCCAGTCGCGCAAGGTGGCATTGATTCTATCCATATTCACGTAAGCCAGCAAGGCGGGCCAGCGGTCAGCCATATCACGCAGCATGCGCGCGTAGGTGACTTCGCCGCCGTGGAAGCCGTCAAAGAACTCGCAGTCGCCTGAAGCAAAGGTGCGCGGGTCGGTAAATTCCATAACGTCAATGCCGCGGGCGAGCAGGGCGTCGCGCAGTTTGAAGAGGTGGGGATAATCGGCCTCGCGTTCGCGCATGGCGTCAAGCACACGGACAGAAAGGGGCGAAATGAAAACAAAGGTGGCAATGCCCCTGGCCTTGAGCCGGCAGTAAATTTCAGCAAAGGCGTCCAGATGGGCGCTGCTGATGCCGCCGGGGTCGCGGCTGTCTGCCAGCGGCTTGGCGTGGAAAAAGGCCTTGGTGCCGTAGCGCACCTGCTTGAGGGTGTCCTCAAACTGGTAGTCAAAGGGCCGCTTTTGCCCGGTGCTTTCACCTGTATAATACCACGAGCCGTCAGAGCCAAAGCCGTCGTTGTACTGCTGGGCCATGATGCCGTAACGGGCATTGCGGAATCCGCCCATGGACTGCGGCAGCATGGGGGCAATAAAGTCCCTGAATGAAATCTTGCCTTCAAGCAGCCATGTCCAGGGTTTTTTGAGGCTGTCGAATCCGTAGTTGTACGACCCGCTGGTGGGCGGTTCTTCCTTGAAAGGGTCGGCGTTCCACTGCGGCATGAACCACCAGAAGTCCAGCCCGATGATGATGGCATCCGGCTTGTGGATGCGCAGCATGGCGTCGATGGTGGAGCGCAGCACGGGCAGGTTGCCCGCCGTGCCGCCCACATTGAGGAAGGGCTTGCGGAAGTATGCGCCCCGGAACTGCATGACACGCGAGGAACCCACGGCGGCAATTTCAGGCTTCACCTTGGCATAAAGTTGCAGCTTGTAGTCCACAAAATCCTGGGAAACGCCGGATCCAAACACGGCAAAATTCCCCTTGGACTGTTCGGTGACGGCTCGCTCCACGGCTACGTCGCCGCTGCTGTGCAGCCACCACGCGGTATAGGGAACGGCCAGCAGGCATCCCGCCAGGACAAGGCCCAGCAGCACGAGAAAATAACGCTTCAAAAAGGCGGTATCTGTGTTGTTCATGGCGTTCACGCGTGGTTAAAATTGGAAGTACAGGAAGGTCGCCTTGCGCGAAACCAGAATCAGGGTCAGGAAGGCCATAACGGCCAGCCCCGTAGCCCAGGCGGCTGTGGGCCGCCAGCTCAGGCGCGGGCGGCTGCCATCGCGTCTGCCGTGCAGAATCTCGTGGCTGTTGGGCAGCGCCCAGACCACCAGAAAGCTCACCAGCAGCAGCGCGAAGGGAACCCATCCCTGAATGTAGTTGTTGGGCAGCCAGCGGGCCACCTGGGCGGCAAAGCCCGTAAGCCCGTCGGTTGTTGCGCTCAGGCCCGCCGCTTCACGCGTAAACGGCCCTGTGAACATGGCTTTGAACATGCGGCCCGCGCCTTCAATCGTCAGCGCGCGGAACACAACCCAGCACAGATTGATGCAGAAAAATGTGAACAGGATGGAGCAGATGCGCAGCGGCGCAAGGGCCAGCACGCGCTCCATTGTTTTGCCCTTGATGCAGGCGCGGAAAAAGTGGTTGATGCCCAGCATGGAACCGTGCAGCGCGCCCCAGACAATAAAGGTCCAGCCAGCGCCGTGCCATGCGCCGCCGATCAGCATGGTCAGAAACAGGTTGCGGTACTGCATGAGCCGCCCTTTGCGGTTGCCGCCAAGGGGGATGTACAGAAAATCGCGCAGCCACGAACTGAGCGTGATGTGCCAGCGCCGCCAAAAGTCCACAATGCCTGTGGATTTGTAGGGCGAATCAAAGTTTTCCGGCAGCCTGAGGCCCAGCATGAGGGCAAGGCCAATGGCCATGTCCGTGTAGCCCGAAAAGTCGAAATACAGCTGGAAGGTATAGCACAGCGAACCCAGCCAGGCTTCGGCCCCGCTGAGCGGAAAGGCCTTTTCCGCCGCGTTGAAGACAGAGTCGGCGTACATGGCGATACTGTCGGCCAGCAGGACTTTTTTGACCATGCCGATGGTGAAAAGCGTGAAGCCCTGAGCCAGATTCTCTGCATTGGTGGGGGCAAGCGTGTCAAACTGCGGGCCTATCTGCTCATAGCGCACGATTGGCCCGGAAATCACATAGGGAAAACATGCGGAGAACAGCGCATGCCGCGTAAAGCCCTGAGGCGTCACCTGTCCACGGTATACGCTGACAAGCCAGGCGATCTGGATGAAGGTATAAAAAGAAATACCCAAGGGCAGACCGGGCGGGGTGAAATGCCACTGCGCATGCAGCAGCGCCCCAAGATTCTGGGCCAGAAAGGCGGAATACTTGAACCACAGCAGGGGCAGCAGGTTGAGCACCAGGGCAAGAATCAGCAGGCCCTTGCGGCTCAGACGGAACCGGCAGCCAGCCTGCTTGCGCGAACCGCACAGGCAGGCCTTTTCGTCATCGCCTTCCGCGTTCTCAGCGGGGGCGGCATCCTGTTTCTGCTCTGGCTCTGCCTCTGGCGCTGCCAGGGCAAGGGCAAAGGCATAGTTCATGCCCAGAATCACAGCCAGCAGAATCAGGAAGGGCAGACCCCACAGACCGTAAAATACTACGGAAAAAGCCAGCAGCACCAGGGCAAGACCCGTGGACCCGTAGCCCTGGGCCAGCCGCCAGCATACCAGCAGCAGGGGTAGAAAGGCGAAAAGGAATGTGTACGAGTTGAAAAGCATGTGCGACTCCCGTTGGACGGCGTGGACATGCCCGCCGCGCTGGCGTCAGCCTGGATTCTTCCGAGTTTGCGGTGTGGGATGTCCGCACTCTGCGGCTGAGCCGCCGAAATGCCGGGCATCCTGCTTTGATCCCCAGTGCCGCCTTGCGTTCCGCACAGCAGGGCAAGGCGGTTGCTCAAGCCCGGCATGCATGTCTGCCGTGCCGGGCTGTGCATTTTTTGTAGGCCAAATGGCAAAGAAAAAGCGCGCACGACAAGAAACGCGTCACACGCGCCCCCACCGGCATGCCAAGGCTGCCGAGGCTCCGAGCTTGCCTAGGGGTTCAGCTCTGCGCGAAGCTTGCGCGAGAGGCGAAACACCATAACCTTGCGCGGCGGCAGGGTGATGGTTTCATCTGTCTTGGGGTTGCGGCCCTTGCGGGAGGCCTTGTCATAACACTCAAACTTGCCGAAGCCGCTGATAAGCAGGGCCCGGTCTTTTTTGATGGCGACCTTCATGATCTCCAGCAGTTTTTCTACCACGTTCTTGACATCTACGCGGTTTTTGTCCGTTTCTTCGTAGATGGCCTCCACGATGTCCGCTTTGGTCAGTGTTTTTTTCATAGTGCTCTCCGGCGCAGTGCGCTGGTATGGCTGAGTGGAACCCAGTGTTCCTAATGCCCCGCAGCAATGTTTGTCAGCTTCACACAAACGGAACTTTTGTGTAAAATACACGCAACTTACAGACAGAGCAAGATTTTTTTAAAAAAATCGCCTGCATGTTATTTTCCGTCCAATGCGCTCTACATACCGTTTCACAGTCAGCGAGCCTCCTATGCCCCCCAAAAAAAAGTTTTTGTCCATGACCTTTATGGACATTTCTTCGCCCCTTTATAGGCAATCTCATTGTGAGGTGACCTGCTGTGGAGCAGCCGCCGAACCACATATTGAGGGGGCATATGGATATGACCCTGAATAGTGCGCAAGGCTCATCGCAGCTTGGGGGCAAAGGGCGCGCAGTGGCGCTGGATTTTGCATGGCTGCGGCGCAGTGCGGCACCAAGGCAGGCAGTTGTGCCCGTTTTTTTGCCATTCAGGGGCTGCCCCGTGCGCTGTGTTTTTTGCGCGCAGGATGTGCAGACCGGCATTGGCGGTTGCCAAAATCCGGACAGCACGGAAAGTTCGCGCACCGCAAGTGTGGAGGGTCTGCTGCTCGCCGCAAGGGAGAATCTGCGCCTGCGCCATGAGAGCGGGCAACCTGCGGCGGAGCTGGCGTTTTACGGCGGCACGTTCACGGCATTGCCGGAGGAAGATCTGTCCGCCTGCCTCGATCTGGCCTGCGAGGCGCAGAAAAAGGGCTGGATACGTTCCTTCCGTTGTTCAACACGTCCGGACAGGGTGGATGCACAAATACTGGAGAGGCTACGCGCCGCAGGCTGCGGCGTGGTGGAGCTGGGGGTGCAGAGCTTTGCCGACAGCGCCCTTGCCGCCTCCCGCCGGGGGTATACCGGCGCGACTGCCCGAGCGGCCTGCGCTCTTGTGCGGACTGCATGCCTCGAACTGGTGGTGCAGCTCTTGCCCGGCATGCCGGGGCATAGCCCGCAGTTTTTTAGGGACGACGTGCCAACGGCGCTTGCCGCTGGCGCGCAGATGCTGCGGTTTTATCCCTGCCTTGTGCTTGAAGGCACCGGCCTTGCCGCCATGTGGCGCGAGGGGAGCTACAAACCCTGGCCGCTGGAAGATACGCTCGAAAGCCTTGCCCATGGCTGGCTCATGGCGGCGCGGGCCAATGTGCCCGTGATCCGCATGGGCCTTGCCCCGGAGCCGGGGCTGGAGACTGCCGTGCTTGCCGGGCCGGTGGACAGGGAGCTTGGCGGCAGGGTCAAGGGCCGTGCCTTGCTGTTGGCGGTAAAGGAACTGCTCGGCGCGAGTGCGGCAACGCCAGCCACGCCCTTTAATTTGTTGTTGCCCCGGTCTGTCCAGGGTTTCTTTTGGGGCGCCAAGGGTGAACTGCGCGCCAGATGGACAGCGCTGGGGCTACGCACGGTAATTTTTGACGATGCTGCAACGCCACAGCTTGTTTTTATCCAGGTCTGATCCGCGGGGAGCACAGAGGAGATGCCATTTGTAAAATGGGGGTTCCCGGCGCTCTCCTCCACATAATTCAAATATCCTTCGTCTGTTGCGAAGAATCCTTTGCCTCAAGCGCGGGGCAGAGTGACGCCGCGCAGGGCAAAACGCACAGAACCCGCTTTAAAGCGGGTTCTGTGCGTTTGTTGTCAGCTCTGGAAAAGGAGGCGGCCCCCGGGGGGGCACCGGCGGCCGAGAAGGGTGGGTGGGTGGTGTTGGGTTTAAT
>JAEZYD010000023.1 GCA_023419375.1 Pseudomonadota bacterium
CGCCAGCCTCGGCTTGCCGCAAGATCTCAATAATCTGCTCTTCGGTGAATCTGCTACGTTTCATTCTTGTGCTCCTATGTCAGGAACACTAACTTTTCAATGGCATACTTTTCGGGGGGAGGGTCACTTCTTCTTCTTCCTTGCTCCACAGCATCCCCCTGGCTGAAATCCCTTGCCCCCCCATGCTCGCAGTTCTGCCCGAGCCTGTCAGGCGCATTTACGCAAACCCGTCTTTTACGCCCTGAATGCGTCAGCGCCGAAATTTTGATGCTCACGTACTTGAGTACGCTGCGCTCAAAATCCCGGCGCTTCCTTTTCAGGCCGCAAAAACCGTATTTTGCAAACTCGCCCAACACCCGCACATCGCCTCCGCATCCGCTCCGGCGAGTCTAAGGAAGGCAACTTCACGACCATCTCTTGATGGAGGATATCCTTCTCTTACTCGCCACTTATCCGTTGGGTCATGGGTGAATGGAATTTGCCATTATCATAGGCACCTTGTTGATACGACCTGCAAAAGCCCGGTGAAATGTAGCGCCGCAGTTATCTCCTTACCATGACCGTTGGAAGGCCGCTGGCTGGTGTGACTAGAGAAAAGTAATTTCACACCATACTTGAGCATAATGGGAATTGGGAGAGTTGGCTGAAACGCCCTCCACACAAATTTGTGCATTCACTCAACACCAGCCATCACTTCCACTCACGGCGCGGCAAGTCTAAGGAAGATGATCTCTCGGTCTTCTTTTCATGGCGAGCGGATTTTTTTATGACGCGTGGATACTTAATTTTTTACGAGGACTGAGATAGTTGGCTGAAACGGATTCCACCCAGAGCGAAAGCGCCTTCTGGCATTTACGCGGCGCGAAGGGAGATCACCTGACCGCGCGCAGCGAGGGAAGGAAGCTCCCGCAGCAGATGCCGCGTTGCCCTCGCCATACTGAGGTAATTGATAACCTTCTTAGGGGGTGTTCCGGGGGGAGTGCAGAGGGGGCCAAGGAGGGGCGCAGCCCCTAACAGGCCCCCTTTGCCCCTCGCCGGGAAGGCGAACCTGCCCGCCGCACAGGCGTCCAAACCCCGCCGGACGGCGGAAGCACATGCCCGAAGGGCGGAAAAAGACTCCAGCTTTACTGTGGACCTAAATTGCGGGCCGCACAGGCGTCCCCGTCCAGTTGAGGCGCATGAGAATCGTATCAATGTGGCCGCGTTGGACGGCTGATTTCTTGCTTGTTTAGATGCTCGTCCCATTAATGCTGGAGATGATGCCCTTAGTGTTTGCCTGTGCTTTGCCCCTTTGCCCGGACTAAGGCTTCTGACTCATGCGGCATTACGCAAAAAAGGCCGGGTTACCCCGGCCAGTTTTGCTCTTGCAATAATTGCTGCTTATTTCACCACAATCAGATCATATTCACGAGTGCCAAGGCCGATTTTTTCGGCATGCTCAAGACAGGCACGCCACTCGGATTCAGGGCCTGAATTTTTAAAGTGGTCGTGGTGGTCCACAAAGCCTTTTTTCGCAATATTTTCCGCAAGCTGGCTGCCAGGCAGGGGCTTTGCCTTCATGCAGGCATCCACGCAGGCCTGATCAAGCGCCAACGGGTCAAATGAGGCGAACATGCCGATATTGGGCAGAATGGGCGCGTCATTCTCGCCATGGCAATCGCAGTTGGGCGAAACGTCAACAATCAGAGAAATATGAAAGTGCGGGCGACCGTCCAGCACGGCCTTGGTGTATTCCGCCATTTTGTAGTTAAGCATTTCAATGGCGGCATCATGCGCGAAAGAAATGGCGTCAAAATTACACGCGCCCAGGCAGCGGCCACAGCCCACGCAGTTATTGTGGTCAACCGTGGTTTTCTTGGTTTCGGCGGAGTAGTGCAAGGCGTCATTGGCGCACTGCTTGATGCAGGCCTTGCAGCCAACGCACAGCGATTCGTTTATGTTGGCCTGGCCGTTGCTGTGCTGTTCCGTTTTACCGGCGCGCGATCCGCAACCCATGCCGATATTCTTGATGGCTCCGCCAAAGCCGGTCATTTCATGCCCCTTAAAGTGGGTGAGGCTGATGAAAATATCGGCATCCATGACGGCGCGGCCAATCTTGGCTTCCTTGACATATTCGCCCCCAGCAACGGGCACCAGTGCTTCGTCCGTGCCTTAGAGTCCGTCGCCAATGATGATGGGACAATTCACCGTAAGGGGCGTAAAACCGTTCTGCCAGGCGCATTCCAGATGTTCCAGGGCATTTTTGCGGCTGCCAGGATACATGGTGTTGCAATCGGTCAAGAAAGGCTTGCCGCCAAAATCCTTGACCGTGTCAACAACCGCGCGCGCATAGTTGGGGCGCAGGTAGCTGATGTTGCCAAGCTCCCCAAAGTGCAGTTTGATGGCAACAAAGCGGCCCTTCATATCAATATGGCCGATGCCAGCTTTTTTGATCATTTTCTTCAGCTTGGTGGGCAAGCCATCGCCAAAAGCCTTGGTGCGAAAATCTGTAAAATACACCTTTGCTTTTTCCATAAGTATTCACCTTTGCGTTTAGCTGTATGAACCGGAAAGATTGCATTGCACAATTGAACGTGAGTCCAAAAGAGCAGCAACTTGTGAGCGGTTGCAATTTTTTTGTTTCCCACTTTCTTGGGCGCGGGCTGCCATGAGGAGAATACTGCCTGCGGCATGGGGCTGCCAAGAGCGGGCGAGCCATAATCCCGAAATTTTCATACCCCTGCCAAGGGGGAAATCGCTAGCACGATTCTCCTGTTTATTTGCCTTATTCTCCAAAATCATAATCTGGGCAGATGGTTATGCTGCCGAATATGCCTTGCGCGGCCCAAACAAATGAATCTGCTTGACTTATTATACGACCGGTCTAATAATTGGCTTGCGAAACGGGGAGCAGCCCAATTTTTTGCAAGTGATTGCAAGCCCTATGCGCAAGAATCATCCATGCCTCCCAACCCCGTTCAGGCTGCCCCCAAAAATCTGCCAAAGGGCTTCTAAGGCCCCAATAGATCACCCCAAAAGAGGATAGAACTATGGAAAGGAAAAAGATCATCGTTGCCGAATACGCCAAAAATATTCTTGAAGCTCTGCCCAAGGGCATATTGCTCACTTCAAAGGCGGATGGCCGGGTAAACAGCATGACCATTGGCTGGGGAACCCTTGGCATTGACTGGTCCAGCCCGGTATTTGTGGCCTATGTGCGCGAGCACCGCTTTACACGCGAATTGCTGGATAAAAATCCCGAGTTTACCGTCAACGTGCCTTTTGGCGAATACAACAAAAAAATCATTGGTATTTGCGGCGCGAAATGCGGGCGCAATCTTGATAAAATTTCTGAAGCTGGCCTGACCCTTGTGGATTCAGAACTTGTTTCTGTGCCCGCCATCAAGGAGCTGCCCCTCACCCTTGAGTGCAAGATCGTGTACAAGCAGAAGCAGGATCTCCCCAGCCTGATCTCCGAATACCAGTCAAAGTTTTATCCTCAGGATGTTGACGGTTCAGCGGTTGGAGCAAACCGCGATGCGCACATCGCCTATTATGGCGAAATTGTCAGCGCGTATATTCTGCAATAAATTAATTTGGCAGCACAATAACCAAGGGGGTTCCCATGAAGGAGATTTTCCACAGGGTCAGCGTGCGCAAGTTTGAAGACCGCGCCGTTGAAAGTGACAAGGTCGAGCAGGTGCTGCGCGCCGCCATGGCCGCACCCTCTGCGGGCAATCAGCAGCCGTGGGACTTTTATGTGGTGACATCCAGAGAAAAGTTGCACGCCCTTGCTCAGGTGAGCCCATATGCGGGGAGCGCGGCAGAAGCTCCACTCGCCATTGTGGCTGCTTATCGGCAGGAGGGCTGTCGCTTTCCGCAATATGCGCAGATTGATCTTGCCATAGCCATGCAAAATATCTGGCTGGCGGTGGATTCGCTGGGCTTGGGCGGCGTGTGGCTTGGTGTGGCCCCTGACGAAGACCGGATGGAAAAGGTGGAAAAAATTCTGCCTGTGGCTGCTGGGCAGAGGGCCTTTGCCATTTTCCCTCTTGGCTATCCTGCGGAGCAAAAATCGCAGCAGGACAGGTTTGATGTGGAGCGTATCCACTACGTGAAATAATTTGGGGCCCGGCTTCCGGCCTTGTGTCGAAGCCGGGCCAAGGCCAAGAAAAAAAGCCCGGTTCCTCCAAATAATGGGGAACCGGGCTTTGCCGTTTTTTCTACGAGATAACTTACCTCAGCCGTTCAAGTACCGCCTGGGCAATGGGTTCGCTGGAGGCCGGGTTTTGCCCGGTTATGAGCTTGCCGTCCACTTCCACATGCGGTGCCCACATGGGGCCGACCACAAACTTTGCTCCTTCGCCGCGCAACGTTGTCTCCAGCATAAAGGGAACGGCCTTTTCCAGCTGCATGGCAATTTCTTCATCATCGGTAAAGGCCGTTATGGTTTTGCCCGCCACAAGAGGGGAGCCGTCAGGCTTTTTGGCGCCGATCAGCCCCGCCGGGCCGTGGCACACTGCCGCAATGATCTTGTCTGCTTTGGCAAAATCGTTGAGCAGGCGTTTCAGCTCGGCATCGGTGGCAAAATCCATCATGGTGCCGTGCCCGCCAGGCAAAAAGATGGCGTCAAAGCCCTCGGCCTGAATCTCCTTGAGAGGTGCAGAATTTTTCAGCAGTTCAAGGATGTCGGGCCATTTGGCAACAGAGGCATCGTCAAGGCTGTGGGGATCAACGGGCACCGCGCCGCCCTCGGGGCTGGCAACGGTTATGGAGAGGCCAGCCTTTGCCAGCGCAAGATAGGGATCCGCGATTTCTTCAAGCCACACGCCTGTTTTTCTGCCGTTGGTCAGGGCATCGGCGCTGGTCGTAACCATGAGTATTTTTTTCTGCGCGTTCATAAGAATGCTCGCTGTTATATGTGTGGTACAGGTTGGGATGCCGCATATTTGGGCTGGCAGTGGCCTGGGCATGCGCGGGCTTGGCCGCTGCTTGAGCCCTGCCGTTTCTTTGTTGCGGCGTAGAATTATGCTGCTGTTAAAACCCTTGTGAACAGCACGTTCACAAATTGTTTCAGTGGCTCGGGCGAGCGCATGACCTTTGCCCGCAAGATGGCTCCCTCCCAGCCAGAGAGCAGAAAACCTGCAAGCAACTGGGGATCAAGCCCCGGATTCAGTTCGCCAACCTGTTGCGCTTCGTGCAGGCACTTGGCAAAAAGCCCGAGCCAGTCGTGGAAGACTTCTTCCAGGCGGCATCTGAACCGTTCGCTCTGGGCGGCCAGCTCCTGGCCCAGATTCCCGATGAGGCAACCCTTGCTGAAGTTGTCCTGCACTGTACGCTCGATGCTTTCCTCCAGATACCTGCGGATGCGCTGGAGCGGGGTCAGCGTTTCGTCATCAAGGTAGCCGTGCAGTTTTTTTGTATAGTTTTCAGCAAAGAGGTTGATGACCTCGATGCCGAAGTTTTCCTTGGTGCCAAAATGGTGGTAGAATGAGCCTTTCGGCACGCCCGCCGCCTTGAGTATGGCTTCTATGCCTGTGGCGTTGAAGCCGGAAACAGCGACTATTTCAACACCAGCGGCAATAATTTTTTCTCGTGCGCTTTCTTTCATGTCTAAAAATTAGACCGGTCTGATAGTGATGTCAATATCTGCTGTGCGCAGTTTTTTATCAACTTGGCGCGGGCAATGTGAACTGGGGTGGATGCTTGGATAGCAAGTGGAGGCTTGAGGCTGAAGTCTGTACGCAAACGCGGAAAGCTAGTTCAAAATAAGCGGATTTGGCAGAAGCAGGGCAGAAAATAAGGAGGGGGATGCAAGTATGACGGCGTGATTTCTGGAGGGTGCCGGGGCTGCCGACCCGATGTCGGCAACCCCGGCCCGCTTGCGCGGGTGTTTCATGTCGGGAAACGCTATTGGGTAGGATTCACCGAGCCAGCAAAGGGATACGGCCCGGCAAACGTAGCCTGCACTGCAATCTGGCAGATGTGGGAATTCCACACGCCGTTGTCAAAGTGGTGGAGCAGATAGCCCGGCGTTTCCATGCGGAAGGTGTCGCCGCCCTCGGGGGAAAGATCAAGGTCTATCTGCATGGAAACCGCAGGCGCAGTCATGGCGATCCGCCCATGCCACTCGGTGACGATGGGGCGGTGCATGTGGCCGAAATTCAGCCGCATCTGCGGGTTGCGCTCTACAATTGCTGCGAAGCGCTCCACATTTTCAAAAGGTTCGTCCATGGCCCCCATGCCCGTTACAAACGGGGGGTGGTGCATAAAGAACATGGTTGGCGTATCCGGGCGCTTTGCCAGTTCACGCTCCAGCCAGTCGCCGGTTTCGGCGGGGAAGTGGCCGGAATGGGAGCCGGGGCTCATGCTGTCCATCATGATCAGCCGCAGGTTTTCTTCTTCCACCGTATAGCAGAGGTAGGGCGCGATATCTTCCTTGGCCGGGCACCAGTGGGGCATTACCTCGCGCAGGCGGTCGCGCCTGTCGTGGTTGCCGGGCACGGCGTACACGGGCACCCCGATGGGGGAGAGCTCGTCGTGCAGGATGTGATATGCGTTAAGGTCTCCGCTGTCGGCGAGGTCGCCTGTGATGACAATAATATCCGGCTGTTGCGTCAGGCTTTTCACGTGAGCCACGGCTTCGTCCAGGCAACGCCGGGTATCTACCACCCTGAAAGACAGGCTGTGGTCACCCCGCAGGTGCGTGTCTGAAAGTTGCAATATACGCATGATGTTAACCCTGTGCGGTTCCCGCAGCCTGCGCAGCCAATCTGTTATGCCGCGCCTGGATGGTAAAGGCAGAGAACGCGCTGGTTGCTGCGGCTACGAGTACGAAGATGCAGATGTAGAAAGGATCGCCGTCGTTCCACTGGATCAGGGCGGTGCACACGCCGGGCACTATGCCTGCAACCAGAAAGCCCGGGAACTGGTACACGATGGAAATGCCCGTGTAGCGCACTTCAGCCGGGAAGAGATCAGAGAACAGCGCGGCCTCAGGCCCGAAAACACCAGCGTAAAAGATGCTCAGCGGGATGGCGATGGCAAGGCCAACCAGAAACATGTTGCCGCCGCTGCTCTGCATAAGCCAGAACGAGGGGAATACGGAAATGCCGCAGGCAAGGCTGGCAAGGCCGTAAATGCGGCCCCGGCCAAAGCGGTCGGCCAGGCGGCCGGCGATCAGGATAAAGGGGCACATGAGCAGGGCTGCAAACATGACCGCCGTGAGTGCCTCAGTGCGCGAGGTATGGATCTGCTGCACGAGGTAGGTGATGGAAAACACGGCCAGCACGTTGAAGAACACGCCGTCAATCCACCGCGCGCCAACGCCCAGGGCAATGTTGCCGGGGTAGTTCTTGCAAACGGTCACGATGGGCAGGGTCTTCTTGCTGGTGTCGCCCTTGGCTTCGGCCTTGCGGAATTCTGGGGTTTCCAGAATATGCGTGCGCACATAGAGGGCAATGGCGATGAGCACCACGCTCACGAGGAAGGCAAAGCGCCAGCCCCATTCCAGAAACTGCTCGTTGTCCAGCAGCCAGGAGAGCAGGGCGACCATGCCGGAAGAAAGGCACAGGCCGGTGGCAAGGCCCATCTGGGGGATACTTGCGTAAAAGGCTTTTTGCCGGTCACTGGCGTATTCATAGGTCATGAGCACCGCGCCGCCCCATTCGCCGCCAAGGCCAAGGCCCTGACACAGGCGCAGCGTTTGCAGGATGATGGGCGCGGCAATGCCAATGGAGGCATAGGTGGGCACAAGGCCGATGCCCATTGTGGCAATGCCCATGATGAGCATGGTGAGAATAAGCATGCGCTTGCGGCCCAGCTTGTCGCCGTAATGGCCGAAGATAAAGCCGCCAAGGGGGCGCGCCAGATAGCCGATGGCAAAGGTGCTGTAGGCCATGATGGTGCCGATGAAGGGGTCGGCGGTGGGGAAGTAGAGCTTGTTGAACACAATGCCCGCCACCACGCCGTAAAGGAAAAAGTCGTACCATTCAATGGTGGCGCCAAGCAGGCTGGCAATTACGACCTTGCGCATTTCTTTTTTGGAAGGAACGTATTTTTGCTGTGAGCTGTCGTCCATACAGACACCCTCCGTGTGGGCTGTCAGCACCGCAATTTTCTTGCGGGTGCAATTAAAATTTTAATTGAATTTTAATCATTCGGTGAAATAAAATTTTAATATAAAATTTTTTAATTGCCTCCACTTCAAAAATAATGTTGAATATGGCTAAATTTAGGGTTTGATATCACGCTGAAAAAATTTGTGTCAATTGAATATTTATTAAATAAAAAATAATTCTTTTGATACTTAAAAATCTGAATAAAGCCTTAGGCCTGGTTGCCATGCGTCTGCCGCATGGAATCGCCCATGACTGAACAGGAGGCTGCCATGACGGCAGAAACAAGCAGCAAGAGCCGCATCAGGCATACCGCCACAAAAAAAGTTACGCTTGCCCATGTGGCAAAGGCAGCCGGAGTTTCTCAGGCTACAGTTTCGATGGTGCTCAACGGGCGCGAAGGTGTTTCGTTTGCGGACGAAACCATTACCGCAGTTTTTGCGGCGGCGGAGAGCCTGGGCTATCGGAATGCAAGAAGGGCAACCGGCTGTGCAAACGTTCCCTCAGTGCTGGTGGTGGCTCCTAACGTCACCAATCCATATTACTCCACCGTTATTCAGGCCATGCAGCAGGCCGCCGCGCTCAAGGGCTATGCCACCAGCATCTATACCACCTACCGCAGCCTTGAGAGCGAGCTGGCGGCCCTGCGCCTTGCGCGCAATATGGGCATGGCGGGCATTATTTTTGCCATGCTGGCCCATCCGGAAGAAGTGCTTGAAAAGGCTGACCGCAAGTTGCCCATGGTTGTTATTGGCGACAGGCGGCAGGATCTTAACGTGGATACGGTGGAATTGAACAATTACGATGCAGGCAGCCTCATTGCCCGGCATATGCACGATCTGGGGCATCAGCATCTGGCCTACATTTCCACAACGCTGGATCAGGCCAACCCCATCCGCATGCAGCGATTGCAGGGCCTGCGCGACACCTTTGCCCAACTGTGCCCGCAAGGCACGGTGCTGGTAAAAAGCCGGGATATCAGCCCCGAGACAGAGCTGGAGAATTTGCAGATCGAACACATCGTGGGCCTTGAGCTGACGCGCAAATGCCTTGATGACAAAAAAATTACCGCCTTTGTGGCGGTGAACGACATGGTGGCCTACGGCGTGATAGATGCCGTGCGCGGAGCAGGCTTTACCATTCCCGGCGACTACAGCGTTTGCGGCTTTGACAATATCTTTCCCTCAGGCTTTGCGGGCGTGGCACTGACCACGGTTGAGCATTATATGCGCGACAAAGGCCGCAACGCGCTGGAAATTTTGCACAATAAAATCAGCGGTGCGGCCTCTGACCGAAATATCACCCGCGTGGAATACAGTCATAAGCTCATTACACGCACATCTACAGCCGCGCCGCGCGCTGGCGGCTAGGGCTGCACTTACCGGGAGGCAGGGGGGATTTCTCCGTGGGGAATTGCCCCGTGCTGACCAGAGGTGCAGAGCCTTCCTTCCTGTCTATTCAGGCTAATGATCTGTGATAATTGATAAATAAATTTGTTTTGACATTATGTAACTAAAAAACTAGTTATATAGTCATGAGAACGACGTACCTGAATACCCTTCCTGACCATTGGCAGCCCGTTGCCGCAGTATTCGCTGCTATGGGGGATACCACCCGCCAGCGCATCCTGCTTTTGTTCGAGCCCGGCGAGGAGCTTTCCATCAAGGATATTGCCGCAGAATTTGATTTTGGCCGTTCCACCATTGTGCACCATCTTGCTGTGCTGGAAAAAGCCGGAATCCTCGCCGTGCGTCGTGAGGGCCGGCAGGCCCTGTATTCTGTATGCCATCACGTTGTGCTGGATTCTCTGGAAAAACTTCGCCTCTTTATTGAAGAAGACCTGCAAGAAGGGGCTGCTGTACAGCCCCAAGCCGAAAAGGGAACAAACGCATGAGCCAGTCGCCCGAATCACTCCCGGCAGCCAATGGAAAAAAAATCCTGCTGAGCATGGGCACCACCTATGCCATGGGCACATTCAACGACAATTTTTTCAAACAGGCCGCTCTGTTGCTTGCCGCCAGTGCGGGGCTTGAATCCATCCAGGGCATTGCCTCCGCCATGTTCGCCCTGCCGTTTGTGGCCTGCTCTGCCTGGGCAGGGTGGCTGGCAGACCGCATGCCCAAGAATAAAATGGTCATCTGGTCCAAGTTTATGGAACTGGCGGCCATGCTCTATGGCGTGTGGGCGCTCGCGGATATGAACTGGGCGGGCATGGTGGCGGTGGTTTTTTTGATGGGCCTGCAATCCACAATTTTCAGCCCCGCCCTTAACGGAGCCATACCGGAAAACTTCCCTGCCCAGGAAGTGCCGCGGGTCAATGCCCTGCTGAAGCTGGCGACCACGGCAACCATTCTGCTGGGTATCGCCGCCGGGGGCGTTGTGCTGGATCTGCCGGAATTTTCCGCATTTGCCGCATTCATCCCGCAGGGAGAGCATGGTTTTGGCCGACTGGCAGTGGGGGCGGTGGCTGTATTTATAGCAGTCATCGGGCTGGCGTCCGCCTTTGGCATTGGCAAAAGCGTTGTTTCTGCCGGGGCAAACGCTCCCTTTCCCCTGTTGGGGCCGGTGCATTCCGTGCTCCACGCACTGGAGTGCCGCAGGCGTGACCCGCATCTGTTCCTCACGCTGGCAGGGGAAGCTTTTTTCTACTGCCTGTCGTCCTTTGCCCTGTTATGCATCAATAATCTCGGCATCATCCAGCTTGGCTTTTCGCTTACCGTTACGAGTTTGCTTTCTGTGGCGATGATGATTGGCATATGCATCGGCTCTGTTCTGGCTGGGCGGTACGAAGCCACAAGCTGGCGGCGCATCATGGTTCCCGCTGGCGCAGGGCTTGGCCTTGGCCTCATGCTTTCGGGCCTTGCCCCATTGTTGCCGGAGACGCTGCAATTTGCATGGCTTTTTCTGCTGCTGACATTTTCAGGTGTTTGCGGCGGTCTGTATCTCATACCGCTTGTGAGTTTTATTCAGGTAAGGCCAGCCGCCACGGAGAAAGGCAAAACCTTGGGGATTTCGAACTTTTCGTGTTTCAGCGGCATACTTTTTTCCGGGCTGATCTTTGCATGGCTGGGCAAGGTGCCCCCCGCCTGGCTTCTGGCTGGCAGCGGCCTTGCGGCGCTGGTTTTCATCGGCTGGGCTGCTATGAGCATTGCCCGTATGTTTTCTTGCGGCAAGCGTTTCAGCCTTGTGGGCCTGTGCCTGCGCGTGCTGCTCAGCCTGCGCTACCGCGTGACCGCGACCGGACTGGAAACCATATCCGGCCCCGGCCCAATCCTGTTTATGCCCAATCACCCCGCGCTGATTGACCCCATCATTGTCTACTCGCTGCTGGCGAATCATGCGCCGCGCCCCCTGGCAGACGAGCGCCAGATGGAAGGCCCGCTCGGGCGGCTGGCAGCAAAGGCTCTGCGCGCCGTGCTTATTCCTGACGCCATGAAGGATGGGGCCAAGGCCCGGCAGGGCGTTGAGGCTGGCATGCAGGCCGTGCTGGATGCCTTGCAGGCCGGGGACAACATCTTGCTGTACCCCGCAGGGAGGATTTACCGCTCAGCCAGGGAGAGCCTTGGCGGCAACTCTGGCGCGGCATTTATTCTGCAAAAAATGCCCGGCCTGCGCGTGGTGCTGGTGCGCACAACCGGACTGTGGGGCAGTACTTTTGGCTACGGGGCCACAGGCAAAGCGCCGCATTTCGGCAGGGTGCTGCTGCGTGGCGCGCTGGCAGTAGCTGCCAACCTGCTGTTCTTCACCCCGCGTCGTCCTGTGACGGTGGAGTTTGTGGAGGCTGATGATCTGCCCCGCACGGGCGACAAACGTATCCTCAACCCCTGGCTGGAGCAGTTTTATAATCAGGCGGAGCGCCCTGCGCAGGGGATTCCCCATTATTTCTGGCAGGGCAGCGAGGCGCGTATTCTGAATGCCGTGCCGCAAAAGTGTGCGGCAGAGGCGGCAGAAATCCCTGCGGAAGTGCGCGCCAACGTGTATGTTGCCCTGCGTGAGGCGGCGGGCCTGCCGGAAGGTCAGCCGCTCTCGGACGACATGACCCTGGGCGGAGATCTGGGGTTGGACAGCCTGGCCCTCATGGATCTGGCCCTCAGCCTTGAAGGCGCGCAGGGTGCAACCGTAGCGAATCTGGAGCTTCTGGTTACCGTGCGCGATTGCCTGCTGGCGGCGAGCGGTCAGCTTGGCGGGACCAATGTGGACGCCCCCGCGCCCGCTGGCTGGTTTACGCCTGCCGCTGACCAGAAATTTGCCATACCAGAGCAGGCCGCAACCATAGCAGATGCCTTTCTGACCCAGGTACGTTCCGCCCCTGCCCAGCCGTTGATGGCTGACCGCGCAAGCCTGCGCAGCCGGAGGGGCATCCTCATGGGCGCATTGATCCTGGCCCGCCGTTTGCGGACGCTGCCCGGCGAGCGCCTGGGCATCATGCTGCCCGCCACGCCCGCTGTGGTTACGGTGTGGCTTGCGGCACTGCTGGCAGGCAAGACACCTGTGCTTTTCAACTGGACAGTGGGGCAAGCCAACCTTCGCCACTGCATAACTATAACCGGGGTCAGCCATATTCTCAGCGCAACGGCCTTGCAGGATCGTCTGGAACGCCAGGGGCTGGGCCTTGCATCCCTGCCTGTGGAGTGGGTGCTGCTGGACAAGCTGGCGGCATCACTGACCATATGGGAAAAGCTCTGCGGCGCGCTCAAAGCCCGCTTGCTGCGCAATCTGAAAAAATACGCGGTGCCGGAAACAGCGGCGGTACTCTTTACATCCGGCTCGGAATCCCTGCCCAAGGCCGTGCCCCTGAGCCACGCCAATCTGCTCGCCAATGCCCGCGATATTGTGGAGGTGCTGCACCTCGAGCCGGGCGACAGCGTACTTGCCATGTTGCCGCCGTTCCATTCCTTCGGCCTTATGGTGAATATTGTATTGCCCCTGTCGCTGGGCATCCGCGCCGCCTTTCATCCCAACCCCACAGAACCGGGCCCGCTGGCGGCTTTGGTGCGCGATTACAGGCTTACGCTCATGGCCGCGCCGCCCACATTCCTTGGGGCAGTGCTGGACCGGGCAGCAGGGACAGAGAATCTGGCAAGCCTGCGCTGCGCCTTTGTGGGGGCGGAGAAATGTCAGGATCACGTCTACCGCGCTTTTGCCGCGCAATGCCCGCAATCGGCGCTTTGCGAGGGCTATGGCGTTACGGAGTGCTCCCCCGTGGTTTCCGTCAACAGGCCGGGCGACATTGTGCGCGGAACCATTGGCCACGCCATGCCCTCGGTAACGCTGGCCCTTGTGCGCGAAGAGGACGGCAATATCTGCGGGCGCGCGGAGGCGGGGCAGACCGGCATGCTTCTGGTGCGCGGCCCCAGCATATTCGGCGGCTACCTGAGTGATGCGCCCTCGCCCTTTGTGGAGTTTGAAGGTCATACATGGTACCGCACCGGCGATCTTGTGCGCATGGATGAAACTGGCCGCCTGACCTTTCAGGGGCGGCTCAAGCGCTTTGTGAAGATTGGCGGAGAAATGATTTCTCTGCCGCAGATTGAATCCGTGCTGCTTGAAATATTCGGCAAGCGGGGCGATGCGCCGGAGCAAGGCCCCGCGCTGGCGGTGGAAGCCACTGCGGAAGAAAGCGGCTCGGCAATTATGCTCTTCACTCCGATGACGCTCTCCTTGCCGGAAGTGAACGCCGCTCTGCGCGGGGCGGGGCTTTCATCCCTGTATGCGGTGAAGCGCATTGTGGAAGTGGAAGCCATCCCCCTGCTGGGCAGCGGCAAAACGGACTACAGGGCATTGAAAGCGAGTGTTGAAGTGGTTTAGTCTGGAAGTTTGCCAGGTTGTTATGCAAAGGGCCGCAGGACTGATACATGTTCCTGCGGCCCTTTTTTGTGGTCTTTTCAATCGGTACTGGCAGTGGTGAGATGCGGCATGCCTACAGTTGCATCTTGCCCCATTATAATGGGAAAGCTCCGAGAGCGGCTGCATTCAAGGGTGCAGAATCTCGGCGTAAAGCAGAGAGCCGAGCGCATAAAAACCGAAACCCATGAGGATCACTCCGGACATTCTTGATACGAAAAGGGAAAATCCTTCGGGCAAGCGCCGTTGAGCCAGCGCGACGCCCCCGCTCAACAAGAACCACCACAACAACGACCCCAGAAACACGCCCGCAACAACGGCAAGGGCATTGATTGCCCCAGGGGTGTCGGTCACGCCGAGGCCCGCGAACAGCGCCGCAAAGGAGAAGATTGTCACCGGGTTGGTGAGCGTAAGAAGGAATGTTGACGCGATAGTGCCGGAAAGTTCCTTGATTTCATTGGTGCGGGCATGTGCAGCCGCCCGCCGGGGATTTGGCCGCAGGCTTTTACAGCCAAGCCAAAGCATGAACAGGCCGCCAGCAAGCTTGAGCCACGGGGCAAGCGTTGTCAGTGTTGCTGTCAGGGCTGAAAAGCCGATCGCCGCAAGGCATGCGTAGATGGCATCGGCCAGAGCTGTTCCCAGCCCTCCGGCTACCCCAGCCCAAAAGCCGCGTTCAAGTGCGCGGTTTATGCACAATACGCCTATGGGGCCAAGCGGAGCTGCAACGGCCAGGCCGAGAAGCATGCTTTTACAGAATAAGAGGAGTTCCATCAGGCGTTCTTTTTTTGTTGCGTTGTCAGTATCTTATTGATGATCGGGCGTCTTGATTGCTGAGTTTTGATCTACGAGGTTAGCCAATCGTTCGTGCCGTGGGCTTTGTGGTAGCCGCCGGAATATCTGGCTCATGTGCAGTCATAAATTTTACCGTTTCTGTCCGTGTACAGATTGAACACTGTCATGCGCTTGACTGTAAAGAGTTCATTCTGCTTGGTGCGGCAGGGGAATCGTAGTAATAGTGATATGCCCAGATTTTGTCTCCATCATCTAATTACTAGATTGTTGGTCTGTTTATATAGCCAGTGAAAAGTAAGATACATCAAATTGTTGAATCTAATAATATGGAATTATTTAATTATTCTGAATATAAGTGTGGCTAGCTGTTGTTTGCGCATGGAGCGCCGCTTGCTTTGTCGGTTGCGCGAGAGGCCGGGTATAAAAAAGGCGCATCCTTGAGGGTGCGCCTTTACCTGTCATTGATCTGCACCAGCCGTGATGCCGGATTCCGTGCCGCTACTGCTCGGCGCTTTCCTGCAAAACGTCAACCCAGTGCGTCATGCGGGCGGTTTGTTCCAGGTACCAGAGCGATGCCATAAGCGGCGAAAGGGTGCCGCCGTTGGGGTCAAACATGGCAAGGGAACCGCTTTTGCGCAGGGTGTCCCACGCGCTCAGGGCGTCATTAAAAGCCTTGGAGCGTTCCGGGGCAAGGGTGGCGGCAACGCGCGCGCGTTGCGCGTTCAGGCGGGTTTCAAGACGTTCCTGTTCCGCGCTCATGCAGTCCTGCATGCCGGTTGTCACCCCCGCAGCCTCGTCCATGCAGGCCTGATAGGTCTGACTGAACAGATTCTCCACCGGAAGGGCGGAATCCTGCTGGTCAGGGCTGTCGGCGGCAGCGGCGGCGCTGGCATCCTGCTGCGCCGGGGCCGCGGCTTGCGGCGTGGCCTCTGCGGCAAGGGCGGGGTGGGCAACAAGCAGCACGGCACAGAGCGCACTGAATGCGGCAAAACTGGCAAAGAACGTTGCAAAGGATCGACGAGCAGACGACATCCCAGACTCCTTGGCGAAAAAACCTTATATGTTGAAAGTGTACGCGCGCCGGGTGTCGTGCGCAAGCATTCTTACCTGTATTCCCTTCCAGACCACAGCACGCGGCCAATAACCCTGAACTGCTCTGCGCAGTCGCCGCGCAGGTCAAGGCTCACAGGCGGATAGGCCGGGTTGACGCTGTTCAGCACAATCTTGCCGGGCAGCTTGTCGATGCGCTTTATATAGATGGCGTCTTCAAAGCCAACGGCATAAAGCCGCCCGGGGCTGATTTCCGTCTGGCCCCGATCCAGCAGCACCAGATCGTTGTCAAAAATCTCCGGCACCATGCTGTCGCCAGAAACACGCATGAGCACCATACGCCGGGGGTTGCCCTTGCGGCGTAAAAAATCGCCCCTGAAGGCATAGCTGCCCTGGCTGTGACTGTTGACCTCAAGACTGCCCGTTCCGGCAGAGAGCCGCGCTTCTGCCAGCGGCACACTGATGAGATCCGTTTCGCAATCCGCTTGAATGCTGGGCAGTTCGCCATCCGCCGCTTCCGGCAGCCGCATGGGCCCGCTGCCAAAAAAAAGCCAGTGGGCGTTTACGCCTGTCTGGGCGGCGCAGGTCTGAATCCACGCAGGCGGCACTTCGCCGCGTTTGCGCGCACCGCTCACAGACTGCGGGGTGATGCCCAGCGATCTTGCCAGTTCCGCGTCGCTGACCACACTGAGGGCCTGCATAAGCCTTTGCAATGTTTCTTTGAAGTCTGATTTTTCGGGCATGGCGTTCCTCGCTTCCGCGCGAATGGGTGATTGCCGCACACGCTTTCGGCGGGGTTGTTTCAACTTTTCATTCAGGGTATCAATCTCAGGCGTTGCTTGCAAGGGTAAAATAAGCTAAAAACTGATGGTCGCGCGGTTTTGCTCCGCATTTTTGCATATTTTGCCATCCGCACCCATTGGGCTGCGGTGAACCGATCCACAGGAGGCGGTATGGCTTTCATTTCGTCTTCGCTGGAACTGCTGGCTCCGGCAGCGGCTGTTTCTGACTGCAGAGCGGGGCTGCCCCTGTATCTTGCGCCTGTGGAGGCGGGGTTTCCTTCTCCGGCGGAGGATTACCTTGACTGTAAGCTGGATCTGCATCGGCACATGGTGCGCAACGAGGCGGCCACCTTCTTTTTGCGCGCACATGGGGAATCCATGCTGGGCGCGGGTATTCATGACGGAGACCTGCTTGTGGTTGATCGCTCGGTAGATGCCGGGCACCGCAAGGTGGTCATAGCCGCGCTGGAAGGGGAGCTGACCGTCAAGCGCCTGCTGCGCCGCGATGGGCGCGTCTTGCTTGCGCCCGAGAACCCCAGGTTTGACCCCATCGACATTACAGAAAGCGAATTCGTGCACATTTGGGGCGTTGTCACCTATGTCGTCCACAAGCTCTGATTCGCCAGCGTCCCTGTGGGCGCTTGTGGACTGCAACAATTTTTACGCCTCGTGTGAAAAACTGTTCCGGCCCGATCTTGCCGATCGCCCTGTGGTGGTGCTTTCCAATAACGATGGCTGCATTGTGTCGCGCTCGGCAGAGGCCAAGGCTCTGGGCATCCCCATGGGCGCGCCGGAATTCAAGCTGCGCTCCCAGTTGCGCGCGCTGAATGTGGCGGTATTTTCCTCAAATTACGCGCTGTACGGCGATATTTCCGCGCGGGTGGTCGATATTCTGGAGCAGTGCTGCGCTCAGGCGGAGCCGTACTCCATTGATGAATCCTTTTTGCGGCTTGAGGCCCCCCAGCGGGCCAATCTGCCGGAGTTTTGCCGCGATGTGCGGCAACGCATCCAGCGCTGGACGGGGATCACAGTTTCCGTTGGGGTCGGCGCAACGCGCACCCTTGCCAAGATTGCCACACATGTGGCCAAAAAGCATCCGTCCTACGGGGGCGTGTTTTCCCTGGCACGGCAAGAGTGCGACATTGACCGCGTGCTTGCGGGTACTCCCGTTGAGGATGTTTGGGGCGTGGGGCGGCGGCAGGCGCGGCGCTTGTGGGCCGAGGGCATCTGCACGGCCCTGCATCTAAAAAATGCTGACGACATCATGCTGCGCCGTCTGCTCACCGTGACGGGCTGGCGCACGGCTCTGGAATTGCGCGGCGTTCCCTGCCTCGGCAACGAGACCGCCCCTGTGGCGCGCAAAACACTCATGTCCACGCGTTCTTTTGCGCAGCGCATCCACGACAAGGCCATGCTGGCGCAGGCGCTTTCCACCTTTGCCGTGCGCGCGGCCACGCGGCTGCGGCGCGAGGGCCTTGTGGCCAGCGGGCTTGGCGTGCACATCCGCACTGCGCGCCCCGGTCAGGCGGCAGCGGGGGAGCGGCTTTACGACCAGACCGCCCAGTGCCCCCTGCCCATGCCTACGGCTGACAGCCAGATGTTCATTCGCAAGGCGCTGGAGGGGCTGGAGCGTATATTTTTGCCCGGTTTTGCCTATGCCAAGGCAGGGGTGATGCTCTACGGCCTTGAGCGGGCTGATGCTGTGCAGGGCAGTTTGCTGGCCCTTGCGGCCGGGCTTGAATCCGGCGGCGACGGACGGCGGCAGAGCCTCATGCGCTCGCTGGACAACATCAATAACCGCTTTGGCCGCGATACGGTTATCTTTGGCGCGCAGGGCATGGGTGAGGCTCCCTGGCATATGCGGCAGGAACACCGCTCCCCCCGCCTCACAACCAGCTGGGATGAACTCCCGCTTGCCCGCTGCTGAAAAAGTTCTTCCCATTTTCTGTTGCCTCCCCGCCCTTGAGCCTGTGTATTTTCCATCGCGAGAGCGTTGTTTTGTGTTTTGTATATATTGAATAATTTTATGATGTATAAAATTATTTATAATGTATTATAACGCAGCAAATTTTCAGATTTGCACAAAATTTTGTTTTAGAGTAGTGTAGAAATATCGGTGCAGAAACTACAAAAATCATAGGAACGTAGTATAACATTCTGCGTGTAGAGTTGTGATTTTTTTCTGCCATGGCTGTTTAACGATTTTGTCCTAACATTATGGAAGTTCGGTAATAACCGAGGAGGCGTTCAAGAGCTGGTGCTGTCTGCGCTGATGACTCCAGCCCGTTCGTTTTGACGGCCATATTGGGGCCGTGCTTCCATATACTCGTCCCTCCCCAGGGGCTACACCCGCAGCGGTTTTCTGCTGCGGCAGAAGGAGAGTATATGGCGAAGATTTCCGTCAAAAATCTGTTCAAGGTCTTTGGGCCAAACCCGGAGCATGCCCTTCAACTGGCATCCAAGGGGCGTTCCCGCGAAGATATTTTGCGGCAGACCCGCTCCACCGTGGCGCTGCGTGATGTTTCCCTCGATATAGCAGAGCGTGAGCTGCTCGTGGTCATGGGGCTTTCCGGCAGCGGCAAGTCCACACTGCTGCGCTGCCTCAACGGGCTCATCATGCCCACGGCTGGCTCCGTGCTGGTGGATGATCAGGACATCATGCAGATGAAACCGCGCGAGCTGCGCCGCGTGCGGCAACGCTGCTTTGGCATGGTTTTTCAGAATTTTGCCCTTTTTCCACACCGCACTGTGTTGCAAAATGCAGCCTTCGGCCTTGAGGCCATGGGTGTGGGCGAGGCCCTGCGCCTGAAAAAAGGCGGCGAAATGCTCGAGCGCGTGGGCCTTTCCCAATGGGCCAATGCCTATCCCCGGCAGCTTTCCGGCGGCATGAAGCAGCGTGTGGGCCTTGCCCGCGCCCTGGCAATGGAGCCGGAAGTGCTGCTCATGGACGAGGCCTTCAGCGCGCTTGATCCGCTTATCCGGCAGGAAATGCAGGAGGAACTCCTGACGCTCCAGCAGGATATCCACAAAACCATCATCTTTATTACCCACGACCTGAACGAAGCCTTCCGGCTTGGCGACCGCATAGTGCTGTTGCAGGACGGCGCAGTGGTGCAGGCCGGCACGCCGGAACAGATACTGCAATCGCCCGCCAACAACCACGTGGCCCGCTTTGTGGCCTCCGCCGATGTGACCCATGTGCTCACGGCGGGCGGCATCATGAAAAGGTCGGAAGACTGGGCCGTGCTGGGCCATGACGGGCCGCATTCCGTTTTGCGCAAGATGGCCGCGCATTCCATAAGCTCCCTGTTTGTCATTGATGGGCAGCGGCGATTTGCGGGCATTCTGTATGCCGCCGATGCCGAGCGCATGGTGGCCGAAGGCAAGACGGACATTGCCGCCATCACCCAGCGCGACATAACAACAGTTTCGCCCTCGACCCCCATTGCAGAAGTAATGCCCATCATGGCTGAACTTCCTTATCCACTGGCCGTTGTTGACGAGCGACAGAAGCTTCAGGGCGTCATTGTGCGCGGCCTGCTGCTGGCGGCAATGGTGGAGGGCATGGAAGCGGGAGGTCAGAATGCTGCCTAGAATCCCCCTGGCCGAGAGCATTGACGCCTCCGTAGATTTTTTGGTGGAAACCTGCTCGGATTTTACCCGCGCCGGTTCTGCCGCAATGGGTAAACTGCTGGACGGCTTTGAAAATCTGCTCATGCTGCCCCAGCCCTGGCTGTTCATCATCCTGCTGGGTCTTGTGTGCTGGTGGGCCACGCGCAGCATCAAGTTGCCCGCCTTTTCCATGCTGGGCTTTGCCCTGCTGTGGAATCTTGGCTTATGGGAACCGACCATGAGCACGCTGGCCCTGGTACTTTCCGCAACCTTGCTTTCCGTGTTGCTGGGGGTTCCCTGCGGCATTCTGGCGGCAGTATCGCGTTGGGGCAGGCAAATCATCATGCCAGTGCTGGACGTTATGCAGACCATGCCCGCATTTGTGTATCTTATCCCCGCCATTCCCTTTTTCGGTATTGGCAAGGTAAGCGCTGTAGTGGCAACGGTGGTCTTTTCCGTGCCGCCAGCCATTCGCCTTACCTGCCTGGGCATCCGGCAGATTCCCGCAGACCTTGTGGAATGCGCCGAAGCCTTTGGCCTCACGCGTGTGCAGCGCCTGCGCAAGCTTGAGCTGCCCCTTGCCATGCCTACCATTGTGGCAGGCGTGAACCAGACAATCATGCTGGCGCTTTCCATGGCGGTCATTGCCGCCATGATCGGCGCGCGCGGCCTTGGCGGCGAAGTCTGGAAAGCCATCCAGAGATTGCAGATCGGAAATGGCTTTGAAGCCGGGCTTGGAATTGTTATCGTGGCAATCACACTTGATCGCCTCTTTCGTGCGTTGGCGCAAAAATGCGCCGGACAAAATTAGACGGGAGGACGCAATGACACGCAGACTTTTTATAATGGTGCTTGCCATCATGGTTTTGTGGGCGTGGCCTACCCAGGCCTCTGCCGGCAGCAAACAGAACAAAACTCTTAAAATTGTCTATGTTGAATGGGATTGCGCCACTGCCTCCAGCAATCTTGCCAAGGCCGTGCTGGAAGACAAGCTCGGCTACAAGGTGGAGTTGCTGCCCGTTACCCAGCCAATATTATGGACGAGTATTGCTACCGGCGATGCCGATGCCATGGTGACTGCCTGGTTGCCGGATACCCACGCCGCCATGTACAGCAAGGTGAAAAATCAGGTGGAAATGCTGGGCAAGCTTACGGACGGCGCGCGTCTGGGGCTGGCCGTGCCGGACTATGTGTCGCTCAAGTCCATTGATGAACTGGACGCCAATGCGGACAAGTTCAAGGGGCGCATTGTGGGCATTGATCCGGGTTCCGGCCTGATGCAGCTTACGGAAAAAGCTCTGAAAGATTATGGTATTAAGCAGTTGCAGCTTGTGGAGGGCAGTGGAACCATCATGACCTCCAGTCTGGCCGAGGCCATCCGCAAGCAGGAATGGATTGTGGTAACGGCATGGTCGCCCCACTGGATGTTTGGCCGCTGGCAGATGCATTATCTGGATGATCCGCTGGGCAGCCTGGGCAGGGAAGAAGGCATCTTCAAGGTCGGCCGCAAGGGCCTGAAAAAGGACCACCCCGATGCCTGGGCCTTTCTGACCAACTTCCGGTACGAAGATCCGGGCCAGCTCCAGAGGCTCATGAACTGGAATCAGGAAAAGGGGGCTGATCCTCTGGTAAACGCCCGCCGCTTCATAAAGGAAAATCCCCAGCTGGTAGAAGCCTGGCTTAAAAAATAATTGATACCTGCAAGAGGTGTTGTTGTTCCCCCTGATGCACCCCGGTTGCCCGCAAAGGCCGCCGGGGTGTATGCGTTCAGGGCCGCGCAGACTGAACGGCTGGCACCCCGAAGCTATCGCCGAGGGCGGGCCAGATAATCCGCACCGCACCGTCGCGCCCCGTGTAGTGCAGCGGCGCATTCGCGGCAGCGCACCACTGGCGCAATGGTTGCGAAGGGTAGCCGTAGCGGTTTTCAAATCCACATGAGGCGACCACTACACCGGGCTGCACCGCCGCATAAAATTCCGGCAAAAATCCAGTGGCGGAGCCGTGGTGCGGTGCAACAACAACTTCGGCGCGCAGGTCATCTCCGTTATCGAGCAGGCGGCGCAGCACAGGGCGCTCCGCATCGCCCAAAAACAGGGCAAGACCACGGCCATGCTGGGTCAGCCGGGCCACCACCGAGGCATCGTTGCCTTGCCATGTGTTCCACTCGTTGATTGGCGGGTGCAGAACTTCCAGGCGCAGACCCAGAGACGGTTTGCCCAGTATCAGAACATCCCCGCGCACAAGGGCGCGGCTGTTGTGGGCCGTGCGCGCCGCAAGCCACTGCTCGCCCCAGCTGCCCTTGCCTTCGCGCCCGTTGTCCAGCAGGTGATCCACCCGAAAAACGCGCAGTATGTGCAGCAATCCGCCCATGTGGTCAAGGTCGGGATGGGTGTTGAGTATGGCGGCCAGGCGAGGCGCGTCATTATAGGCCAGGGCCGGGGCCACCAGCGCCTGCCCCGGATCAAAACGCGGCGAGGCGCTGCCCCCGCCGTCCAGCAGCAGGCGCACGTGCCCCGGCAGACGCAGTAACAGGGCCTGACTCTGGCCTACATCCAGCACATCAAGGCGAATATGGTCTGACAGGCGTTCTGCGGTGCGCAGGGCCGGGCCAACGCATAACAGCAGCGCCCCGGCCAGCAGCAGACGTTGCGCCGCGCGGGGCAGGTCTGCGCGCCCCGCCTTCAGCGCCAGCGCCCCAAGCAAGGCCGCAAAAGCTGGCAGGGCTGTCCAGTGCGGGCGCAGCAGGGCCGGGGGCTGCAACAGGTTTGCGCCAGCCAGCCACGCAAGGCAGTCTGTAAGCCATTGGCAGGGCAGGGCCGCCATGTCCAGCACTGCCCGCGCCGCAAGGTCAAGGCCCATGGCGGACAGGAACAGGCCAAGCACCGTGGCGGGCAACACCAGCATGTCGGCCACGGGCAGCCAGAGCACATTGAGCCAGAACCAGTGCCCCATATTGTTGAACAGCAACATGTTTAGAGGCAGCAGAGCAATCTGGATGCCCAGGGAAACCAGAAATATCCGCGTTAATGCCCACGTTCCCCGTCTGAGCCTTTGATTCATGCGTCTGCCAAAGCCTCCGCTCCGCCGTATCTGCGCTGCCGGATCCGGCTCCGGGGCCAGCACCCGCAGCCAGGGCAGGCTCATGCCGATGACCGCCACGCACAGCACGGAAAGTTGCAGGCCTGTATCCAGCATGCTCAGGGGGGAGACCACGCTGATGCAGAGCAGGGCGGCGCAGAGCACATCAAGCGTTGTGTGGGGCCGCCCGCGCAAAAAATAGACTGCAAGAAGCAGCAGCATGACGGCAGCCCGCAGCAAAGACGCCGGGGCATCGCCCAGCCACAGGTAGGCCAGTGCCGGCGGCAGTGTGGCCAGCAGCGCCCAGACGGCGCGAGGGCGGCGCAGGTAGATGCCGGGGCGAACCCGTGCGGCGGCAAGCACGCAGAGCAGGCCCACAAGCCCCGCCACAGTGAGGTGCTGGCCGGAAAGGGCGAGGCTGTGCACCAGCGTGGCCGAGGCAAAATTGTTCAAAGTCTGCTGGTTCAGGTATTGCCTGTCGCCAAAGAGCAGGGCCAGCAGAATGGCCTTGCCCTGCGAAAGCTTGTGCTGCGTGAGTTTGTCTTGTGCGAGCTGGGTATGGGATGGCGGAGCGGAAGCGCCAGCCGCTATGATTTCGTCTGGCTTGTCTGTGTGGGACTGTGCCGCCTCCTGAGCCGGAAACAGGGCGTGTACAAAATCTTGCCGCAAGGATTCGCGCCAGCGGGCGGAAAGGGTCGGCTGGCCGGAAATACGCGGCTGCCCCTGATTGCCCAGAGTCCACATGCGCCAGCGCACGCCCTGAGCGGCCAGCCACAGGCCCCAGTCGGTCTGGCCTTCGTTGGCAAAGCCCTGCGCGGGCATGGGCCGCCGCGTCAGGCAGACTGTCTGGCCAGGGAGCGGAGGAGAAAGGGCAATGGCGGCAGTGGGGGCTTCCCATGTCCAGGCCAGTTTGCCGGGCAGAGGACGAATGGTTGAATTTGCGGCGTCTGGCGGTACTGCGGCAGCATCAAAGGCAGAGGTCAGGCTGTCCGTGCTGTCTGCATAGGCGGGGTGCACATCGCTCAGCAGCAGGCGCAGGCGGTTGTCGGGCAGGCCCTGCATATCGCGCACAATCCCGCACACTCGCGGCGGTTGGGCGGAGTCGTGCAGCCATTGGGGCGGCTGGTTCGCCTGACCTGACGATGGCAGCACTGCGTGCCAGGGTGAGTCATAAAGCTGCCAGCAACCTGTCAAAAAGCCTCCCAGCAGGCACAGGGCCGCCAGAGCCGTGCGCGCGGCGCGCCACAGGCGGGCATCCGCAAAAAACAGCACCAAGGCGCAGCAAAGCGAGGGCAGGGGCCAGGGGGCCGCGGTAATGCCCGCTATCCAGAAGCCCAGATACGTCTGCCAGAGCAGGGGGGCTTGCAATGGAGGGTGCCGCATGACGAACCTTGTGGAAGGGATGTACCGCGCGGTTGCGGCGGGGCAGTGAGCGTAAAAAAAGGAGCGCCCTTGCAGCAAGAGCGCCCCTTTGAACAGCAGGAGGCTAGGACAGCTCCCGGGCCATATCCCGTTCCTCCGCCCTGCGTTTGAGTGTTTCGCGGTGATCGTGCAGTTTTTTACCCTTGCCGAGGGCAATTTCTACCTTGATCTTGCCCCGCTTGAAGTAGAGGCGCACGGGCACAACCGTCAGGCCCTGCTGGGCCACCAGCCCCGCGAATTTGGAAATTTCCCGCTCGTGCAGCAGCAGTTTGCGCGCGCGGTCCGGCTCCTGCGACACATAGCCCGCGTTGGCGTAGGGCGCGATGTGCAGCGAAACAAGCCAGGCTTCTCCCTGGCGAAAGTCTACGTAGCTGTCGATAAAGTTGACCTTGCCCGCGCGGATGCTTTTGACTTCCGGGCCGGTCAGTACAATGCCCGCCTCGGTGAACTCGGAAAGTTCATAGAGGTGGCGGGCCTTTTTGTTCAGGGCCACAGTGGATGGGGGTGTTTTCTGGCTCATGGGTGACTGTATGTGAAAAGGCTTGTGGTGTGAAAGGCCAGTTCCTGTCCCAGTGACTGTTGCAACGCTTCGCGCACCATGCGCTTGGAAGCGGCCACATCGGTGCTGAGCAGCACGCTGTTGGCCAGATCCATGCAGGTCTGGGCGTTGAACTGGCGTATAAGGTGCTTCATGCCCGGTACAAATCGGGGGGCGGCGGACACAGTGTCCACGCCCATGCCCAGCAGCAGGGCCAGGCCAAAGGGGTCAGAAGCAAGCTCGCCGCAGACGGAAACACCTATGCCCTCGCGGTGGGCGGCGTCAATGATGTGCTTGAGCGAGCGCACGATGGCCGGATGCAGCGGCTCGTTGAGGTAGGCCACATGGCGGTTGTTGCGGTCAATGCCCATTATGTAGTGGATAAGGTCATTGGTGCCGATGCTGAAAAAGTCGCACTCCCGCGCCAGGGCGTCGCAAATAAGGGCCGCAGCCGGGGTTTCAACCATGACGCCAAGGGGCAGCAGGGGAGCATGGGGCAGATTTTGCGCCGCGAGTTCCTGATGCAGCTCCTGCATGATGCGGCGCACCTGCTGCACTTCATCCAGGCAGGAAATCATGGGCAGCATGATGGCTACGTTGCCCATGGCCCCGGCGCGCATGAGCGCCCGCAACTGGGTGCGAAAAATACCCTGATGACGCAGGCAAAAGCGTATGCCGCGCAAACCCAGCGCCGGATTCGGCTCCTTGAGCACCGCCTGGGCATGGAGCATCTTGTCCGCGCCCACGTCAAGCGTGCGAAAAACCACCCGATCCGGCGCGGCCCGCTGGGCCACTGCCGCGTATTCTGCCAGCAGATCTTCTTCTGACGGCAGGCGGTCGGTAAAATAGGCAAATTCGGTGCGGTACAGGCCCACGCCGTCGGCTCCGCACTGGGCAAGGGCCGACAGTTCATTGGTGCCTTCAAGGTTGGCCTGCACTTCCACGCGCACGCCGTCGCACATTTCGGCGGGCCAGCGGGCAGATTTGAGCGTGAGGTCTTCCCATGCCGTATATTCCTCGCGCCTGGCCCCAAAGCGGGCCTCGTCAGCTTCATCGGGGCTCAGCAGCACGCTGCCGCCGAGGCCGTCCACCACCACGGTTTCGTTTTCGCGGGCAATGTCCATAAGCCCGGTAACGCCCGCAAGGCAGGGAATGTGCAGCCCGCGCGACAAAATGGCCGTGTGCGAGGTGGGGCCGCCTTCTGCTGTCAGAATGCCCAGCACCCGGTCAAGGTTGAGCTCCATGACATCGGCGGGGGAGAGGTCTTCGGCCACAAGCACGCCGGGGGTTTCATCCTCGCCCTTGTGGGCCGGGTCCGCCGCCAGATGCTCGCGCAGGCGCAGGCCCACGGCGCGGATATCCTGGGCGCGGTCACGCAGGTAGGCGTCGTCCATGCTCCTGAACAGCGCGCACAGTTCATCCACCGTGAGTTTGAGCGCCCACGAGGCGCACACAAGGTTGCTTTCTATGCGGGCCAGCGCGGCTTTGAGCAGCTTGGGGTCGCGGGCCATTTCCATCTGGGCGGCAATGACGTCGCGGTATTCCGAAAGGTCTTCGGGCACATTTTCCATGGTAGCGGCCAGGGAGGCGCGCACGCTTTCAGCGGCGGCGCGCAGGGTTTCCTGCTCCGCAGCCACGTCGGCGGCAGTGATACGGCGCTCGTCATCCTGCCGTGCCTTGTGCATGAAGCGCACCCTGCCTATGGCTATGCCAGGCGAAACAGGTGTGCCGAAAAGTACCGCGCGGGCCATGTCAGTCCTGTAAATTTGTTAAAAATTGGGCCAGGCCGCAAAGGGCCTCGCGGGCATCGTCACCCTGTGCCACCAGGGTCAGTTCCGCATTGGCGGGGGGCGCAAGAGAAAGTATGTCGAGCATGCTTTTGGCATCTACCTCGCCCGTGTCGCTGACAAGCTGTATGTCAGAGGCATAGCGCTGCGCCTCCTGCGCCAGCCGGGCCGCCGGTCGGGCGTGCAGGCCGTTGCGCAGGCCAATGCATACCCGTAGCGCCAGCCCTCGCGGCGTTTGTTCAATGGCTTCTTCCATCATCCTACCTTATGAGCGTTTTATCGGCCAAAGGGGGACAAAGCGTGTCCACTACCGAAAAACACGTATATTCTACATGCCTATGAAGCCCAAGTCCACGAGAATAAGGGCTCCTGTTGTCACAATCCAAAGCAGCAGCCTTGGCAGGCGCATTCGCCCCACGAGCCATGCGGCGGCAAGCACCGCCGCTGCACCCATGGCGTAGGCAGTCCAGGGAAAGGGTTTCATGGTGCTGATGGGCAGATGCCAGATGACCAGGGCGGCCAGCGCCGCATTGACCATCTTGAGCCTGTCCACCCAGTTGATGAGGTTGAGCTTGCGCAGGCGGGCGAGCGTGGTCAGCCCGTAGCGCAGGCCGGAAACAAAACAGATGGACCTGAACAGCAACAGGGAACCGAACAGGATCACCGCTAGCAGCATGGCAATGTTGGTAAAACCGGCCAGCAGCAGACTGATGCTGAGCAGGGACCACAAGGGCAGCAATGTGCCGCTGAAAAATGAGTCGCCCAGGGCGGAAAGGGTTGTGGCCAGTGTTTCGCGCACGGAATTCAGCGCGCCTTCCGGCAGCCTCCCCTTGGCGATGGCCTGCTCGAGCGAAAGCAGGATGCCCACAAAAAGGGGAATCATGAAGGGGTGGGTGTTGCTGTGCCCGGCATAACGGCTCATGGCGCGGGCAAAGGCCTGCGGCTCGGGATACAGCTCGCGCAGGGCAGGCTCCAGCACGTAGGCCAGGCCTATCTGCTGCATCCCCCTGGCGGTCATGGCTGCATTGATGCAGCTTGTGCGGGCCAGGCAGGCAAGTACAACGCGTGTGGGATACATGGAAACCCCGTGGCATGCCGGTTTGGCAGTTGCGGCGAGGACGCGTTCAAAAGGAAAGCGCCGCCTTATGATCACTCGGCCACGATCTGCTGCCGCAAGCTGACTGCGCAGCGTGCGCAACTGCTGGCCTGGTGCAAAGCCCGCCTTGCAGGGAGCAAAAGAGCCACAGAGCGAACTGCCCCTAAGCTTCCGGCTCTGCCTGCTCCGTGCCTGTCAGCAGGGCATATATTTCCTTGCCCGACCAGCCGCGCACGGCGTCCTGCACCCTGCGGGCAACCTGACGGGGTTTGCCGCCCTGGGCAAGTTCCTCCTGGGCCAGTTGCAGCACATCTTCCCTTGGGGTGCGTTCCGCCTGTTCCGGCGGGCCGACAACCACGGTGATTTCGCCCAGCAGCTCCTCGGGCAGCAGGTCGTTGTCTTCCAGACGACCTACTATAAATTCCTCGTGTTCCTTGGTCAATTCCCGGCATACGGCCACCTCGCGGGGGCCAAGAATGCGGGCGGCCTGAGCGAGGCTCTCCTTGAGACGATCCTTGCGCTCAAAAAAAATGAGCGCGCCCGGCACATGGGCAAAGGCGGCAAAAAGGGCGTCGCGCCCTGCGGCATCGCGCGGCAGAAAACCCAGAAAACTGTGCGGCAGCGGGGGAATGCCAGCGGCGGAAAGGGCCGTCACAGGAGCCGAAGGCCCCGGCAGCGGGGATACGGCAAGGCCTTCCTTGCGGCAGGCCCGCACCAGACGGTAGCCGGGATCGGCCAGAAGCGGCGTTCCGGCATCGGAGACAAGGGCAACGGTCTGCCCTTCACGCAGCATGCGCAATACGCCCTCTTGCCGCTCGGCTTCATTGTGGTCGTAAAAGCTCAGCAGGCGGCGGGCTTCAATGCCGCAGTCGCGCAACAGGCGGGCAGTGCGGCGGGTATCCTCCGCAAGCACAAGATCGGCGCTTGCCAGCACCTCGCGCGCTCGGGGCGAAAGATCACCAGGGTTGCCAAGCGGCGTTGCCACTATCCACAGACGGTTCGCATTCAAAGGCATGGCGGCAGTGCTCCAGATGCAGGGTATCGCCCTCGCGCACAACGCAGACCACATCAAACCGGCAGGGGCTGCTCCATGCATCGCGGGCCGCAAGCCACGCCCTGGCCGCCCGGCACAGGGTACGCTGCTTGGCAGGGGTCAGCGCGGCGGCGGGGCCGCCGTAAGTTGAACCGCTGCGGGTTTTTACTTCGACAAAAACAACGGTGTCGCCATCGCGGCAGACAATATCCAGTTCAAGCCTGCCGCTGCGCCAGTTGCAGTCCAGCAGTTCCATGCCGCTGCGTTGCAGCAGCTTGCGGGCGGCTTCCTCGCCTTTGCGGCCAAGGTTCAGGTGGGCCGGGGCGGCTGGTTCATCCTTGCCGCCAAAAAGTGTTTGCAGCCAGCGCGGCTTCACAACAGGCTGCCCTGCTGCGGGCTTGGCTTTTCGGGCAAAACGCCGCGAAAAGTCAGGCGGTGCTGCGGGCAGGGCCCAAGGCGGCGCAGAGCTTCGTAATGATCCTCTGTGCCATAGCCCTTGTGCGCTTCAAAGCCGTATCCGGGCCAGCGCTTTTCCAGCCGGGTCATGAGTTTGTCCCTGTACGTTTTGGCAAGGATGGACGCGGCGGAGATGGCAGGTTCGCTGGCATCGCCGCCAATAATGCTGCGCTGCGAGGGCAGGGGGGCTGCATGCCCCTTGCGCCAGTGGAAGGAAAAGACCTCGCCGGGCACGGTCTTGTTGCCGTCAATGAGCAGATGCGCTGGCGCGCACCGCAGGCAGCGCACGGCCCTGCTCATGGCTTCAAAGGTGGCCTGTAAAATATTGATGGCGTCAATGCGGGCGGGCCACACCACGCCCAGGCCCCAGGCCACAGCGCACTGGCGTATGCGCGGGGCGAGCATTTCGCGGGTTTTGGCGCTGCACGCCTTGGAATCGTTGAGGCCCGGCAGGTCGTAGCATTCCGGCAATATGACCGCAGCGGCTACTACCGGCCCGGCCAGACAGCCTCGACCGGCTTCGTCTATGCCTGCGGTATAAATTTGCTGAACGGTCTGGCTGCTTGTCTGCAAAAGGGGAAAATCATCCTGGGGCAGCGGGGCGCTCGGGGGGCTCACCAGCTGGACAAGGCTCGCCTGCGCCTGCTGGTTCTGCGGCCTTGCCGGGCGGTTCGATGCTTTTCTGCCCATGATTTCTCCGCTGCGCAGCAAGGGCCGCGTCCCTATGGTCGATGCGCGATGGTCGGCACGTCGGGTTAGAGCTGTTTACGCATGAAATAAGGTAACTGCTCCGCAAGGATTTTTTCGAAAACCCTTGCCGCGAGATGCGAGCGGCAGGTTTTGCCTGCCGCAAACGAGCATTTCAGGTGCACATGTTCTAAAGACGCGCGAACAGCGCGCCAGGGATTTTGCAGTTGCCTGCATGCCCTGGCGCGCCGTAAAAACGCTCGCTGCGAATCTGATGCCTAAAAAAGGATCAGAAGCGGCCACGCGGCTTGATGCGCGCGGCTTTGCCCTTGAGGGCACGCAGGTAGTACAGGCGGCTGCGGCGCACGCGGCCCTGCGTGATCAGCTCAACGCGGTCGATGAAGGGCGAGTTGAGCGGGAAAATACGTTCCACGCCCACGCCGTCGGAAACCTTGCGCACCGTAAAGGTGGCGCTGGTGGTGCCGCGCTTGATGCGGATAACGTTACCCTGGAAGACCTGGATACGTTCTTTTTCGCCTTCCACAATGCGCAGGTGCACTTTCACCGTGTCGCCGGAGCGAAACGCGGGAAGATCCATGCGCTGGTTTTCCAGTTCAATTTTCCTGATGATGTCCATCGTGAACTCCTTGCAAATCCGGGCGGATTGTTGCGTCGTTGCAAAGCGGCGCCGATGCGCTCAGGCCGCCGTGTTGCGTCAGTAGTAGTCGCCTAATATCCTGTCGGCCAGAATGGCGGCCGCGCTGCGCACCGAAAGATGGTTGTAGCCCAAAAAACGCACCGGCCTCAGAGTGCCTTCGCACTGTTCGAGGACCTCCGGCGCAAGCCCTTGCGCCGTGCCCAGGCAGAGCATAACCGGCCCCTGGTCGCACCAGCGCCGCACGTCACGCGGAGTCATGGGCATGCGTCCCGGTTGGGATGCCTTGCCCTTGGCAGGCCAGACGGCAGAACTAGCCACCAGTCTGGGTCGCGTTCCATGCTGCGCGGTCATATGCGCCACCGCTTCTTCAAGCGAAGTCGCGGGTTGCACCAGGCCGAGGGCCTGGGCGCGGTCGGCGTTTCCTGTACCGCCCGGCCCCCGCGTCCAGTGACGCAAAATTTCTTCCAGCACCCGCAACTGGTCGCGAAGAGGGGTCACCGGATAAAAGGAACCCATCGCATAGCTGCGGGAAATTCGGGCTATATCGTGTATGTCCAGATTTGTCAAAGAGGAAGCGCCGATTTTTTTTGGCCCAAGGGAAACCGGGTAGTGAACAAGGCAGAACGAAAGGTTGCGTCCGGGCCTGTCACGTGGGGTTTCAGCCAGCGTTTGCACGTCTTCGCGGTAGAGCGGCGCTTCATTCAACATTTCCGGGCGCATGCGCAAGGTGGCGCGCACAGATTCCTGCCTGCGCCACTGGGCAATGCGGGCATGGTCGCCGCTTTGCAGCACCTCGGGAACCGGCAGACCTTCCAGGGATTCCGGCCGCGTGTAGTGCGGATATTCCAGCAATCCGTGAGAAAAACTTTCGTCGTCGCCGGATTCTTCCTTGCCCATAAAGCCGGGCATCAGGCGGGCCACGGCCTCCAGTACGGAAAGAGCCGCGCTTTCGCCGCCGTTGAGCACTATATCGCCCACGCTTACGGGTTCAAGCGGAAAAAGTTGCAACAGTCGCGCGTCAATGCCCTCGTACCGGCCGCAAACAATGGTCAGGTCTTCCTCGCGCGCAAGATCGCGCACCATGTCCTGCGTCAGCGGGCGGCCGCCGGGGGCCATGAACAGCATGCGACCGGGCCGCTCAATGGAGCGCAGGGCGCGGGCCAGAGGCTCGCCCTGCATGACCATGCCGGGGCCGCCGCCGTAGGGGCGGTCGTCCACGTGGCGGTGTTTGTCGGTGCTGAACTGCCGGGGATCATGAAGGCTGCATTCCACAATGCCAGCCTCCCGCGCACGGCCCATGAGGGAGGTGGACAGGGGCGACTCGAAAAATTCGGGAAAAAGCGTGACAAGGTGAAAACGCGGCATGGGCGGAGAGTGCCGTAAAAACGTTCGCCTTGCAAGAAAATGTCTGCCGGGGCAGTTAGCGGCGCTGGCGTAGGGCAGAAAGGGCGCGCAGCAGAGTCGTCGGGTTCTGGTGGAGCACCCGTGGTCGAAAAAATTCTGGCAGAAAGTCTGTTTGGGCGCTCACCTGTTGCGCAACGCTCAGCCAGTGGCCGGGGCAGGGCAGGCTGCGCCAGCAAAATATGCCCATTGGCCCGCGCCAAAATCCGGCCCGTTGGCCGAACCTTCCCGTGGGAACCCTGGCGGGATCCATGCCCAGCCCCAGACCGGATGCCTTGAGCAGTGCCTCCTTGATTGTCCAGCGGCGCAGGGCCTCGCGGTTGATGCTCTGCGGCGAAAGGCTGGCCTCGCGCCGGGCCAGTTCTGTTGGAGCATAGGCATTGGGGGCTGGCGGCGGTGAAAGCAACGATTCAGCATCCAGCGCGTGAGGGGGGATGACATGAGGGGCAACGGCGGTATCTGCTGGCGCAGGGTAAAGGGCGCAAAAGGCCGCCTCGCCGCTGTGGCTGAAGGCCGCATGCCAACCGGGAAACAAGGGGCGGCCCTGAGTATCCATGCCCAGTTGCGGCAGCGGCCCTGCGAGGGTTGAATCTGCTGCCGTGGTCTGCTGCGCGGCATACGCTACCAGTTGGGCGCGCACAAACAGCCGGGATACAGCTGCCCGCAGCACGTCCTGCTGCGCCTCCTTCGCCTCGGTCAGCCCCTTGGGCGAGCGGCCAAATCGGCGCACATGGGCAAGCTGCCTCTCGTCCAGCCACGGTTCCAGCGCCGCTTCAAGGGCACAGCGCCAGCCTTCCAGCTCTTTACTGGAGCCAGCGGGCAGGGGGGTGCAGAGTATTGTGAGCGGGCGTTCCATGATGTTCCGTATTCTGCTGCTTGAGGCAAAGACGCGCAAACCGGCTGTTACAGAAAACAGCCGGTTTGTCATCTATAAGAGGAGGAGGTGGTCTGCCCCACCTCGGTGGTTATTCGGCAGCCTTGTGCTTCTGGTGCTCGGCGATGACCTTTTCCGCCACGGGTTGCGGGGCTTCTTCATAATGGGCGAATTCCATGGTGAAGAATCCCTGCCCGCCGGTCATGGAGCGCAGGTCGGGCGCGTAGCGCAGCACTTCGCTCATGGGCACATGGGCCTTGATTTCCGTACTGCCGCCCTGCGAATCAGAACCCAGCACCTTGCCCCGGCGCGAGGAAAGGTCGCCGATGACGTCGCCCATGCTTTCATCGGGCACGGAAACGGTGAGCAGCACGATGGGTTCAAGCAGCACGGGCTTGAGGCCTTCCATGGCCTTTTTGAAAGCAATGGAGCCAGCCACCTTGAAGGCCATTTCTGACGAGTCCACCGTGTGGTAGCTGCCGTCGTAGACCTTGACGCGGAAGTCCACCACCTGGCATCCGGCCAGAAATCCGCGCGCGGCGGCTTCCTGAACGCCCTTGTCGATGGCGGGAACATACTGGCGGGGGATAACACCGCCCACGATGGCGTCTTCAAATACATAGCCGGAACCGCGCGGCAGGCCTTCCATCTCGATCCAGCAATCGCCAAACTGACCACGCCCGCCGGACTGCTTTTTGTGGCGGCCCTGCACCTGACATTTGCCGCGCACGGTTTCGCGGTAGGGAACCTTGGGCGTTTTGAGGATGATATCCACCTTGAAGCGGCGCTTGGCCTTTTCGACCGAAAGCTCGATGTGCAACTGCCCCATGCCGGAAAGCAGAATGTCGCCGGTTTCCTCATCGCGCCCCAGACGCAGGGTGATGTCTTCATCCAGCAGCCGCTGCATGGCCGCGTAGACCTTGTCTTCCTCGCCTTTTTCCTTGGGGGCGAGGGCGTAGGTGATGAGCTGCGGGGGCAGGGCGGGCATGGGCAGGGCAAAGGGGGCTTTTTCATCACAGAGGGTGTCGCCCGTGCGGGTGTTTTTGAGCTTGGCAACGGCCACTATGGCGCCGGGGCCAATGGGTTCCTTGCAAGGGGTCTGCGTTTTGCCCTGAATGTACAGCAGGTTGCCGAGGCGTTCGTTTTCTTCCGTGCGGGAGTTTTTCAGCGTGGCATCGCCGTTGATGGTGCCGGAAAGAACCCGCAGAAGGGAAAGCTGCCCCGAAAAAGGATCTGCCAGGGTTTTGAAGACAAAGCAGGCCACCGGCCCATCAGGAGCAGCGGCGCGCTCTGCGCCATCGCGGCCCGTAAAGGGCGGGCGATCAAGGGGCGAGGGCAGCAGGGCTTCAATGGCGGTCAGCACGGATTCGCCGCCCTTGTTTTCAAGGGCCGAGCAGGCCAGCACCGGCGTAAGCTCGCCTTTGAGCACGCCCGAGCGCAGGCCTGTTTTGAGGTCATCTTCTGAAAGAATGCCTTCTTCCAGATACTTTTCCATAAGTTCTTCATCGCTTTCTGCGATATTTTCTACGGTCACATCGCGCAGCAGGCTGACATCGTCGGCCAGGGCGGCGGGGATTTCAGCCTCTGCGGCGGTGCCGTTTTCGCCAAACATGCGGGCCTTGCCCGTCAGTACATCGGCAACACCCACAAAGGATTCACCCTGGCGAATGGGCAATTGCAGCACTACGGGCTTGACGTTCAGGCCCGAGAGCCCGTCAAGGGCCATCTGAAAATCGGCGCGGTCGCGGTCAACCTTGTTGACCACGATAATGGAGGGCAATCCGGCTGCGCGGACCAGATTCCAGAATTTTTTGGCAAGGGGGCGCACACCGTCCACGGCGTCCAGCACAAAAACAACGCTGTCCACGCCTTTGAGCAGGCATTCCATGTCGCCTGTAAAGTTGCCGTCACCGGGGATATCCAGAAGGAAATGGCGGTTTTTATTCCAGAGGTATGTGGCGCAGGAGGGTTGCACGGAGCCGCGTCGGCGGGTTTCTTCGGGTTCGTAGTCTAGGCATGTGGTGCCGTCTTCTACAGCCCCCAGGCGATTCACCGCCCCGGCCTTGTAGAGAAGCATCTCTGCCAGGGATGTTTTGCCGCAACCGCCGGTTCCGACGATGGCGAACGTGCGTTGCATTTCCAGTGGAGTTGGCATGGTTTTCTCCCTTCGTAAGCGATATGGCGCGCCCTTGGCGGCCTGGTGAACGAAACTAGGGAAAGGAACAAGTCTTCCATCTGCTATTGGTTCCCACGTTACAGGCTTGTCGCAAAAAAGGAAAGAGGCCGCGACTTTTAATGTAAGGCTTAACGCTTGACAGCAGAGGCCGCCACTGTGACAGTTATACGGATATATATTGGAGCAGGCGGAGGGAGCGACCATGGCGCTATGGGAATGGGCCGGCGCTGGTGCGGTTTTTTTGGCGGCTGTGGTTTTTTGCGTGCGGCTGATGAAGCGTGGTTTGACCACGCTTGAGGACGAGCGCGCCCAATGCCTTGAGCGCATTCGCCAGATGGAAGAAAAAATTCAGGAAGATCAAAAAAATATGGCTTCCAGCGAACACCTGCGCGTAGCCCGCGCCGGGCTGGAAGATCTTTTGCGGCTGGCGGGCAATCCGCCCGGCATGCGGCTTGAATCTGTAGCCAGGGGGCTGGGCGAAGCGCAGGGCGAGGCCCTTGTGCTGCACTTGCCCGAGGGCGAGGTGCGCATCAGCCTGAGCATGCGCGAGCGGGAGCTTAAAGGGATGCGCAAGGTGGTCCACGGGCACGGGCGGTGGCACCTTAACGGTTTGGGCCTGAACGAGGAGTATACAGACCTTGTGCCGCTCATGCGCGCGCTCAGTGCGGGGCTGGCCATGTATCTTGGCGGAGGGGAGAGCGCTGGCGCGCCGTATTGCCCCCTTGGGGACCCCGCAGCCGATGTGCCTCCCGAATTGCCGCATCTGGCGCGGCGTTTCAGCAGCGCGCGGCCTGTGCGGCAGAAGCGGCCGCCCGTGGTGCGGCGCGATGAGGAAGAGGGCCGCCTCGAAAGGCTGCGACGTTTGGAAGACGCCCGTGCCGCGCGCAAGCAGATGCGGGCCAACCCCGGCCCCACCGGGAGCAGGCACCGTTAAGGCCTTGGAAAAATATTTTTCTGCCGCCGCATGTGGTTGCGGCGGCAGATCACGCTGGCATGAATGCGGTGGAATAACTCGGCATCATCTCAGGCAGGGGAGAGGGCTGGCGGTTACTCCGCAAAGGTGAGATTACGGAACCAGTCCGGCACAGGAACGGGGCGACCTTCGTGATTGACCAGCGCATGCTGGGTCATGCCGGTGGCCAGAAGTCTCGTCTTGTCCTCGTTCCATATCTCATATACAAAGCGCAGGGACGCGCGCGCCCATTCAGCTATGCCAGCGCGCACAAGTACAAGATCATCATAGCGGGCGGATGAGCGGTAACGGCACTGGGCCTCGCGCACGGGCAGGATAAGGCCTTTCTTTTCAACTTCCGCATAGCTCATGCCGCAACGGCGAATGTATTCGCTGCGTGCCCGCTCGAAGAGATGTAGATATTCCGCATAATAAAGCACGCCCATCGTGTCTGTTTCACCATACGACACGCGGTGCGGCATCCAAATATCAGGGGTGGGAAATTGGTCATGCACGAAACGGCTCCTTGTTACGCGTTTTCCGGGCGTTGTTGCAGCAGATTTGCAAACCGTACAGGCGGCATGTTGCGCCTGTTGCTTCTGCTGGCGGTTACAATGGCTTTGTTTGCCTGCGCCAAGCAGGCCCCGACGCCAGTGGTGGAAAGAACCCTGCCGCCGGTGGGGTTTGAAAGCCCGGAATTTTTTGTGAGCAATCTTGTTCCTGCCGGTCAGGATCTGACAAGCTGGAAGGATATGGCCCCCAGTGTGCGTAAGTCGCTGCGTTACGTCAACAGCAAGCCCAAGGACGCCATCGCTGTGCAGCGCCCCGGCCTGACCGTGACGTGGGGCGATATGTCGCGCACGCTTGAACGCTTGCAGGAACTTTTGCCCCGGCTGGACAAGGAACCGGAACTGTTGCTGGCAAACTTCCGCTGGGCGGAAGTGACGGGCGGCATCAACTATTCCGGTTACTACGAGCCTGCCGTCCCCGCCAGCCGTACCCGCAAACCGGGATACACCCAGGCCATCTATGGCCTGCCCCCGGATCTGAACAAGGTCATTGCCAAGCGTGGGCAGTACTATGACCGCCGCACCATCGAAGAAAAGCAGGTGCTGGCAGGCAAGGGGCTGGAACTGGCCTGGGCAGCAGACCCCGTTGACGTGTTTTTTCTTGAAATTCAGGGTTCTGGCCGCCTGATCTTTGACGACGGCACTCAGGCCTATGTCAACTACGCGGGTCAGAACGGGCACAAATACAAAAGCTCCGGCCGCATCATGCGCGAAAAAGGCCTGCTCAGGCGCGGCGATATTTTTGAACAGCGCGAGTGGTTCAAAAACAATCCAAGCCGTGTGCGTGAAATTCTCAATGACAATCCGAGCTATGTCTTCTTTAAATATGGCATGCGCGGCCCCACGGGAGCCATGGGCTATCAGGTGGACGACTGGCTGACGCTGGCTACGGACCGCAGTTTCATCCCGCTTGGCTCCATCGTGGCCTACGGCGTCAATATTCCGGATGAAACCAAGGGCAAGATGCCCCTGCGCGGCATTGGCCTTGCCCAGGACGTGGGCGGAGCCATCAAGCGTAACCGCATAGATATTTTCTGCGGCGGCGACCAGCGCGCCAACTATGTGGCAAGCCATCTGGACGCCAAGGGGCCTGCCTGGGTGCTGCTGGCGCGCTAGAGCTGGCTGACAGACCTTTTGCCGCAGCAGCAATGCTGACGGATTTGGTTGAAGAATTCCAGAAGTATATGGGGCCGGAGTGGTTGATAGCCGCTCCGGCCCTTATGGTCTGCACGGTTATTTTTGAAAGCGTGTATCTTTACTGTTCTGATGTCAGATATTATTTTTCATATCATATTAATTTTACACGCAATACTGCCGGATTAGCGCGCATTTCAGCCCCATGGGCGGCCAAAAACACGCATACTTGATAATCAAACTCCTTGACTTATGTCATGTTGTGAGTATTGCTTGAGACGTACACAGGCAGTCTCTCCAGAGTTACGATAATTCTGTTTCGCTGGTCTGGCTCAATGTGCACGGGAGCCGCTTGTGGGTTCCCCCTACTCCCCCCCTTGGGGCTGAAAATTTATTTCTGCCTCACCAAAACCCGGTTGCGACCTGCAGGGCTACGAAGCGTCGGCATATTGTCCGGCTTTTTAGGCAACTGTGATGGCTGCACGGAGTCTATGTCAGTATTCCCGGCTGTTGCACTATTCTTTGTGCAGCGATCAGTTCGCCTGTTCCACTGTCCAGACCGCTCCCTTTCAGAAAAGCATCCTCGGTCCGTTTGTATGGGTTTGCCACATCCTGGCCAGCACAATAAACGCGCATCAGAGCATCCGCTCGCCGCACCCGGTTCCTTCGTTTCAACGATAATCCCGGGCATTTGCACGCCGACAGCGTACAGAGGAGGCTCTTCTAATGAGTGGAAAGGTATTTGAGTATATGGCCATTATGGACCGCATCAAGAATGTCACCCAATGCAGAACCCAACAGGAACTCGCGCAGTTTTTTGATGTTTCGCAATCATGTATTTCTGATTCCAAAAAGCGGCTGGCCATCCCTTCCAAGTGGCTGCTCAGCCTGCTGAAGAAAAAGGGCATCAACCCTGAATGGGTTCAGAAAGGCGTTGGTCCGAAGTTTTTGCTTCCCTATGATGAAGACAGAGGAGCCGTGTGCAGCATTTATGCAAGAACGCCCGACAAGTGCCCGCTGCAACATATTGTTTCGGACATCGGCAAGCTGGTTACACGGGCTGAGAGTATGGGGCGCAGCGCGTAGGTTGGTGAGGCCCGCTGGGGGAATGGTTTGACTGATCGGGGCAGGGCCTGCCCCCAATTGAAGCAGCCCTGTGCATATCGGGTTAAGGCAGTTGTTTTTTGCCCGCGTGTGTTTGGGGCAACAGTGCTGCATCGTACATTAGACTTTTGCGGCGATAGTTTTGATTTGCAAAGACCTGCGCCGGTTTGACGCAGGTCTTTGCGCATTGTGAACATTGGTGTTGCCGGGAGTGCCATGACCATTTCTTCCACGCGTCTGGCCCAGCTCAACAGCGGGCAGGACGCTTCAAAAAATCTGGCAGAGGGGCTGGCGGTGGATTTTGCCGCCCTGATGGCTGCGGCCTTGCCGCAGGTAGATGCCGCATTGCTGGGTGAAATGCGCGCTGCCGCATCCCTCGGAATTTCAAAGCGCATGCTGCTGGCTGGCGAGCTGGTGCACCGGGCCGTGGGCGCGCAGGGATTGGCAAGGCTTGCCGCGCACAGGTCGGATACTGTTCGGGGCTGGACATGTTATGCTCTGGCGCACGAGCATGCCCTGCGTTCTCCGGCGGAGCCGCTGGAAAATCTGCTGGAAGCCGTGCGTCCCTTCGCGGATGATGCGCATTTTGGCGTGCGCGAATGGGTATGGATGGCCGTGCGGCCTCATCTGGCAAAACAGCCGGAACGCGCCCTGCGTCACCTGGCAGGCTGGACCGCCGACCCATCGGAAAGGGTGCGCCGTTTTGCCAGCGAAAGTACCCGCCCGCGCGGCGTGTGGTGCGCCCACCTGACAATCCTCAAGGAGAACCCTGCGCTTGGCTTGCCTGTTCTTGAACCCTTGCAGGCCGACCCCTCCACCTATGTGCAGGACAGCGTGGGCAACTGGCTTAACGATGCCGCCAAATCGCAGCCGCAGTGGGTGAGCGCGCTCTGCGATGGGTGGCTCGCGCAGAATCCGGGCAAGGCGACCGCGCGCATCTGCAAAAGAGCGCTGCGCAGCCTGCATAAAAAATAGAGCATCCGTATACGCCATGCAAAGACTGCCCTTGCGGGCTGGCTGGTTTTTTCGCCAGCCCGCAAGGGCAGTCTGTTATCTCCGTACATTTATGCAGCCGGGGCGGGAAGCACCTGTGTTGTTCAGATGTCCGCTGTCCGGGCCTACTGGTTACAGCTGGGCTTCCAGAAATGCGCGGAAGGCCTGCTTGGTGGCGAAGAGGTCGGCGCTGCTTGCCAGTTCAAAGGGGCTGTGCATGGACAGGATGGCAGGGCCAAGGTCAATGACCTGCATGCCGTAAGCTGCAAGGAACAGGGCCACGGTGCCGCCGCCGCCAAGATCGACCTTGCCAAGCTCCGCAGTCTGCCACGCGATGCCCTTGCCGTTGAAAAGCCCGCGCAACGCGCCGAAAAATTCGGCATCGGCCTCGCTGGCGCCGTACTTGCCGCGTGAACCGGTAAACTTGGAAAATACTGGCCCGTAGCCCAGCAGGGCGGCGTTCTGTTTTTCGTGCACATCCTGATAATCGGGATCCAGCGCTGCGGAAACGTCGGCAGAAAGGGCGCGGGTTTCAAGCAGCACATGCGAGGGCGGAACGTCCTTTTCCCACGCGCGGGTGAGGTCTTCCACGCAATACTGCATAAAGCGCGAGGCTGCGCCAGATGCGCCGTCCGAGCCGATTTCCTCTTTGTCCCAGAAAATAACAGCCATGCTGCGGCCTGTGGCTTCGGCCTCAAGCAGGGCCTCCAGCGCGGTAAACACGCAGATGCGGTCGTCCTGCCCATAGCCGCCGATCATGGCCTTGTCAAAGCCCACAAAGCGGGCCGGGCCAGCGGGCACAGCCTGAAGTTCGGCAGTGATGAGGTCTTCTTCGCAAATGCCGTATTTTTTGTGCAGCAGTTCTAGGAGCTGGGTTTTGATGGGGTCTTTGGGCGCATCGTCCTTGCCGGATTTGCCAGCCTTGGGCGTGCTGTGGGCCAGAATGATGTTGAGTTTTTCGGCCTCAAAAGCTTCGCTGACGGGCTGCGTAACCTGCTTCTGGGCCAGATGGGGCAGAAGATCGGCAATGCAGAACACTGGCTCGCCGGGTTTTTCGCCGATGGTCACAGTGAGGGTCTCGCCGTTTTCACGTACGATAACGCCGTGCAGGGCCAGGGGGCGCGCCAGCCACTGATATTTGCGGATACCGCCGTAGTAGTGGGTTTTTGCCTGAGCAACGCCGGGCTGCTCAATGAGCGGGCGCTGCTTGAAATCAAGACGCGGGGTGTCGGCGTGGGCCGCCAGCAGCGAAAGCCCCTGACGCAGGGGCAGCGCACCTTTGCGGGCCGCAAAGATGGCCTTGCCGCGCAGGGACCGCATAACGCGGTCGCCGCTGAAATCTTCCGCATAGCCATGCTCGGCAAGGCGCTGACGCACGTATTCCACTGTTTCGCGCTCGGTCTTGCAGTGGGTAATAAAGTCGATATAGCGCTGGGCCATGGCTTCCATGTCCTTGCGGGTTTTGGCGTCCGCATTGTCCCAGATGCTTTTGGGCTTGTAGGCAAGATTCTTTTCCATGATGCTGTTCCTTTTATCTCACGCAATGGGTTGCGCGTATTATGCCTGTTGAGGGTTTGCAGCGTTCAGCGCCTGGCGCAGTACGCGCAGTACCTCGGGGTATTCTTTGACATCAAGTGTACGCGGGTCAAGGCAAAAGGCGTCGGCTTCCAGCCGCCCTATGAGCGGGGGAACCGTTTCAAGCAGGGCCGTCTTGAGGGCCGTGGGGCTGCATGCCGTGGGCCTGATCCGTACAAGGGTCGTGGGCAGGTCGTACTGCGGAAACGCGCCGCCGCCCACGCGCGACACATCCTCCCGCAGGCCTATCTCGCACAGGGTGCTATCTGCATTAAGGCCCTTGCGCAGGCGGTTTGCCAGATTGCGGGCTGCCTTGGCCAGTTCATCGGGCGGGCAGGTGATCATGCGCAGGGTTGGCACGCTCTTGCGGGCTTTTTCCGGGTCAAGGTACAGGCGCAGGGTGGCCTCCAGGGCAGAGAGACACAGCTTGTCGCAGCGCAGCGCTCGTGTGAGCTGGTTGTTTTTGAGCTGCTCCACCATGCTCGTGCGACCCGTGATGATGCCAGCCTGCGGGCCGCCGAGCACTTTGTCGCCCGAGAAAGTCGCGATATCCGCCCCCTGCGAGAGTACTTCCGGCACGGTGGGCTCGTTGGGAAGGCCGCAGGCAGAAAAATCCATAAGGCTGCCGCTGCCGAGGTCTTCAATGAGCGGCAGATTGTGCTCGCGCGCCAGTTCCGCCAGCTCGGGCAGAGCCACGGCGGCATGAAAGCCCACAATCCGGTAGTTGGACGTGTGCACGCGCATGAGAGCGCGGGTGTTTTCGTTGATGGCGGCCCGGTAATCGCGCAGGTGGGTGCGGTTGGTGGCCCCCACCTCGCGCAGGGTAGCCCCGCTTTTTTCCATCACTTCAGGAATGCGGAAGCTGCCGCCTATCTCCACCAGCTCGCCGCGCGAGACTATAACCTCGCCGCCCTTGCAGAAGGTGTCGAGCACCAGCAGCACGGCGGCGGCATTGTTGTTGACCACAAGGGCCGCTTCGGCCCCGGTGACGCGGCAGATGAGTTCTTCCACCAGCGCGTTGCGGCTGCCCCGGCCGCCCGTGGCGAGATTCAGTTCCAGATTGCAGTAGCCGGTGGCCGCCCGCAGCACTGCCTCGCGGGCTTCATCGGCCAGCACGGAACGCCCCATGTTGGTATGCACCACAACGCCAGTGGCGTTGAGCGCTGACCGGAAACGGGGGCGCAACCCGCGCTGCACAAAGGCCAGCAGACCTGGCAACTGGCGTTCAAGGTGCAGGTCTTCGGGGGTAGTGCAGCGCCCGGCGCGGACGTCATCCCGCCGAATATCCCAATATGCGGCCACAAGATCGCGCAGCAGGGCGTGCGGCGTTTGCTGGCTGTCGCCCAGTGCGGCATCCGCGCGGTGCAGCGCGGCAATGCTGGCGTCTACGGCGGGAATGGCGCGAAAAAGATTTTGCATGGGCGTCCTTTATACTGCGTTTACCACAAAAAAATGAAAATTACGCGAGCTCGGCGGCTTGGGCTTTGTCTGCCATGCTGCGTTGCTGGCCGGGCCTGCGGAGAGTTCGCCTGCGCCTACTGAAGTTGCGTTTGCAGCAGCCATTGGGGGTGCTGCGTAAAAAATTCAGAAAGCAGGTACAACGAACCTGTCATGAGCACCGGGCGGGCTTCGGTGGCGGCGGGCAGGGTGCGCGCCAGTTCAAGCGCCTTTGCCAAGCCCTGTGGGCCATCTGGCAAGGCTTGCGCCGTGGCCGGGGGCAGGGCATTGCAGGCGGCGGCTATGTCTTGCGCTGCTGCGGCCCGGTGGTTGCCCAGCGTAACCACAAACATGGGGGCTTCGCCCAGATAGTGCTTGAGCATCTGGGCGGCAGGCAGCCAGTCTTTGTCTGCAAGGCAGGAAAATACCGCTCCTGCGGGTTGCAGGCCTTCGGCGCGCAGGGCTTTGATCAGCGCGGCCATGCCATGCGGATTGTGGGCGCCGTCAAGCAGTAGCGGTGGATACTGATCTGTACCCGGCACACGTTGCAAGCGGCCCGGCATAAAGGCTTGCGCCAGCCCTTGAGCCTGCGCCGGGGTGTCGTCCGCATTTTTGCCCAGCATGGGGGCAAGCTCGCGCCATGCCGTGAGGGCCAGACCTGCGTTGGCGCGCTGGTGAGGGCCGCTGAGGCCAAGGCGGGTATCGGCGGCAACCGGGCAAGCCCTGATGAAGGGCGCGTTGTGGCTGCGGGCCGCCCGCTCAAGGATTTTTGCGGCTTCGGGAAACTGCGCAACGCTGCACACGGGCGCGGCGCTGCGTATGGCTGCGGCCTTGTCTGCCGCAATGTCGGCAAGGGTGGGGCCAAGGATGTCCTTGTGATCAAGGGCAATGGGCGCATAGCACATGAGGTCGGCGGCAACGGCTGTTGTGGCGTCGTGTTTGCCTCCAAGACCAGCCTCAAGCACGGCCAGCTCCACGCCCTTGCGGGCAAAACCCAGCAGGGCCAGTACGGTAAGAAATTCAAAGTAGGTCAGATCGGGCGCCGCAGTCATGACCTGATTGGCTGGCTCAACCCAGTCGTCCGCAGGCCAGGGGGCGCAGGCGGCATCATTTGGCCCGCCAATGCGGATGCGCTCCGTGGGGCTGACAAAGTGCGGCGAGGTGTAGAGGCCCACCCGGCAGCCGTGAGCAAGAGCAAGGGAAGCCAGAAAGGACGACGTTGATCCCTTGCCGTTGGTGCCGAGCACCTGAGCCACCACAAAGGGCGGGCGAGTCAGATCAAGGGCGGCCAAAGCCCGGCGCATGCGGCCCAGGCCCATATCCATATGAAAAAGCCCCAGGCTGTCCAGATGGCGCTGGATATCTGCGGGAGTGCTGAACGTGTTGCTCATTTGTACATGGTAGCGCAAAGCGCGCTGTCTGTCAGCGGGCGGGCACGGGCAAAACCCGCGCATCTTGCCCGATGTTTGCGTAAAAACGTGCGGCACCGTGCAAAGCCCGCCACTGGGGCATGTATGCCTGAATACGCGGGAACGCTTGACGCAGTGGGGCGCTATCACTATATTGGCCGCCACACGGCAGGGCACTGCGCCCCTGGCATGTGCGCCCGTAGCTCAGTTGGATAGAGCAGGAACCTTCTAAGTTCTTGGTCAGGGGTTCGATTCCTCTCGGGCGCGCCAATAAATAAATCAGGATGTTACATGGTTTTTCATGTGACATCCTTTTTTGTTTTCTGGGTAAAATCTCTCTTTGGTTGCCCGCCAGTCTCCCACGCTGCCAGTAATAAGTGCGCGGCGCGGTTGCACTGATTAGCGCGCTTGTTGGTACCGCAATTCTTGCGTAGATCGGCCTGTTTCAACACACAGCCCGTCATTCTCAGGTGAACTGCAGGGTAATCAGCGCGACCACGATATAGCGGACAGTTTTTGCCACAGCCACAATGGCAATGAATGAGGGGAATGGCTCGCGAAGAATCCCCGCCACAAGCGTGATTGGGTCGCCCACAATGGGCATCCAGCTTAGAAGCAGCGACCAGCGTCCGTATTTGCCATACCACGCTTCTGCCCTGGCAAGGCTGCTGCGTTTTATGGGAAACCACGCGCGATCCTGATAATGGATGAAGAACCGTCCGAGCAGCCAGTTGGTGGCAGAACCCAGGGTGTTGCCAAGGCTGGCGGCGGCGATCATTGCCCACAGCGGCGCGTAGTCCTTAGCCAGCGCTCCTGCCAGAAAAAGCTCTGACTGTGCGGGAAATATCGAAGCTGCCACAAATGCAGAAATAAATAATCCCCAAAGTACGCTCACGCTCATTTCCGCATCCTGTCTATACGGCTGTATTGTTTGCGCTGCGGATGGCAGCACCGCACCATATAAAAGTGCCGCGCAACGCACAAGCCGCATGGATTTTTGCCATGAACGGCTGATGTCTTTTCTTATTCCGCATTATTTCTTCTGCCGTTGACCGCTACTCTAATCTCATGCCTCTGGTTTTCGTCTGTCAGACGTTTTGTTGCCAGGTGTGTATTTCTAATATTGTATTAAATATTTTAATTGACCGAGCATCGGATAGGTATTTTGTGAAGACTGGAGGCAATAATTTTGTGTTATCTCGTGTTGCATTTTTGCAACACAATGTTGCAAAATTACAACATGCAAGGCGATTTTTGCTGTATTTTTGCAATGGTGTTGACTGAACAAAAAAATTATATAGTGTTTCTTGGTTGACTCTAAAGAATTTTAGCGATCATTCGATACTATTGCAGTGTTTTGTTGACAATAAGTTGATGCTCAATAAGGAGAACGTGACGTGGCAATGAGTGCAAAAAATAAAATCCTCCTAAGCGTAGTCGCATTCTTTTCGCTGGTAATCATCGCGATGACCTACAGCTCGTACCGGAGCTTCTGCGCCTCGTCATACGACTCTGAAATGGGGCAGCTGGACACCATGTCCCAGGCAGTGGGCAAGGCTGTTTCGGAAAAGATGGACGTGTATTTCAATGTGCTTGAGCTCAGCTCGAGCATGCTGACGAATCCTGTGGGGGCTTCCCCGGATGAACTTTATGAATATAAACGTAATGTTTTGAAACAGTTGCTCAAGCAGGTAAACCTTGTTGAAGCCTATTATGCTTTTGACAGCGGTGAAACGCATAATGACAAGGGCATGATCAAGAATTTCAACGCCAAGAGCCTTGGCCGCGAGTGGTTTGTACGGATGTTTAATGGTGAGAAGAGGGTTGTAACAACCCCTTACACCTCATCTATCGGCGCAACGGTCATGGCTGTGGGCGTGCCTTTGATAGACAACGGCAAGATGGCGGGCACGCTCTGCATCAACCTCGGCCTGACGGACATAACCAATTTTACCAATCATGTTCTTGAGTTCGACAATATTTTTCTGACGCGGGCCGATGGCTACATCATGGCCAACCGGGATGACAAGCGCATTGGCAAAAGCCTGTGGGAAGTTATCCCGGATATGAAAAAATACAGCGGCTTGCAGCAGAACGGCCGCATCCAGTTCACTAGCAGAGACAGAGTGTTTGAGGGCAGCCTGTATATTATTCCGGGCCTTGGCTGGAAAGTGTGGACATACAAGCCGCTGGAGGAAATCCAGCGTGACTCCACAGCCAATCTGCACTCCAGTGCCATAACCGCCGTTGTAGCCCTGGTGCTCTCTGCCCTGATGGTGCACTTGCTGGTATCCATGCTGATCTTCAAGCCGCTGGGCAAGGGCGTTATTTTTGCCGCTGCGGTTGCCGAGGGTAATCTTGATGAAACCCTCGATATCAAGAGCAAGGACGAAGTGGGGACGCTGGCCGATGCCCTGCGCAACATGGTTGCGCGGCTGAAAGACATGATCCGTACGACAGAAGAAAAAGAGCGGCACGCCCTCTCCGAAGCCGAGCGCGCGCAAAAAGCGGTTGCCGAGGCGGAAGAAGCCCGCAAAGAAGCGGAGCTGGCCACCCAGCGCGGTATTTTGCAGGCTGCCAGCCAGATTGAAGGCGTTGTTGCGCGCATTGCCTCCAGCACGGAAGAGCTGGCGGCCCAGTCCGAGCAGATATCCAATGCTGCGGAAATCCAGCGGCAACGCATGACAGACACCTCTGCCGGTATGGAGCAGATGTCCGTATCCATTGTCGAGGTGGCGCGCAATTCCGGGCAGGCTGCCTCAAATGCTGTCAAAACGCAGCAGGAGGCAGGGCAGGGCGCTACTCTTGTGCGGCAGGTCATTGATTCGGTTAACCATGTGCATGAGCAGACGCAGACCATGAAGGTCGATTTGACGGCCCTTGGCAAACAGGCCGACAGCATTGGCGCGATCATGGACGTCATCAACGATATCGCTGACCAGACCAACCTGTTGGCGCTCAACGCCGCCATTGAGGCGGCCCGGGCTGGCGAGGCTGGCCGTGGTTTTGCCGTGGTGGCAGATGAAGTGCGCAAACTGGCCGAAAAGACCATAGGCGCCACCAAACAGGTGGGCGAAAATATCTCCGGTATGCAAACTGCCGCCAGGCAGAGCATTTCTTCCATGGACAAGGCCAGCCTGGTGGTGGAGGAAACAACCTCCCTGTCGCACAAATCCGGCGAAGTTCTGGATGCCATTTTGGTGCTTGCCAAAGAAAATGCCGATCAGGCGCAATCCATAGCAACCGCGGCAGAAGAGCAATCTTCCGCTTCGGAAGAAATCAGCCGCAGCCTTGATGAAGTTTCCCGACTGACCACAGACACCACACGTGGGCAGGCGGAATCTGCAACAGCCATTCAGCAGCTTGCTGAAATGGCTGGCGACCTCAGCAGTATAGTGGATAAACTGAAAAAATCGTAGACGCATTCACTTTTAAGAACAGGCCGGAGTGGAAACGCTCCGGCTTTTTTTGTGCCCTTTGCATGCAAAGCCAAGGCGGTGAGTGCGAGAACGCCCCTTATGGGGCTGCCTTTAACACCCGAGGAATGTGCGTGGGCTACAAATTGATAGCTTACTAATAATTGGTGGGTAACATAAATAGAACACTAAGTGTTTATTCAATGTTTTGGGGAATTTTTAGATACGGTGTGAGCCCGCAGTATAAGCATGTTATTTGCAAACAATGGGTTATAAAAGTGTATATCGCATGTTGCCATATTAATCAGGATTAGTAACAGATAAATTTATTTTTATTTGTGCGTTTGTTGAGTCTGTTACTATTTAAATTGGTAATCGATCTTAGTGGATTGTGGTTGGTAAATCAGTAGTTACCAATGTGAAACTTTTTTGTATTAATATATATGACTGAATTTTATTATTTTTATTTTTAGAGAAGCGTTGAAAAAAAATCACAAGGGGGCATAATACGAGCTGCAATATAGCCGATAGACTATATTGATGGTGGTGTGACGCTCTTGATCTCCATCGTGTGGATTTAAACTTTAGCGCCGAGTAGAATGCAATGAAGCTTGTAACAAAAATTTCTTGCGGGATGGGGATGCTGGGTGTTTTGATGGCTTTATTAGCCGGATATATGCTTTGGCAAATGTCAGAACTCAACAACATCACCTCTGTACTGGCGCATCGCAATGTGCCTGTGTCGGAGCTTGCTGGCGAAATCAATACTGACACTGCAGAATACAGAATAATGGAATTCCGTTACATCATTGAAAATGACGCGCAAAAGGCTTCTGCGATCAAAGCAAAACTTGATGAAGTGCGAAAAACGTTTGATCGGGAAATAAAAGAAATTGGTGACCTCTGCATTTCGGGCAATGCCAAGCAGTGCGTGCTGGATATTGAGCGCGGCCTGAAAAAATATCTGGATACTTCCAAAGAAGTGTTGCTCCTGCGTCAGAGCGGCAAGGTAGATGAAGCCCTGGCCCTGCTCACGGGCAAGTCGCAGGCAGATTACGAAGCCATGACCGACTCCATTGAGCTCCTTGTAAAGGTTTCGCACGATAATGCCCACGCCCGTGGCCTTAAAGGGGATAGTCTGTATGCCACCAGCAATGCCATGGGCATTGGCTTGACCCTTTTTGCCATTGTGCTTGCTGCTGCATCGGCCATTCTGATTGTGCGCGAGACAAGCCGGCAGCTTGGCAGAGACCCTGGGGAACTGCTGGTGGTCGCGCAGCGCGTGGTGGATGGGGATTTTAATGTTGACGATGGTCATGCCCGAATTGGCGTGTATGGATCAATTATCGCCATGGTGGAGGCCTTGAAAGGCCATATCGAAAAAGCCCGGCGTGAATCAGAAAACGCCAGGGAGCAATCACGTCAGGCGCACGAAGCCATGGAAAGCGCCACTGCAGCCAAGGATGAGGCGCAGCAGAAAACTGAAGCAATGGTGCACGCCGCAGGCAAGCTTGAAAAGGTCGTGCAGATTGTCAGCTCTGCCTCCACTCAGCTTTCTGCCCAGATCGAACAGGCAGGCAAGGGGGCCGGGCATGCTGCGCAAAGACTTGCGGAAGCGGCAACGGCCATGAACCAGATGAACGCCACCGTGCAGGAGGTGGCCCGAAATGCCGGGCAGGCTTCTGTAGCATCCAACGATACAAAGGACAAAGCTGAAGCCGGGGCCGACATTGTGCAAAAATCGCTTGTCAGCATCGGTCAGGTGCAGACCATGTCGCAAGAACTCAAGCAGGATATGCTGCAACTGAACACGCACGCCCAGGCCATCAGCCAGATTATGGGCGTCATTTCTGATATTGCGGACCAGACAAACCTTCTGGCGCTCAATGCCGCCATCGAAGCCGCCCGTGCCGGCGATGCCGGGCGCGGATTTGCCGTGGTCGCCGATGAGGTGCGCAAACTGGCAGAAAAAACCATGGCCTCAACCCATGATGTGGGCAACGCCATAAATGCCATACAAGAGAGCACTTCAAAAAGTATGGCCTCAACGGATAATGCGCTCGAACAGGTTAATCAGGCAACGGGATACGCCAGTCAGTCCGGGCAGGCTCTCAATGAAATACTGGAAACTGTTCTGGGTATGGCCGATCAGGTCAATGCCATTGCCACTGCCAGCGAGGAGCAGTCTGCCGCCAGTGACGAAATCAATCTGTCGATCGAGCACGTGAACGAAATGGCCAAACAGACCGCAACCGCCATGGCCGAGGCCGCAAGCGCGGTGGCTGAGCTTGCGCGTCAGTCGCAGGATCTTGGGCTGCTTGTCAATGAAATGCGGCAGGGATAGGCAAAAGTACTACTTCATTCAAAAATATAAACATAAAGGCGGTCTGTTGCATCTGTGCGGCAGGCCGCCTTTATGCGTTGAATCATGGTGGGCAAGCGTAGCGCAAATTGTTTTTTGGGGGATTCAATAATGCGGCAAGAAAATTGACGTTGTTGTTATTTCTATCTGAAAATTCCCATATCTATATGTAGCGATTGTCTTTTCAATTTATGCTTGATATAAAATCTCGCAATACCCTATGGTATAAAATGGTTACCCATTTGAGGAGTGCATATGGCAAGATATCTGACTGCGCTCGGCACCCTGTGCGCCACGCTTCTTGTGCCCGGCGTCGTTCTCGCAGGGGAGGGACATCCCAATATCCCCGGTGCGCAGCTTTCTGTCCTTTGGGCGATCCCCTTTGTGTGCATGCTGCTTTCGATTGCCATAATGCCTTTGGCATTGCCCCATTTTTGGGAAAAACACTTTGGTAAAATCGCGGCCTTCTGGGGCCTGGCCTTTTTGACGCCCTGTCTTCTGGTTTACGGGTTTAATGTGGCCCTCTACGAGTTTTTACACATTATCCTGCTGGACTACGTTCCTTTCCTTGTGCTGCTGTTTACGCTCTTTACCATCGCAGGCGGCGTGCGGCTGACAGGCTCGCTGGTCGGAACCCCAGTGGTTAATACCGCTCTGCTGGCAGTGGGCACAGTGCTGGCCAGCTGGATGGGCACAACCGGCGCGGCCATGCTACTTATCCGCCCCTTGCTTCGGGCCAACGCGCACCGTCAATACCGCGTGCATTCAGTTGTCTTTTTTATTTTTCTTGTGGCCAATATTGGCGGCTCGCTTACGCCTCTGGGTGATCCGCCGCTGTTTCTGGGCTTTCTGAAGGGTGTGGATTTCTTCTGGACCACAACCAATCTGATGATGAAAACAAGCCTCATTGCCACAATTTTGCTGGGTATATTTTTTGTCCTTGATGCGGTGCTGTTCAAGAAAGAGGGCAGCCCCAAGCCTGAGGCGCAGGCTGGCGCGGCAGAAGAGAAACTCGGCCTTGACGGCAAGATAAATCTGCTCTTTCTGCTGGGCGTTGTAGTGGCCGTGCTGCTTTCTGGCCTCCACCCCCTGGGTGAACTGGTTTCGGTCTTCGGCGTGCCGGTCGAAGGACAGAACCTGCTGCGCGATGTTGTTCTGCTGTGTTTGGCCGGGCTTTCGCTCAAGTTTACCAGCAGGCGCTGCCGTGAGCTCAATGGCTTTTCCTGGGCGCCCATTGAAGAAGTTGCCAAGCTGTTCTTTGGCATTTTCATCAGCATGGTTCCCGCCATTGCCATTTTGCGCGCAGGTGCCGACGGTGCGCTTGCTCCCCTGATTCACCTTGTTTCGCACGATGGACAGCCGGTAAATTCCATGTATTTCTGGCTCACGGGCATTCTCTCCAGCTTTCTGGATAATGCGCCAACCTATCTTGTGTTTTTCAACACCGCTGGCGGCGATGCGCAGCACCTCATGCACGACATGCCCGCCACCCTGGCCGCCATATCTGCGGGCGCCGTGTTCATGGGCGCCAACAGCTACATCGGCAACGCGCCCAACTTCATGGTGCGCTCCATTGCGGAAAGCGACGGTGTGCGCATGCCCAGCTTCTTTGGCTATATGGCCTGGTCTGTGGGCATTCTGGTGCCCCTGTTTGCACTGCTGACCTGGCTGTTCTTTATTTAGCCGGTGCAAGACCCGCAAGGCGGGATCTGTAACACGTATAAAGCAAGCCCCTCGGCCAAGGTCGAGGGGCTTGCTTGTTGTCTGCCCAATAAAATATTTCCGAGCAGGCTTATACCGCGCCCAAGAGTATGCCTCGCTCAAGCATGACATGCCCGCAACGTATTTGCCCTTTGCCGGGGATGTTGCGGCGATCGTCTAGTTTTTTATGTTCAGCGGGCTGACTCGTCGAAAGTTCACAGCACAACAGCCGGGCTGCACAAGGCAGCCCGGCTGTTGTTGTATCTGTATGCGAGAGCTTTTTAGGCGTCGCGTTCTTTCTTGAAAACAATGAGAGGGCAGTTTTTGCACACGGCTGCACCGGGGAAGGGTTCGCCAAGGCGGGTGATGGACGCGCCGCCCTTGTTGGTGACGCGGTCTTCAAGGCGCTGCACCAGAGCTTCCATGTGCTCGCCGGGAATGGACACGTTGATTTCGCCCCGTTCCGTCTTGCCGGAATTGTAGCTGCCGCTGCAAGCAAGGTACAGGTTCGCCTGCTTGGTGTTCAGCGTGTAGACGTTGCCGGAGCAGACGGCTGAGTTGACGCTCATGGACGGGTGGAAGTTGTCGATGCGCTGGGTTGCCATCCAGTCGCCAATGATGTGGTAGGCCTGCATGGTATCGCACACAAAGTGCACCACGTCGGGCTGGGTGGTGGCTGCCGCAAGCGGGCTCACGGCTATGGCCAGCAGATTGGCCGGAACATGGGGCTTGGCTTCAAGCACCTTGCGGGCATGGTCGGCATCGGCGCAGTACTTGAGGTGGCTTTTGATTTCGGGTTCGTCCAGCTCTTTCCAGCCGAACACAAAACTCGCATTGGTACAGCCCATCTTTTCGCGTTCTACAATGACTGTAATTCCTTCCATACGCGCGCCAACTTCGCTCTGGCAGAAGGTCAGCGGCTTCATGGGGGAGTAGTGGGGCTGAGTTTCCTTGAAGGAATCCAGCTCCTTCTGGTCGTAGAAATATTTGATTGCAACGGGTGCATGAATGAGGCGCAGTTCACGCATCAACGTTTCACTAAGCTTTTCAAATGTGTTCATATAATCCTCTGGTCTAGATGCTATTATACAAGAGTCCATTGGTGCGGCCTTGTTCTTATTTCTTTATGCCGTTTATGTCAATATAATCACACTAATTTCACAAGTGGTATAACTGCCCCTTAATTTGTTTTATTCTTAAATTTAATCATTATAAAACAGAATGTTACACTTGATATTTTTTTGAGTTGCTAATTTTATCTCGCAATTAGATTGTGAAAGTTATTATTTTCATATGGTTACGTGTTCACGATTTTTTCTTGATCAGCGCGGATTTTTTATACTTTTGCGGAGGTGCCGCGGCAGTACGACCTGCCTTGCTGTGCAAAAAATGGCGAGCGCTTTTATCATAATGGGCAGGGCTGGAATTACCGCGCAGTCTGGCCGCCTCATATAAAACATCAGCCCGGCTGTTTTGCGCAGCCGGGCTGATGTTTGTGGGCATAATGTATGAGCGCCTCCTGCGTGGAGGGGGCATTATCGGGGCGGGGATCAGGCCACAGTTTCCACGCTCTGGGCAGCGGCGGTGGTCTGGCTCACGCTCTGGTAGGCGCTGTTGGCAATGGCTGACAAAAAGCTGCGGGCCATGGCGGTTCGGCTTGTGCTGGTCTGGTCCGTTCCCATCGCAGCGCGTTGCTTTTCAAGCGCTGTGGCAAGCTCGTCAGCAGAAACGGAGCCGTCCTGATTCACGTCCATGGAATCGAACACTGACTGGCTGAGGCCTGTTTCGTCAACGCTCAGGCCGTCACTGCCATCGCTGTCCAGGCTCGAAAAAAGCTTGGAAGCCATGTGGGATGATCCGGTCTGACCAGACGAAGCAGACTGCCCCTGCGTGGGAGGAGGCGGGGGCGTCTGGCCGTTCATGATGGAAGACAGCAGGGTTTTTGCATCCATTTCGCCTGAGGAGTTCTGCGCGCTGGACTGGTTTTGCGAATTCTGGGAGCCGTTGTTCATGGCTTCGCGCTGCTTTTTCAGCGCTGCCGCCAGTTCATCGGAAGAGACAGTGCCATTCTGATCGGTGTCCATGGCGTCAAACACTGATTGGCTGAGCCCCGTCTCGTCAATGCTCAGGCCGCCGCTGCCGTCACTGTCCAGCGAAGAAAAGAGTTTGGACGCAAGGTCGCCCCCCTTGCCGCCGTGCCCAGCCCCGTGCATGCCGCCGGGTACCTGCCCGCTCATGATGGCGGAAAGCAGATCCTTGGCCGTGGGCTGAGTCGATGCAGCGGTTTGCGCGGCCTGGCTCTGCCCCATCTGCATGTTGGTGAACATGGCGTTGCGCTGGGTTTCGATGGCTTTTTGCAGTTCTGTCTGCGAAACGGAGCCATCGCCATCGGTATCAAGTTTTTTGTAGAGATCGCTGCTTAGCCCGCTTTCATCAAGGCTTAGTGCGCCGTTCCCGTCAGAATCCAGATCCCCGAAAAGTTTGCTTGCCAGATTGTCCTGCGATTGCGCCTCGCTGGAGCCTTTCATCTGCGCAAGCATCTTCTCCCAATAGGAGGAAGAAGATGATGATAACGCACTGACGCTCATACTGTCTCCCAGTCCTTGCGGACATTGTCGGCAACACCTGCAATCCACTGCGGGCGAAGCCGAATACTGTAAGCGCACCTCCCTGTGTCGCGTATCAGCCGGGGAAATTTTTTCCCAATCTGATTGTGCAAAAAGTATTCCTTTTTGTGTGGGGGAAATTTTTGCCGCAATCCTGTTTTTGCCGCGTCAGAAGCCAGTGTGCGGTGCTGGAAAAAATAAAAAACCGCCGCATCAACTGGTGCGGCGGTAAGGAATGCAGGGGGGTATGGGGTCAGCGGACTTTTGCGGGTGAAGAAGCCTCGGCGGATGTGGCCGTGGCAGGGCCGTTGTCCACATCGCTGTCCACCCGCAGGCGCAGGGGAGGAACCTCTTGTGGAACCAGAGATGCATTGCGCAGTGCTTTGTCGATGCGCTGGGAAAAACTTTCAAGGCTGAAGCGGGCTTCCCCCACAACAGGGGGCGCTGTTACCAGAGCCGCAATTGTCTTGTGGGTTCTGGCCGGGTCGGTAAATTGGGGGATGGTCAGGCCGCCTGCTGGCTGCGGCTGATCAACAAAGGGTTCATGCAGGGCTTCCAGCGACTGGGCAAAAAAGCGCACGCGCACTTCTTTTTTGCCGCCCATATCCCACAGTTCAAGCATAAGGGCTGATCCTGGCGGGGTGGCGTCATCGGGATAGCCGGGCAACTGCCAGTGCACGCCCAGCAATTCGCCCACATTGGCAAGGTTGGTGTCGTGCCCCACAAAAACAACCAGAGAAGCAGCGTTGCAGCGTTGATCCCTATGAGTGCCGTCAAGGGCCGCAGCCATTTCTGAAAGCAGCGATGCCCCCTTGAAAAGAGCCACAACCGGAGAGCGGTTCACAGTGTTGAACACGCTGGTGTGAACGGGCAGCACTTCACGCAGAACGTGCGCGTCAACCTGCCCCCATCCGGCAGAAAATTCAGGCCACTGGGCGTATTCCAGCAAAAAGATTTCCGCCATGCTTGATGCGGTTGCCAGTGCGCCGGAAAGCCCCGCGCCCTTGCCGTCCGCATCAACGCTCACAGAATTGGGCAGGTCTGCGAGCCCGCAGGTGGGCGGCAGATTGTAGCGCGCGCATAATGTGGGGGCCACGGGAGCGCTCAGGTGCTGGATGTGGGTCAAGGCTCCTGCATTGTCTTCATGCAGACGATCAAGATCGCCCCCGGCCGTGGTCATGATGCTTGCGGCTACCGAGGCGGGATCAAAGCGCTGAAAACCCGCCTGCACGGGATGAAAAAGCGGATCGGGCGTCTGACTTGAAACGGCATAGGTCTGCCCGCCCCCCCGGCACAAGCCATCAAGCAGGGCTTTAGCCGTCGCCCTGGTGCGCTGATCCACATCGGCGCGCACAAAGACCTTGCCGGGCGGCGGACAGGCGCTGTCGGGCAGCAGGCCAAGGTTCAGCATCTGCCCGCGCATGTCTTCCCACATGGCGGTTACCAGCCGCGCACCGCGCGGCGTGAGGAAACCCCTCGGCACAGGCCACTGGGGCCAGTTGCGGGTGCTCCACTGCGAAAGTGTATCGGGGGCCTGCGTAGGCGAGCGCACCCCGTGGCGGGAAAGCGCAACAACTTTCATAAGGCGGGGTTGTTCGTCCCCCTGCTGCGCCGCAATGCCAGATAGGGGCAAATGGCAGAGCAGTGCGCAGGCAAGGCAGACAGTGATTAAGCGTGGTGCAGTGCGCATGCGTTCTCCTTGATAAGGAGTATCATAGCCATAAAGGCCTGTGCGGGCAACGCCGATTTGCATGCGGAAAGGCTGCGGCCCCGCGCCAGTGCAAATTTTGCCCGCCTCGCGGGCCGTAATTGCTTGCACAGTGAGGGGCTTGTTATTATGCTTAACCTTTGCGGCAGCGTTTGGCGCTGGCTGCTTTGTGTGTGACCTTTTTCGGCTTCTTCCCCGTCAGGGGGCGGAGCGTAATCCAGATATCGAGGCGTATAATGCCCATTGCCGTTCCACGCGTTGGCGTAGAAGACAAACCTCTTGTTCAGGATGTTCGCGTAGAAGACCTTTCAGCGCTGGTCATCCGTTCGGCCACGGTACGCGATGTGCACGGCATGTCTGCGCTTATCAACCACTATGCGTCGTCCAACGTCATGCTGGCGCGCGGGCCGCAGTATCTCTATCAGCATATTCAGGATTACATGGTTGCCACGGCTCCCTCGGCTGACGACGGGCATGAGGTTGTGGTGGCCTGCGGCGCTGTACATGTGCTGTGGGAAGACCTGGCGGAAATTCGGTCGGTGGCGGTTCACCCGCTGTGTCAGGCGCAGGGCTTCGGCAAAAGGCTGGTGGCCGCGCTGGTTGACCGATGTCGTGATCTCGGCTTGCCGAGGGTTTTTGCCTTTACTCTGGCTGCGCCGTTTTTTTCCAAGTGCGGCTTCAGCGAGTTTAAACGCGATGACATGCCCGCCATTGTGTGGGTTGAATGCAGTAAATGCCCCAAGTTTTACTGCTGTGACGAAATTGGAATGATACTCGAATTATAGTTTTCAACCTGCGGTATAATCGCAGGGATTCACACTGTCTGTAAAGGGTGGGAATGCGTCATGAGCAACAGGCTGTATCACCGGGATTTTCTGAAAGAAATAGACTTCACGCCGGAAGACCTCACGTATCTGCTGGATCTGGCGGCCCAGCTCAAGCAGGCCAAGAAGGTCCGGCGCGAGCCGAAGTTTCTGCTAGACAGAAATATTGTCATACTTTTTGAAAAGGATTCCACGCGCACCCGCTGCTCTTTTGAAGTGGCAGCCTATGACCAGGGCGCGCGCGTGACCTATCTTGGCCCCTCCGGCTCGCAGATGGGCAAAAAGGAATCCATGGCCGATACCGCCCGCGTGCTTTCCCGCTTTTATGATGGTATTGAGTATCGCGGTTATGAACAGGCGAGGGTAGAGGCCCTGGCAGAACACGCCGGCGTGCCGGTGTGGAACGGCCTCACCAACGAATGGCATCCCACGCAGTTTCTGGCCGACATGCTGACCATGCGCGAGTGCTGCGAAAAACCTTTGAATCAACAAACACTGGCATATCTTGGGGATGCCCGTTATAATATGGGTAATTCCCTGATGGTTGGTTCGGCCCTGCTTGGGCTGGATTTCCGTTCTGTTGCTCCCAAGGCTTTGTGGACATCGGACGAAGTTTTTGAAATGGCCGTTCACATTGCCAAGGGCACTGGCGCGCGTATTACGCGCACGGAAAGCGTGGCCGAAGGCGTTAAAGACTGCGATTTTCTCTCCACTGATGTCTGGGTGTCCATGGGCGAGCCTGATTCCGTATGGAAAGAGCGCATTGATCTGTTGACGCCGTATCGCGTGGACGCGGCAGCAATGGAACTGACGGGCAATCCCCAATGCAAGTTTTTGCATTGTCTGCCGAGCTTCCATAACCGTGATACCGCAGTTGGCGAAGACATTTATCAGCGCTTTGGCATTGAATGCATGGAAGTGAGCGATGAAGTCTTTGAATCGCCGCGCAACATGGCTTTTGAAGAGGCGGAGAACCGCCTGCACACCATCAAGGCCGTCATGGTCGCCACCATGGCTGAAGGCCCTCTGGTGTTCAACGCCTGATCCCATATCTCCTCCGGATCTGACCGGGGGAGAGTACAGCTGTTTGAGCCAGCCCTTAGGGCTGGCCGCAAGCGCCCTTGCACAAGGCCATGTTTTTCGCATGGCTGCGCCGCAGGGGCGCTTGTGTTTTTTTTGTGGTGCCGCTCGCAGTCAAGGCCCTTGTTTGTTATCGTCGCGAGTAGCGCCGAAAAGTAATCTGGTCAGGTTTTGCCCACGTTTTCTAGAAAATGCCCGTGTGACCAGACGGACATGCCCGTTTGGCTGGTCCGCAATTGGGCCATAAATCAGAACGTTAAAATATGAGCGATTTGCTATGAATTATTCTTTGAACACTCAATGTGGGCAAATTAATCAAATATGTTGACGCAAAAATGTACATAGATTAACTCTAGTAAAAATGGTGTGGTGAAAGAATGTAAGGAGGGAGTCTGTTTTTTTATGTTGTGAGGAAGTTATCAAGAGTGAAGTTTTTCACAACTCGCAATGTAGTGGGGCAAAGAAGATGAGTACACTTGTTTTTTGTTGTGTAGCACTGCCGTTTATTATGGCGCTTGTGCTGTATTTCACGCAAAGCAGCAGCGCTCGCAAGTTGATAGTGCCTGCAGCGGTCACAGTCATGGCGGTGGCAGCCGTGATCCTGGGCGCGAACGGCGCTTTTCGGCTTGAGATAGACACCATATTGGGTCTGTCTGCAGATTCTGTGTTCAGCGTGCTGGACTTGCTGTTGCTGGTTTACATTCTTGGCATAGGTTGGAAGCTGGGCAGCCGCCTGATTATGGGCATGACCCTGCTGCAACTGATTGGTCTGTTATACCTTAAATTCGTTCTTCCCGGGCATGAAGTGCCCATCACTGCCTTTGTGGCAGACGGCCTGTCGCTCATCATGGTGATTATCATCAGCGTGGTTGGCGGGCTCATTACCATTTACGGCATGGGCTACATGGATCTGCACGAAGAGCATCTGCATCTGCGTGTTTCGCGCCAGCCCAGATTTTTTGCCATTATTTTCTGCTTCCTCGGCGCCATGAACGGCCTGGTGCTCTGCAACAACCTTTCATGGATGTTCCTGTTCTGGGAAATCACAACGCTGTGTTCCTTCATGCTCATAGGGCATGACCAGACAGACGAGGCCAAGGCCAATGCCCAACGGGCATTGTGGATGAACGTTCTGGGCGGCCTGGCCTTTGTTTCGGCCATGCTGTTCATTCAGAAGAGCCTGGGCACGCTTTCGACCGAGCTCGTGCTGCAAAAGATGACCTCTCTGGACGTAAAGAACACGGCCATCCTTTTGCCTTTTGCCTTCTTCTGTCTGGCGGCCTTTACCAAGTCGGCGCAGGTTCCCTTCGAAAGCTGGCTGTGCGGCGCAATGGTTGCGCCAACGCCAGTTTCGGCCCTGCTGCACTCGGCTACCATGGTCAAGGCGGGCACCTACCTGCTGTTGCGCATGGCCCCGGCCTTTGCGGGAACCACCATGTCCACCATCGTGGCCCTGTTCGGCGCATTTACCTTTGTGGCCACATGTATTCTTGCGGTCAGCCAGAGTAATGCAAAAAAGGTTCTGGCGTATTCCACAATCGCCAACCTCGGGCTTATCATCGCCTGTGTGGGCATCAATACAGCTGCATCCATGATGGCGGCAACGACCATCATCATTTACCACTCCGTATCCAAGGGCCTGTTGTTCATGTGCGTCGGCGCCATTGAACAGCGCATCGGCTCGCGCGATATCGAAGACATGCGCGGCCTCTATGGCATAATGCCCCGCACGGCCATTATCACCGTGATTGGCATTTTCACCATGATGCTGCCGCCCTTTGGCATGCTCATAGGCAAGTGGATGGCCATTGAAGCCATTGCCCGCGCCACCCAGGCCATGACGCCCATCGTTTTCTTTGTGGCGCTTGGCTCGGCCTTTACCGTGCTCTTCTGGGCGCGCTGGGCCGGTGTGCTGGTGTCGTCCTCCAAGATGCACGAGCACGCTGCTCATGGTAATCCCAAGCCCTCGGTCATGTTTGCGCTGCGTTCGCTGTGCGGGCTTGCCGTTGTGTTTTCGTTCATTTCGCCCATGGTGTTGAAGACCTTTGTGGAGCCTTCGGTTTCGGGCGTTTACGCGCGCTTCAATTTGCAGATCGAAGGCTTCATCCCCGGCGCCAACCTGACCGGCGCAGAAGGCTATGTGTGGATTTACCTGCTGTTCCTTCTGCTTGGTCTGGGCGTGTGGTTTGCATGGCGAGAGGCCCGCAGAACACCCGAGTCTGCCCATGCGCAGCCCTACTTCTCGGGTCTGGCGGCAGAAAAGAACGGCGTGATCGGCTTCAAGGGCCCCATGAATGCCTTTGAACCCGTGCGTGTGGCCAACTTCTATCTTTGCCAGTATTTCGGCGAGAGCAAGATCACGCGGGCCATCGACATGATTTCCATCGCATTCCTGGTCGTTCTGGTAGGAGGTCTGCTGTAATGCTCACCATCTTCAGCGCTATCGGCGGGTTGATCCTGTCGCCCCTGGTGGGCGGCCTGCTTACCGGCCTGGATCGCCGGATCACGGCGCGCCTTCAGTCGCGCCTTGGGCCGCCACTGCTCCAGCCTTTTTACGACATCTTCAAACTGCTGGGCAAACAGCCCCAGGTTACCAATGCCTGGCTGGTGTTCAGCGCGTACATCACGCTGATTTCATCGGCGCTTGCCCTGCTGATTTTCTTCATGGGCGGGGATTTGCTGCTGCTGTTCTTCGTGCTCACAGTGGGCGCGGTGTTTCAGGTGGTGGGCGCGGTATGCGTGCCTTCGCCCTACAGCAACGTGGGCGCGCAGCGCGAGCTGTTGCTCATGCTGGCCTATGAGCCTATTCTGATCCTGGTGTTCGTTGGCTTTGCCATGTGCACGGGTTCGTTCTCCATCGCCGCAGTATTCCAGCTCGAGCAGCCGTTGCTGCTCAAGATGCCCCTGCTGTTTCTGGCGCTGGGTTACGCCCTGACAATCAAACTGCGCAAGTCGCCCTTTGATATCGCGGCCTGCCACCACGGCCACCAGGAACTGGTGCGCGGCGTGCAGACCGAGTATTCCGGCCCGTACCTTGCGCTGATTGAAATTGCCCACTGGTTTGACCTTGTGCTCATTCTCGGGCTGTGCGCCATGTTCTGGCACACCAGCTTTGTGGGAATGGCCGTACTTGTGGGCGCCTCGCTGTTTACGGAAATTCTTATCGACAACATCACCGCCCGTCTGACGTGGCAGTGGATGGTGCAGAAGAAGTCTCTGCTGCTCGGCATGGGCCTGGCCCTGGTTAATCTTTTATGGCTGTACGTGGCGTAAGGAGGCCGGAATATGGGTTTCGTCGACAATATGATCAAGCGGAGCCGCCTGAAGTCTCCGTGGATAGTTCATTTTGACTGCGGTTCCTGCAACGGCTGCGACATCGAGGTGCTGGCCTGTCTGACGCCCATGTATGACGTAGAACGTTTCGGGGTGGTCAACGCGGGCAACCCCAAGCATGCCGACGTACTGCTGGTTACAGGCACGGTGAACCACCGCAACCAGCATGTGCTCAAGCAGATATACGAACAGATGCCTTCGCCCAAGGCCGTGGTTTCCATCGGAGCCTGCAACCTTTCCGGGGGCGTGTTCAAGGATACCTATAATGTGCTGAACGGCGCGTACAACATCATTCCTGTTGATGTGTTCGTGCCCGGCTGCCCGCCCAAACCCGAGGCCATCATTGACGGCGTGGTGCAAGCCCTTGGCGTGCTCAAGGCCAAGATGGGCCTTGGCCCCGAGCCTGTGCCCACCTTTATGCCGGGCGATGAGGACGGCACTCCCGAGATGACGCCGCAGGCGGAGTCCGCGCCGGAAGAAGCCCCCGACAAGCCACAGCAAAACGCGGGTTAACCCGGAAAGGATAGAGCCATGTTTTTTGAAGCCAAGGAAGTGACGCCGCAAACGCTGCTTTCAGAAGTGCAGCAGCTTGCCAACGCCAAATACCGTTTTGTGACCATGTCGCAGACCGTCATGGACGAAAACACGCTGCGGCTTTTCTATCACTTTGACGTAAATCTCACCATGTCCGACCTGCGCCACAACGCCGAGCTGTGCGTGTGGGAACCCACGGACGCCAAGGGCATGGTGCATCTGCGCATGGATGTGAACAAGAACGACGCCATCCCCAGCATCACGCCCGTATATTTCTGCGCTGTGCTCGTAGAGAACGAAACGCAGGATCAGTTCGGGGTGCATTTTGCTGATCTGCCCCTGGATTATCAGGGGGCCATGTATCTGGAGGGCGAAGTCACCCACGCGCCGTACTTTACCATGACCACGGTCCGGCGGCCCGCCGCCAAGGCCGAGGCCGCCAAGGATGACACGGCCAAAGGAGAGAAGGCATGAGCAACCGCACAACCGTGATTCCTTTCGGGCCGCAGCATCCCGTACTGCCCGAACCGCTGCACATCAAGTTTGTGGTGGAAGATGAAACCGTGGTCGGGGCCGTGCCCCAGCTTGGTTTTGTCCATCGCGGGCTTGAAAGCCTCGTGCGGCTCAAGGACTACAATCAGATGGTCTTTGTGGTCGAGCGCATCTGCGGCATCTGCTCGTGCATTCATGCCAACTGCTACTGCAACGCCATTGAAGACATGATGGGCATTACAGCGCCGCCGCGCGCGCAGTTTTTGCGGGTTATCTGGTCAGAACTGCACCGGATACACTCCCACATGCTGTGGCTCGGCCTGTTTGCCGACTCGTTTGGCTTTGAAAGCGTGTTCCAGCAGTTCTGGCGCATCCGCGAGCATGTCATGGACATCTGCGAAGCCACGGCGGGCAACCGCGTTATCCTTTCGGTCAACGTGGTTGGCGGTGTGCGCCGCGACCTCAGCCCCGATCAGATCCGCTGGATGCATGGCCGTCTGGACGAGCTGGAAAAGGGCATGCGCGAGCTTACCCGCACCATGCTTGACGACTACACCGTGCAGGAACGCACGCGCGGCATCGGCTACCTGAGCAAGGACGACGCCCGCCTGCTTGGCGCCGCCGGCCCCACCCTGCGCGGCAGCGGTTGGGAAATCGACGAACGCATGCACGGCTACGCCGCCTACAAGGATCTCAACTTCATTCCTGTGGTTGAGAATGACGGCGACTGCTACGCCCGTTCCAAGGTGCGCTTCTATGAAGTGCTGCACTCCATAGAGCTTATCCGCGAAGCCTTGAACCGCCTGCCCGAGAGCGAGCTGACCGTCAAGGTCACCGGCAATCCCGAGGGTGAATCGGTCTTTCGTGTGGAGCAGCCCCGCGGCGAGCTGTTCTACTACATCCGGGCCAACGGCACCAAGAATCTGGAGCGCATGCGCGTGCGCACGCCCACCTTTGCCAACGTGCCGCCCCTGCTGCACATGCTGCCGGGCTGCAAACTGCCCGACGTGCCGGTTATCGTGCTGAGTATCGACCCGTGCATCTCCTGCACAGAGAGGTAGCCCATGTATATGCTCCCAAACGTGCTGCGCAATCTTTCGGGCAAGCCAGCCACGCGGCTGTATCCTCTGGAAGAGCGCGAACCCTTCCCCGCCTATCGCGGCGTGATCACCAACGAGGTTGAAAAGTGCATATTCTGCAACTCCTGCGCACGAGTATGCCCAACCGATGCCATTACCGTGGATGCAAAAGCCGGAAAGTGGAATTATGATCCCTTCCTGTGCGTGTACTGCTCCGCGTGTGTGGAAAAGTGCCCCACAAAATGTCTGCATCAGGAGCCAGTGCATCGCAAACCTTCCATCAGCAAGTTTGTAGTGCACCGCACCGGGACCCCGCGGGTCAAGAAAGCCAAGGCCGAGGCCAAGGGCGGGGAAGACACGGAAAAATAACTGAAAAAGCGAAGGGCCTGCAAAGGCCCTTCGCTTTTACCAAACCTTGCTTTCTGATTTACCCTTGAGGTGACATCGCCAACACTCTCACCCCGTTTATTTGCCGGACGGGGCAGGGCGGCGCGGTTTTCCGGTTATGGAGATCCGCGCCGCCTTTTGTGTTTGCATGGCTATCTCCACCAGAACCGCAATACTCTGATTACCCCGTCACGCTCCGATTTGCGCGCACTGGGGGCATATGCCGGTCAGTTCCACGGTGTCGCCCTGTAGCTGAAAGCCCTGCTGCTGCATGGTGGAAAAGATGGTCTGATACAGCGCGGGATTGTCTACCTCCCGGCTCTTGCGGCAACCGGGGCATACCAGCATGAACACTGGCGCATGAGGCTCCTGGCAGGCTTGCGCGCAGGCCACAAAGGCATTGAGCGATCCGATCTTGTGCACAAGGCCCTGATTGAGCAGAAACTCAAGCGTCCTGTAGACGCTTGCAGGCGTGAGGGCCTTGGAGGATTTGCCGCGCAGGGCATCAAGAATGTCATAGGCCTTAACGGGTTCCTGAGCCTGTTGCAGATAGGCAAGCACCATGCGCCGCAGGGGCGTAAGCCGCAGATTGGACGCCACGCAGGGGGTGCCTGCGGGGCACGATGGCGTGTCCTGCCGACAATAGGCAGATTCAGCCTGATCAGTTGTTTTCGTCTTCCACATAGGGTTCCACCGCCTCAGCCTTGATGCGGTACCCCGCATCGCCGATGTCGCTTTCTGTTTTTTCGATTTCAAGCTTTCCATAAACCCATACGGTGTCCATCATCTGTATGCCGCGTGGTTTGTCCAGGGTGACGTAGATGATCTGGTTGGCCGGGGGCGGCGGCACATGAATGCACGCGCCGAAATAGGGAACCAGCAGAAATTCGGCCAGTTCATCGCCGCCCAGAAAATCAAGCGGAGCCACAAATCCGGCTATGCGCACCAGCTTGCCGCTCAGCGTCTTATTGGCGGGCGCGTTGCTCCACATGGCCTGAAATTCTTTCAGGGCTTTGTCCGCTCTGGGGTCGTCGTCGCTGAACTTGTCAAAATTGAACTTGTCAAAAACTTTTGCGGGATTCCATGATGGCGGAATCAGCTTGTCCCAGGTGATTTCAGTGTATTTTCCGCTCTTTTTCGCGGCAGCGGCAGTGTCCGCATCCTCGCGCGAGGGCTGCCAGTGTTCGATTTTTTGCCGCTCGTAATCGTCAGTCAGGGCAAGGGCTGTTGCGTTGTGCATGCCACACAGCAAGGCTGCCAGCATGCAGAGGATGCGCCCTGTGGACGAGGCCGTGTTCATGGCAGGTTCCTTTATTATACAGAGGCGTTGAGGCCGTCAGCCAGACTCATGCGGTAGGCCCGCCATGCCGGGATAAGCCCGGCAACAAAACCAGCGGCCACAATCCCGCCAAGCAAGCGCCATTCGGCGGCTGTGGGCAGCGTGAGCGCAAGGTTCAGCCCATAACCCGAAGCCAGCATCGGGCCAAACGCGGCCAGCAGGGCGGCCAGGGCCGCAGTGCCCGCCAGAGCGCCCGTGACGACCAGCAAGGTGCTTTCAAACGACAACAGAGCCACAATATCCAGAGGGCTGGCCCCTGCCGCGCGCAGCACGGCCAGCTCGCGCCGCCGCTCGCCCAGCCCTGCCAGAATGGCGGCCACAAGGCCAGCGAGGCCAGCCACCGTTACCAGCCAGGAGAGGACGCGCAAAGCATTTTCGCCCGAGCGCAGCAGGCTCCACAGCTGATCCAGCGCTACCCCAGGCATAACGGCCATGAGGGCCTCCTGCTGGTCGGCGTTGATCTCCCTTTGCGCGGCAAAAACGCGGGCGCGGTTTTTCAGGCCAACCAGCACAGCCGTAATGCTCTTGGGTGCGAGGCTGAACTTGGTTACCTGATCTGGCCGCACATGAAAACCCGGCACAGGCGCGCCGCCCTGCCAGTCTATGTGGATGGCCTCCATGGCGGCAAGACTGATGTACAAAGCCCGATCCACAGGCGTGCCTGTGGGCGCAAGAATGCCGCAGACCGAAAAAGGTTTATCCGCATGCTGGGCAAGGTGGGCGCTGCCCGAGCCGTGGCTGAGCACCAGCCTGTCGCCCGGCCTGTAGTGCTCTTTGCTGGCAACCTCCGCCCCCAGCACAACATCAAAGATGCCGTCAAAAGGCGCGCCCTGCGCAAATTGCAGATGCATGCGCCTGCTGTATTGGTACTGGGTAAAAAAATCGCCCGTAGTGCCCACCACGGCAAATCCTTTGTGCGAATCGCCGAGCGAAAGGGGAATTGTCCAGGCCACGTCCTTGCGCTGGGCAATGCGCTGGGCGCTGTCCCACCCCATGTTGTTGGTGGCTTTGCCCATATGGAACACGGCATAGAGCAGCAGTTGCAACTCGCTGCCGCGCGCTCCCACCACCAGATCCGTGCCGGAAACTGCCTGAACAAAATTATCGCGTACCTGAGTGCGTACACGCTCCATACCAAGCAGCAGGGTGGTGGAAAGCGCGATGGAAAAAACCACAAGACTCAAGGTTCCCCGGCGGTTCCAGGCGCTCGACCAGGCAAGCCCCAACAAAAAGCGCCAACGGCTCATGCGGTTTCCCCTTGCTGGATTGTCCCTGTGTTGGCCTTGCTGGCATCGGCAATGTTAATCTCTGCCAGTCGAACCTGACGTTCAAAAAAATCCGCCAGAGACAGGTCGTGGCTGACAAACAGCAGGCTTGATCCGGCCTCGGCGCTTTCGCGCAGCAGCAGATGCAGAAAATCCGCCCGCCGTTCCGCATCCAGCGCGGAGGTGGGTTCGTCAGCCATGACCAGCGGCGGCGACCCCACAAGGGCGCGGGCGGCGGCAACCCGCTGCTGCTGCCCTACGGAAAGGCGGGCCACGCTTTTGCGCCACAGTTCCGGCCCAAGGCCAAGACGCTCAAGCAGACGTTGGGCGGATTGCTCCGGGCTTCCATCCTTTTCCGTTGCCCTTGTGGCGCGTTTGGGCGAAAAGCGGCAGGGCAGCAGCACATTGTCCAGCATGGAGAGATGCGGAACAAGATTGAACTGCTGAAATATCAGGCCGATGGTGTCGCCGCGAAAGGAATCTCTGGCGAATCTGGGCAAAGCGTCCACACGAGTTCCGTTGACGCGCACACTGCCGGAAGTTGGTTGCAGTATTCCAGAAATAAGGCTGAGCAGGGTGCTTTTGCCCCCGCCGCTGGGGCCGGAAAGAAAGACCGTCTCCCCCTTGCCCACGCAGAACAGGGGAATACGCAGGGTTTCTTCTTGTTGGCCGGGCCAGCAAAAGGTGCAGTTTTCAAGCAGGACTGCCTGCTCGCCCGCATTTATGCTGCAAGGCGCTTGCGGCAGTGTTGGCGTAGCGGAATTCATGGGATTTACCACTTGAGGGTGGGGGCCTGTTCGTTCAGTTCTGCGGCATGCTGCCCTGCGGGGCTGACTATCTGCACTCGCAGTTCATGCAGGGCTGGCCATGCGGAAAAAAGACGGACGTCCATGCCGTGCAGGGCTTCGGGCTGCGCGCATTCAAAAGTAAAGGACGCGTCCAGATCTGCATGGCCGCCTTGTTCATCGTGCCCGGCGTGTTCGTCATGGTCTGCATGTGTCTTGGGTTCAACCGCAGAGGCGGCAGGCGCGTTCTTCTGTGATGTTTGCGCTTGTTCCGGCTGCGCGGCTGCGCTTGCTGCCAACAGCGCATCGGGCAGGGCTTCGGATTCCAGCGTTACCTTTTTGATGCGGCACTGGGCTGCAGCGGGAAAAACAAAAATATTTTCCGCCTTATGCAAGGTTGCCGCCATGTTCTGCACGGCCTGCCGCTGGGCTGCATCGCGGGGAGCGTGCTCAAAGGGCAGGGCGTTTGCAAGGGGGCTTTCGAGGCTGATTTCTACACTATTGCCTTCCACAGCCACGTCCAGGCGGGCCGCGCCGTGCTCGTGCGGTCCATGCGCAAGCGCGGGGGCGGCTGTGAGCAGAACCGTGCAGGCCGCCACAAGAATCAGGTTTTTCATCATTTCTCCCATGGTTCTGGATCAGGATGTCAGTTTTTTTGAACCAGAAATTGAAATGATATATTATTGCATTTTTGTCAAAAGCCGCATTTTGTTTGCCAGCACATGGCTTGCTGCCGGCTGGATTCTTGCCCTGCTGTTGCAGCGTAGGGAGCTTACGCTATATGGCGGCCCTGCCGCTGCCAGTGGGCAACGCGCAGCTTGTCGGCCACCATGGAAAGGCCGCACAGGCCGATGGAAACTGCCGTGGCCACAAAAACACCCCGGTAGCCAAAGCCTTCGTACATAACCAGTCCGCCGATTATGGGGGCAAAGATACCGCTGGAATCGAAGGTGGCCATCATTACATTGGAGTTGATGGAGCGTGTGGTGGGGGTGGAGCGGTCATAGACCATGGCCGCCAGCAGGGGGTAGAGCAACCCCAGCCCCAGCCCGTACAGGAAGGTGAGGGGAACAAAGGCCCACAGCGGCCCCCAGGCCAGCCCCAGCATGCAGCAGACCAACAGAACGCTGCACAAGATGGTAATTCTGTGGCGCGGCAGGGTATCAAGCCTGTTGCTGCCCACCAGACGCACCAGAATAATGGTGAGCGTATAGGTGCTGAAAAACCACGCCGGGTGCGCGCCGGTGATGGAGCACAGCCCTTTCATGAAAAAGATGGCCAGCACGGTCATGATGCTGAATGTCATGCAGGCCATGTACACAAAAAACAGACCGGAATGGCTCACCGCATGCCACAGTTCACGCCCGGACATGCCGCCTTCTGACTCCTGGGCCATTTCTGGCTTGCGCAGGCGCGGCGCCAGCGGCACCAGCATGAGCAGGGAGGGAATGCCCAGCAGAGCCGTGAAGGCAAAGAGGTGCGGTTCGCCCCCGAGCAGGGCAAGTATCTGCTCTCCCACTGCCGGAATGATGGAATAGGGCAGCAACAGGGTGAGCGAAAAGATGGCAAAACCACGCGCGCTTTGGCCCTTGGGTATGCAGCTCACCAGCACGGACACCGTGCAGCAGGAGAAAAATGCAATGGCAATGCCCTGCAACACGCGCAACAGCAGAATCATCTCAATAATATGGGGTCCGCCCACATAGGGGTAGGCCAGCATGACGCCGCTTGAAACGATGATGGCTGTGCCCATGGGCAGGAGTTTGCCGCGGCGCAGCAGAACCACGCTTGCCACCTGTCTGAAAATCAGAACCATGACAAACATGGAAGAGAGCAGCACTCCCCGCCAGTTGGGGCTGACAGAGAGGCCTTCGAGCCATTGCTCAAAGCAGTAAAAGACGGCCACAAAGCTGTTGCAGCACATGGTCATGCAGAACAGCAGAACAAAATCACGGCTTAATAACGTCTGCGGCGGATCAGGGAAGGCAGTGCCTTCCGGGGTTTGCGCAGGCGATGCGGCTAGGGGCGGCATGGGGCCTCAATCGTGTTGTGCCGCGATGGCCCAGGCCGCCGTGCGGGGCCGGGCCCACCCCCGCAAAGGGTGTGCGGCTAATGATATTCGCCATTGAGGAACTTGGTGGCGTAGGATTGCACTGCGGCATCATCCACCATAAGCATGTCCATCTGGCGGGTCATTATCAGGAGTCGTCCCAGTTGATCCAGGCGCGCGCACAGCTCATGCCTGGGGTATTTCTGGTAACGTGCCCGCAGTCTATCACCCGTTATCTCAACGGTAAAGCCCAGCTCTTTGAGGATCAGGGCTATGCACTGCACACGCCTTACGCGCTGGGCGTTGGCGGCAGCGCCCCCGGCAAATTCAAAGCGGATGTAGTTCTTGCTCAGGGTTTCGCCGCACCAGCAGTCAAGAATGGCGTAGTGGTAGCCCACGCGGGACGAAAAATTGAGATAACGGTCAGAAACTATGGCATAGCTGCGCTGGCCAAAGCGAGAACAGCCCTCCTGATTGCCGCCAATGGCGGTCTGCCCCATGACCGAAAGAAAACCGCGCATGTTTACAGGCCGTGGCCCACGCGCCTGCACCGCCGGATTGAGCATGCCGTCAAGCACGCACTTGAAAGGCGCGCTCAGCACATCGTTGGGTGTTACCTGGCGTGACTCCGGGTTACGCAGCCCGCCGCCCAGATCAATCACGTGCAGATCAAGCGGCACCGTGCAGACCAGCTTGCTGGCAACGCCTGCGCAGTGATCCGTAACCCTGTCCGATATCTGGAACATCTGGGAATAGCTCAGTTCGTGCACATAGCGCATGATGTCGTGCAGCGATGTGCAGTGGCGCGGCGTGAAGGTATCCGCGCGCGGATCCACCAGATGCAGCGGCAGAATATAGGGTGCGATGCGCCGCAACAGCACCAGAGCCGGGCTGCTGGGTCTGGCCTGGGGCTTCACCAGCCGCAGGGCCAGCAGTTCCTGCACTTCGCCGTCAAAAATTCTGCCGGTGAGCGCATCCACGGTGACGATCTGTTCCTCGGCCAGAATGCTGTTGGCTCCCGGCAGGTTCATGATGGTCGGCACGCCAAATTCGCGGCAGATGGAAGCCATGTGCCCGGTAAGACTGCCTGTTTCGGCAATGATGGCCGAGGCGCGGCGCATGGCCGCCATGGCGTTGGGCGAGGAGTGGGCAAGCAGCATGACGGCCCCTTCAGGAAAGTGCGTCATGTCTTCGCCTTCGCCCACATGGACAACAGGGCCGCAGCCAACGCCCCGCGCCGCAATATCACCGCCTGAGAGCAGGGGGCGCAGGTGCCGCAGGGCCGGGGCAGAATGCTCCTCGGAGGCGCTGTCCAGCCCCATGGGGCGGGTTTGCAGCAAAATAATCTGGTCGTCTTCGTCCACGGCCCATTCCATATCCTGTGGATACTGGTAGTGCCGCTCCAGTTCCATGACCATTTCTGCCAGTTTGCGCACCTGATCATCGCTGAGGCAGGGAACATCGCGCAGGGGATCGGGAACAGATTCAAGCGTGCTTTCCACAAGGCCGGTCTTGGTGCGCACAAGGCGCAGCCTCACTGTTTTGTGGGCAATGGTGGCCATGGTGATTTTTTTTGTGGCGCGGGAAACAAGCCACTGGTCGGGGGTTCCCGATCCGTCCACGACCATTTCGCCCAGACCCCACAGGCCGTTGATGACTGTGGCGTTGGAGCGCAGGTCTACCGGATGGCGCGAAAAAGCCACGCCAGCGGCCTTGGCCCGCACCATTTCAACACAGCACAGCCCCATGCCCGTGGCGTCCAGATCGTAACCGTGCTCGGCGCGGTAGGTCAGAGCGCGGGGCGAAAACAAACTGGCAACCACCTTCTTGAAGGCGGACAGCAGATCCTGGCGGGTAACGCCGAGGATACTGCGGTACTGACCGGCAAAGGATTGCACGCCGTCCTCGGCAATGGCGCTTGAGCGCAGGGCCACAACCACGTCCGCATTCTTGCCGAAGGCCGCGTCCCATTCTGCAAACAGGGCCTGCTCAACCTCTGCCGGGATGGGGGCCTCCTGCACAAGTTGCTCAATACTCTGGGAAATTTCGGCAATCCGCGCGGGCTTTTCCGGATCAATGGATTTCAGCAGCCGAAAGAGATTTTTGAACAAGCCCGGCGTGCGCAGCAAAAAGTAGCTGCAAGCCCTGATAGTGATGGAAAAGCCGCGCGGAACAGGCATATCAAGCATGTTGCGCAGTTCACCGAGGTTGGCGTTTTTGCCGCCGACACTGTAGGCCATGCTGGCGTCAACCTCTGAGAGGGGCAGGGTAAACTGCGGCACATCGCCGCGCGTGTGCTGATCCAGCTCGTGCTCAATGCGCGCGGCAATGGAGTGTACGGCGCTGCCCAGGGAAATGTCGCACTGGCCCGACATTTCGCTCAGGGTCGAGGCCATGCGCTCGCAGTGGAATATGGCCCGGCGGGCCTGCTTGCGCACTTCGCTGGTTTCCATGTGCTTGTCGCCGCGCAGGGTGGCGTCCAGCCCGGCCATTACCCCGGCCAGATCCGCATTGGCCTGGAGCAGTTCCTTGAATGAGACATAGCGCTTATTGAAGGCGTCCATGGCCGCCTCGCGGCCAACGCGGGGGGCAATGCCAAACAGTTTTCTCAGCAGAGAGGCCATACGGATATCCTTGATCGCAGATTTTCGTCATGCCCTGAAACTGATGATGCTGAATGCCTGATGCGTAAAAGTTGCTTGTCAGCGTCCCTGCCCGATCACAATGTACCGCTGGGCGGGGCCGCGTCCGTCTTTGCGCACAAGCCCCAGCTGCACCAGCAATTGCAGGTCGTACTGCGCCGTGCGCATGGAAATGTTTTTCCCGGCAAGTTCCTGATATTCCTGCCTGCTGATGCTGCCCGAGGCCGCGATGGTGGGCCAGACCTCCATGACGCGCCGATTGAGCTTGTCCGCAGAGTCCTTGCCGCGCAGCAGGGTATCCAGTTGCGCGGAGGCCTCGTTTTGCGGTTGAGGGGCCGGGTCGCCCACAGAGGCCTGCGCGGGAATATCTGCGGCCGCAGGGCTGGCCAGCCTGCCGGGCAAACCTTCTGCCGACGCAGGATCTTCGGCAGGGGGAGTTGCGCAGAATCCCTGATCGCAAGGATCCTCCTGCGGCTTGCGCGATTCCTGCGCCGAAGCTGCCGTAGTTTCACTCTGGCCTGCCGAAATTGCGTCGTTTTGCGGCTGCGTAGCCGCGCCAAGCTGAATATCTTCTGCAAGTAGAATGCCACCTTCGCAGAATGTCAGGGCCCGCGTGAGGGTATTTTTCAATTCGCGCACATTGCCGGGCCAGTCATAGTCCATCAGCTTGCCCATTGCTCCTTTACTGACCTGCGGCATGGCGGCGGTCATGGCACTCAGCCCGCCAATGGGCTGTGCTCCGCCCTCGGCTTTCAGTCTGGCCTTGGCCTTGAGAGCTTCTGAGAGAAAATAGACCGCCAGCGAGGGAATGTCCGTCTTGCGCTCACGCAACGGCGGCGTGTTGATGGTGATGACGGCCAGCCGGTAGTACAGATCTTCGCGGAAAGAACCCTTTTGCGAATCATCTAAAAGGGAAGCATTGGTCGCGGCAATGATGCGCGTGTCAAAGGGGACGTCTTCATCGCTGCCCAGCGGTCTGATTCGCCTGGTGGAGAGCGCCCGCAGCAGGGCCTGCTGCACCTTGGGGGCCGCATTGCCCACTTCGTCCAGCATGAGAGTGCCGCCCTGCGCCGTCAGAAAAGCCCCCTTGCGCGGTGCGCGAGCCTCGGTGAATGCGCCTTTCACATGCCCGAAAAGGGTATCCATGAGCAGATTTTCGTCCAGAGCGCCGCAATTGATGGTAATGAACGGCCCCGAAGCCCGCGCGCTGAGCCTGTGGATGGCCTCGGAAACCAGCTCCTTGCCTGTGCCGGTTTCGCCCACAACCAGCACATCGGCCATCACCTGCGACGCCTTGCGCACATTGTCGCACAGGGCAAGCATGGCAGGCGATGTGCCAATAAGGCTGTTGACGGGCAGGTCTTCGGGATGCGGCAGATCTTCCACTGGTTCGCGCTGCTGCTGGGCATCATCCTCGGCGGCGCGCAGGCGGCGGGCCTCGGCGGCAAGGCGCAAGCGCTCAAGCAGGGTGTTTATGCCAGCTTTGAGCCGTTCCAGTTCTCGCGGCAGTTGGGGCATATCTATATTGTTGTCGTCCCCATCGGCGTTGCAGCGTTCAAGTTCCGCTGTTACGGCGTTGAGCGATCTGCCCGTCTGCCGCGCCAGCCACCAAAGGCTCAGACCCAAAAGCAGCATGCCGCCAACAAAGGCCCCCACATAGATGCCCATGAGCTGCACGCCCGTGCGTGTGGTGGTAAAACTGGTGTCTAAAACCGCCAGACCGCCCAATATTATTGTTTCCTGCGAAGCCGGGCTGAAGGTGACAGGCACGTAACTCACCCTTTCCACCCGCATTTGGCTGTTGCTCCACAGGGAGCTGTTTTCAGAAAGGGGAAGCTGGCCTGACTTGCCCTCCTGCACATCGGATACCATGTTCCAGTAATTGATGTGCTCAGGGCTGGGCCGGAATGCGGTGTTAAAGCCCGGCCTGCCAAAATCGCCAGTAAAGCCAGCGCGTACGGCATCCGTGCCCAGGCTGCGCTGGGCCAGACCAGCGTCCGGCGCTTCGGACTGAAAGAGCATCCAGCCATCGCGGTCAAAAAAGAGTGTACGCACACGTGCTTCTTCGCCGGAAGTGGAAATGGGGGCATTGGGGCCGGAGTAGGTGGACAGGATATCCCGAAGTTCACGCAGATCCAGCGAAAGCATCAGGTAGCCGGCAAATGTGCCTTCCGAATCATGAACCGGGGTGGAAAAACGCAGCACGTACAGGGTGACATTCTGGTTGCTGCCCTTGATTGGCACCATTGAATAGGTCACTTCCACGGGTTGGGCAACGCTGACGTGCCCGGTGCGGTGTTCCGAGGCGATGGAGTGGAAGGGACCGGCGGGGCTGGCAAGGGCCTGCCGCATGGGAACATTGATGATATCCCCGCCCGTGTTGACAAGCAGATAGCGGTTGTCCGGCGCCAGGCCCTCAAAGGCCAGCTCTCTGTAGCGCAAGCCGCCAGCCTTGGCGCGGAATTTGAGCCGGTTGGCCATGTCTTTTTGATCCATGGAGCCAGCGGCGAGAATAAGCAGCTGATTGCGCGTTTCTTCAAGCGCCTGTTCCAGAGCAAGGCTCATTGCCTGTGACTGAAGCTGTGCATTGCGCGCAATTGCGCGATCAAGAATGGCCTCGATGCTGCTGCCTGTAGCAGTAAAAATAATCAGCAGTACGAGCGCCAGCAGGGGCAAGCCCAGCATCAGCATGCGGCTTGCAAGGCTGCGATTCATAAAGAACGCCGCGAACTCCAGCGAGCTGCCCTGGGGAAGTGTTCTGTGTAAGCGCATGGTGCTCCCCTGTTTTGTGCAAAAAAGCGCAATCTTGGGGCTGAGTATAAAAAACATTCCCCACCGTGACAAGATTTTTCGCGCAAAAATTGAAAAAAAGGCGCAATTTCAGGCAATAATTATGCAATGGCACAGCCTTTGCTAATACTTTCACATTCGAGGCAACGAGGCGGTGCCTGCCACGACGGGAGTCATCGCAAAATGGGTAAGATGTGGTTGTAGTGGAGATGTCACATTTTGATGTGGAGGAAGTTATGAAAAGGATGCAGAGGCTCTGGACATGGCTTACAGGTTGCGCGCTGCTGGTTGCGGCATTGCCCGGCGCGGCCCTGGCTGCCGGCGGCGGCAAGGTTGCCAACGTTGTAGTGGTCGCCGATACGCGCAAGCTTGACGGTATACTGTACTGGTGGGCTGAAATGTATAATGAAAGCCACTTCTTTTTTGCCATTCTGACTATGGCCATCATCCCGGTCACAGGTTGCATACTGGGTTGGCTGGCGGATGTCGTCATGACGCACATCGGCATTGACCTTAGGCACCGCGAATTGTCCGAAAAGTAGTCGGAAGGAGGCAAGTTATGGAATGGTTATATATTTTGATGCCCATTTCCGGCGTGTTCATTTTCTGGCCGGGCCTTGTCATTCTTGGTTTGGGCGTTGGCATTATCGGCGGTTTCTTCGGCATGGGCGGCGCCTGGATGGTTACCCCCGGTCTTAACATTCTTGGTTTCCCCATGGCCTTTGCCATTGGTACCGACGTGGCGCAGATGGCGGGTAAATCGCTCATCTCCACCATGCGGCACGGCAAGTTCGGCAACGTTGACTACGGCTTGGGCCTGACCATGCTGGTTGGTACCATCGTGGGCGTGGAAGTTGGCGCGCAGATGGTCATGTGGCTGGAACGCCTGGGTTCCGTCGACAAGGTCGTGCGCTGGTTGTACGTTGTCCTGCTTGTGCTGCTGGCATGGCTTGTATTTCATGATATCGCCGCTCGCCGCAGGAAGGAACGCGAAGCCAAGGCCCAGAACAGGGAACTTGACCATTCGACCACCGGCGTTGACTGGGCCTCCCGCCTGCACGCCATCAAGATTCCTCCGGTGTTCCACTTCAAGCAGGCCAACATCACCTGCTCCGCATGGCTGCCCATCTTCGTCAGCTTCTTCACCGGCTGGCTGGCTGGTATCCTCGGCATCGGCGGCGGTCTTATCCGCATGCCCGCCCTGGTGTATCTTGTCGGCTGCCCCACCCATCTGGCGGTGGGTACGGACCTCTTTGAAGTCGCCATCTCCGGTCTCTACGGCACGGCTTCGTACGCATACAAGGGCCGCGTGGAATTGCTTGCCGCTCTCATCATGCTGTGCGGTGCGGCCATCGGCGCGCAGATCGGCGTTGTCGCCACCAAGTATGTGAAGGGTTACGGCATCCGCTTCGTGTTCGGCCTGGCCGTTATCGGCTGCCTCATCTCGGTTGTGTGCAAGCTGGTTGAAGCTGAATTCCCGGCATGGGGCTGGCTGCTTGGCCCGGCTGCTACGATCGACGTGCTCGGCTTCGTGTCGGCTATCTCCCTTTACATAACCGTCAAGATGGTACAGGGCGCCAAGGCGGAAATTGCCGCCAAGAAGAACCAGCCCGCGGCCAACTAGAAGGAGACCCGCCATGAAAATTCGTAACCTGATGCTTATGCTGGCGATGGCCTTCTCTGTTGCACTGCTCACCGGCTGCAACTTCGACGGAGGCGTGGAACAGGGACGTTGCGTGGCCTTTGATGCCACAGCCAAAACCCTCACTATCGTGGTGGACGTGACGCACGATCAGTTTAACCCGCACTACAGCGGCGGCACGCATACCTTCAAGCTGCCTGTGGAATCCAAGGACATGGGCCCGAGCCCCAGCGTGGGCGGCCGCCTGATGATCGACCTGGTCAAGAACACCGTGCTTATCTATGACCAGAAGACCAGCAGCGTGCGCGAACTGGCCGTGCAGTTCACCGATGTGGAAAAGAACGTCGGCTCCGACCATCCCAAGGTCAAGGGCAAGACCTTCCCCATTATCGACAAGGATCAGCAGACCGTCACCGTGTACTCTGGCCGTCAGAAGTCTTTGATCACCTTCAAGATTCCTGCTGAAGCCCAGGACTACCCGGCCTATGTATGGACCGCCGGCGACGAAATGCGCATTGCCTACCGCAATGCCGACAAGGCCCAGGCCATGCGTATCATGAACGTGTCCAAGACCAACATCTTCAAGAAGTAAACCCCCAGGGTGCCTACCCCCACCCTGCGCGGGGGGGGGGGGGGGGCGCCCCCCCCCCCCC
>JAEZYD010000006.1 GCA_023419375.1 Pseudomonadota bacterium
GAACCTATCAGGCAACGGCTGCCCATGCCGCATTATTGGGAATACAGAGTTTGTGACCGTCGTAGCGGGGAAAACCGTAACCGCTGGGTTCACGCCACGAATATGGCTCAGGGCAGTTGCCACGGCAAAGCAGGCTCGTTTGGCAAGGTTAATTGGTGCGCCAGCCATGCTGCCGCTTACGTCCAGCATGATATGGACAGCCGTATTGAGGCCCAGTTGCACCGACTCTTTTTGGAAAACACGAGCATTGCCAACCTGCAGACGGTGTAGCGAATTGGCATGCAGATCCCCTCTACGCCCGATGCTCCAACGCCTTTGCGTTTGCGCCTGCAGAAAGCCCTGAAGGCGAGTACGCAGCGCAATGCTGGCCTGAAGCGCTTGCAGCTTATGTTCTGCTGGCAATGGCGCTGCCTGACGGATGCCTTCCACGGCCACGGTCAGCGCATCTCCTGCTGATTCTGATCTGCAACTGGTAAGCTCAATCGCCATAATTTCGCCGATGTTCTGAGGCAAATCTTGCGCCTCCGCATGAAAAAGGGCCTTGAGCGGTAACGAGCTCAACGCACTTGGCGGTTGACCCGGTTTAGATCGCTGGCCAATATGTTTAGCAGAATCGTTGACCTCCAGTTTCGCCTTAGGCATAGAACCGTGATCGTTCGCGCTCTTGCTGGTTGGAGCATGTCGAGGCGGTTCCCACTGCCGAATGCACTGGGCTATTTGCCGTGCGTATTCGACTGCCGCTGCCGTATCCGGGCAATAGATGTAAACTTTGACCATGATGGTATCCAGGGCCTCTATCAAGCTGGGAAAGTATTGCTCCATGATGCTCGCCGCATGTTGGCGTGCCGGGGTCACCTCATCCACATCCCAAGCTCGCACCGTCAGAAGCACATAGTCCAAAACAGCAAGGGCCGGGGAATCATCCCCGGCCCTTGGCGGTGCTTGCTCAATAAAGAATCGTCGTATTAACCAGTTCAGGTTTTTCCGGCAGCCGGGGAAAATACCCGACAGCTTCTTTTCAACACGCCAGTCCTCAAGACAGTTAAACAGGTTGAAGGTCACAGAATCAAGATTTGCAGTTTTTAGCACACTAAAATCTGTGTGCCGTATATGGGCAGCCTCATGGTCTGTGAACCCCTTGGCCAGCGCCAATAATTCCGGCTCACAATCCATTGGCAATGAGGGCAAATGAATCACCTTACCGTTGGTGCAGGCTTCCTTGCCGCCAATACGCACCTGTACCCCGTAGCGGTCGCCAAGGATAGACGCCACAAGGGGCAGGCAGTTGAGAACGTCTTTTGTGCGTATCATGCGTCACCACAGACCCAAGCTAGGTATGGCAGGATGCGGCAAAGCGCTATCTGCCACGGAGATATCAGGCAGAATGGGTTCGTCATCATCTCCATCAACCACACCGTCAATCTGCATTGAGTTGCCACCCAGTTCTGGAATAACGCCCGGACCGGCCAGCAGGGCATCCAGCACAAAGGCCGGGCCATAACCCTCAACAACTTTTTGGGCGTGGCCCACAAGGGCCGTACTGTCCTTGAGCAGGCAGACCAGCCCCTGCAACAGCAGCAGGTCTGTGCCAGTGATATTGCCCTTTTGGGGCATGCGCTGCAGAGCCGCTTGCACGATGTCAGCAACCGGGGCCACATGCGGCTCTACAAAAGACAAACCATTGAGCTTGGCATGCAGGGTGCGCAACGGCGAGAGCGCCTTGTGGGTTACCTCCGTCTTGCCGTGGTAAACCCTGCGCCATATATCGTCAGCCGACTTGGCCACCTCATCAAACAGTGTGCCGCCTAGGCCCTGCACCTCTTCCGCCAGACCGGCTTCCAGCACAGCGGTGTTGTCTGCGTGCTGCTCAAGCGGGGCCACCTTATACAACTGCCAGCGGAAATCCATGCGGGCTCGTACATAGTCAGGCCCCACAAGGGAGTTGCGAATAATTTCGCCCCACTGATGGTGCTTCTCAATCCATGCCTGCACATTTTGGTCATAGTCAGCCAGGAATGCTTCCTTTTCTTTCTGGAATTCGGCGCGGATGTTGAGCAGCTCCTGCACAATTTCGCCGGCCTTTTCTTCGGGGATGGCCCAGCCGGACATGAACCGCACCCCATGCCGGTAAAGATAGTTGAAGGCGCGAGCCTTGAGCGTGCCGAACACTTTGAGATTTTCTGGGTCAGCTATGCGCTTGGAACCCAGCGAGGCCAAATCCTCAGGCGGTAGCTCTGCGCCGCCCAAGTCCTCTTGGCTCATTTTGCGACGGGCAGACCACAAGCTGACGTCGAGGTTGAGGGCCAATAAATTGTCCAAGATGCGGATGTCAGAAACAAGTTGAGTCATGGTAGCCTCCTAGAACGAGCTTTTTGTTGTATTAAGGGAGTAACCTTCATTGAGTTTCTTTGCTGCGCGAGCTTCAAGCTCCATCACGGAATTGTTGCCCTCACAGTTTTCGGCGGGGATAAAGTGCTGCTGGCCAACAGTGTCTGGCTTGCCCCACTTCAGCGTGAGCCCAACAGGGCTGGCCTCGCCGACCCAGAACTTACCGTTCTGTTTTTTGTCGGAAAGGTTGTGAATTACCTGAAGATGAACGAGGGGCTTGGCCACCGTAGGTGTGTGGTGCAGATGCCCGCGCATGAAGCGTAGGGCTTGCTCGCCTTGCAGGGTTTCTGCTTCTGCCGATACGGTTTGGGGGGATTCAACTTCCACCTGTTGTGGGAACATGCGCTGAGCCAGCTCGTGCAACATGGCGCGGGTTTCACGGCTTGCACGGTAGGCCAGAGCCCGGTCGAGAGCGTAGGTTACAGGCTGCACGCCTTGATGGGCCAGAGGCTGAAAGCGAACGGTCAGATCACCCCATCGCAGCAAACTGCGAGTGGAGAATGTAACTTCAATGGCGTTGGTCAGATTGCTGGTGGAAGCCTCTCCCATGAAGAGTTTTCGAACCTCATTGGCGTAGTCCACCATGGTGGCGCACAACGATTCGGGCAGTGATGGGAAGCGCCGGGCAAGTAGACTTTTTTCCACATCGGCAGATGGGTAGCCCACTTCGCAGATTGTGAAGCGGTCCAGCCATGCAAGGTTCTGCCGCTGGGTGCCCTGGTAGAGGCCGGTGTCATCGCCACCGCCATTGGTATTGGCCGTGGCAACCAGACGGAACATGGGGTGCGGCGTAATCAGTTCGCCGCCGTTTTCCGCTATACACAGGGGGGAGCCGTCCAGCACGCTGTTCAGCCCTGCTGCAATTTCTGGCGAGGTCAGATCAATTTCGTTCAGCAAGATTACCGCCCCGTAACGCATGGCAAGCGCAAGCGGACCGTACTCGAAGGTCATGCTGCCATTTTTTACTGTCAGGTGACCAACCAGGTCGGCAAACTCCAGACGCCCGTGCCCAGTAACCTCGAAGACTGGATAGTTTAGGCGGGCTGCCAGTTGCTTGATGCATGTCGTTTTTCCGCAGCCTGTAGGGCCAAAAATGTACAACGGTTCCTGGGCGTTGAGAAACCAGACCACAACATCGCGGCTGGACTCATGGAACATATAATCGTGGTCAATGGCCGGGGTGTAGGCCGAGGGAACGGCGTAGCCCCTGACCGTGGTGCCAGTGGGCTTGCCACTGAATACCTGGCCTGCATCAAGATCGGTGGGCTGCAGGTTACTAAGGTCGTCGATACTATTCATGCCTAGCTCCTTAAAACGAAAACTGCCCCAGGACGGGGCTGTTGTGGCGAACGTGATAAAAGTGAGGGGATGGTCATGAGTCCCCCATTTTTCAGTTTATGGACGAAATGCTCAATTTTTCGAAAGGTGAACCTGTCCGCTCACAACGAGCCAGCAAGGTGTCTACGTCGATGCCGCCCATGTGCTCAGAGTTAAAAATCTCAGTCAACTCCTCCCGCAGTGCATCCTTGTCTAAAGTGGTGCGCCCCGCTGCCACTGACATGCGAAAGCGGTAGTTTCCAGTGTCTACCCAATCCCGTGTGCCAGCCTGGCGGTGAACCAGCTTGAGCACCGTCTCCATTTCTTTGATTTCATTATCTAAGGCAGTGCGTTGTTCCTTGAGGGCCGCCAGCTTTTCAAGAGCTAGCTCCCATTGTGGCATTTGCACGCCCTGTGGAAATTTAGGGCAGTCGCCATTATGCTCGCAGTATGCGCACAAGGGGTAAAAGCCTTGAGCACAATCCACCTGTGCTAGAGTTATGTGCCCTGCTCGAAATGCTGTTAGCTCGCCCCACAGCAGGGCCGCATGGTCAAAAGCCGTATCCAGCATGGCTTGATTGAAACCGTAGGGGCCGAACGCTTTAACCTCTTTCATGGAGAGGCAGAGCAACCATGCCTCCATACTTGCCTCGGTAGCAGCTGTGGGCATCTCAAGGCCAAATTGGGCACGGCAAAGTTGAGAGAATGTCATTTTTTCATGCAGAAGCGTACCGTCCTCTGCACGGAGGCTGAAGATGGGCTTGTTCCACGCTTTTGTTAGAAGGCCGATCTGCCCGTGCAGTTGCAGCAGATGGGAATCATGAGGCGAAGCTGGCAGCTTGTCTGTGCTTTTCACTTCCAGAATGCGGATGGCATTGACGGGTGCGCCCCATACCAGCACAAAATCAAGGTGGGCTTTAATGGGCACGCCCTGATACTGCCAGTTGATCTCAAGCTGCGGTAATACATGCAGCCCCAGTGATGCCAGAGCCTGTCCAACCCCGGACTCAAACCAGTGCCCGCGCTGCAGCGTGAGCAAACGCTCCAGGCTGTTTGTTGTAGACAGCACCTTTCTGGCCAGCGCAGCCCGTGGGCACTCCCAGTGCTGGCCGATGTCGCTCATACCAATGTAGCTGGAACGGTCGCCCAGATGGGCAAGCGTGTCTTTGTGGGCAACGGCTTGCAGGCCTTGTCTGATTAGCGTCCTCAATCCTTCCGTGCGGTCCTTCTGTTCCATAATTTAGCCTCCATAAAAGCGAGAGGGCCGCCATCAGGCAGCCCCCTCACTCGGTATTTTGATTTTTGCTATGCGGCATCAACATACTTCCACCACAATTTTCTCTGCGGGTTCCAACGGAAGCCCGAACCGATCAGTAATTCCTTTTTGGCCTGCGTGTTGCCAGTGGCAATGATGCAAGGCCTTCCGTCCTGGGCAGTAACCTGCTGGTAGGTGACACCTTCCAGCGTTGGAAGGCTTTCAAGGCTGGCTGACGGACAATTTGAGGGGGTTGAATTGTTGCTTGTGGTGGATGGGTCGCGTTGGCGTGATTTTTGCGGCACAGGGGGGATTACGGGCAACTTAGGCCGTGTAGGCGATTTTTTGCCATTTTTAGCCCCTTCACCATCGTCATCTTCAGTTACCATGCCCAACATGGCGGTTAGAGCGTAGCGGCGAGCATAGGTAATTGCCGACCCCATGCCCTGCGGATCGGCCTTGGGTACCGGGGCCAACACGGCTCCGGTAATAACGCAGTTCACCCAAACAACGCTTACGGACAACGGTACGAGCAGTCAGTCCTTCGACGATGGAAAGGTCAGCGCCTCTGACGCGGATGGCGACAAACTGACCTTCTACATCAAGGCTGGCGACAAGTATGTAACGACGCTGCATGACACCAACGGCACGCTGACGATTGATCCTGCCTCCGGTAACTACACCTTTGCCATGGATCAATCCTACGCAATCAAACTCCTCGAGCTGGGGGCTGGCGCCAGCGCCAGCGGGGGCAACTTCACGATAGTGACGCTGGACAAGTATGGTGCGGCAGAAGAAAAAGTTCTGAGCATTACGCTTCAGGGTGTAAACAACGCCCCCACGTTCACCGCGCCCAACCTTGCCATTATGGAAGGGGCCAGCCCGCTCACCGGCAGTCTGGGTGCTGCGGACGTGGACACCAATGATGCCGGACGGTTGACGTACAGCCTTGCCTACGGCGGCGCACCGGGTGTCCTCGCTTCTGGCACAGAGAGCGCGGTGGTTGATGGTCATTACGGACAGCTGACTCTGGACGCCTCTGGCAACTACAAATACACCGTTACCAACCATGCTCTGGCTCAAGCGCAAAACGATAAGGACACGTTTACGGTCACGGTGACCGACGGGCACGGTGGCTCGGTAAGCCATGATATCGTTATAAATGTCACTGGCACCAACGATGCGCCGGTCGTAAAGACCTCGACCTATGACGCGGATACAAAAAGTGGAACATTTACGTTCACTGACGCGGATCTGACAGACAGCCACACCCTGTCGGTCAGCGTTGGCGGTGTTTCGGTAGATGCAGCGAAAGGCTCTGGCAGCGCGTACGTGGCGCATACGGCAATTGGCACCTTCACATTTACAAATACAGGTGCTGAGGCTGGTGGTTCTGGTCAGCAGTGGGAGTATGCCTTCGCTGCTAATGCGGAGCTTGCCGCAAGCATTCGTTCGGGCATGCATGAGGATTACACTGTCAACATCGGCGTCACGGACAATCATGTTGAAAACACGGTTCTGGGGACAAGCTTCAATATTGAAGTGGAAGGCACAAACGCTGCGCCTGTAGTTTCCACAATTGTGGGCGACATACATGGTGGCACCTATGCTACCGATGGTGATGCTCTGACATTCTCTCTTGATACTCCGGCGCATTTTGGCACGGTGGTCGGCAAAGCTGATGGCACCTACAGCTATACACTGCATACGGACGAAGAAACCCTGAACCTGATGAGTCAGGCCCCGGTGGACAGCCATCACATTACGGACAGCTTTGGTTTCAGCGTCAACGACAGCGCAGCCCATGGAACGCCCGTGAGCGGAACGGCCAATGTGAGCATTGATCTCAACAACTGGGACGGGCACAATGGGCATCTGTTCTTTGGTACTGCCGCAGGTGATACTCTTGATTCGCGCGGCGAGACGGGGAATAATATCCTCTACGGCGGCGGTGGCGATGACATCCTCTACGGTGGCGCTGGGCACAATCAACTGTACGGCGGAGACGGCAACGATACCCTTTATGCTGGCAGTAATGGCGACCACCTCTACGGCGGGAAGGGCAACGATCACCTCTACGGCGGGAAGGACAACGATTTTCTGGACGGCGGAGCCAATACTTTCGCCACTGATCACGGCGGCAACCACCTGAACGGCGGCGAGGGAAATGATCTGCTGGTCTTTCATCAGGGCGACACCATTGATGGCGGCGGGGGATTGGACTTCCTGCTCACCAGTAATCCTAATGACAACCTGCAGTCTATTCTCGGCCAGACGAGCAATGTTGAGGTTGCCATAAAGGGCGGCACTGGCAATGCGGATGCGCCCCTCAGCCTGACCAGCCTTACCGAACTGCTCAAGCAAGGCATAACCGTGACGGATAACAGCGACGGCAGCACGACCATGACCCTGAACAAGGATTGGTCGGATAATCACGACGGCACGTATACCAACAGTGCGCAAAACCTTACGTTAAGTACAGCAGGCTCCCTTGCGAGCGAAGCGCATGACGATGCTACTGAAGCGGCAAAATTCATTTTGACCAACAGCCATGCATAGTTGAAACAGGCCACAAAATGCTTACGGCAGGCTTTGCCTGCCGTAAGCGGGCATTTCAAGTGGTAAGTGCTCTCAATGAAAAAGCGGCTGGTCAGAAGACCAGCCGCTTTTTGTATGTTCAATAAAGCAGTAAAAGGTGCTTTGTCTGCTCTACAGCCCCAGATCGCGCAGCAGGTTGTCCACAGCCATGTTGCCCATGGTTTCCGTGGCTCCTGCGGTGGAGGACGAGCAGTGCGAACCCATCACAAGGTTATCCAGCTCATACCAGGCCGGATCAGCCGGGGGCTCCTGTTCAAATACGTCAAGGCCCGCGCCGTAGATGCTGCCTTCTTTCAGAGCCGTCAGCAGTGCGGCTTCGTCAATAAGCCCGCCGCGCGCAGTGTTGATCAGCACGGCTGTCTTTTTCATGCTTGCAAGGCGCTGGGCGTTGATGAGGTTGCGGGTTTCGTCCGTCAGCACCGTGTGCAGGGTGATGAAGTCGGCCTCGCGGCAAATGCGGTCAACATCCGCGCGTTCAACGCCTTCCTTGGCGGCCCAGGCATCGTCCCACACAACGTCGTGGGCCAGAATCTTCATGCCAAAGCCCTGTGCGCGTTTGACCACGCAGCGGCCAATGGCCCCAAGGCCGATAATGCCGATGGTTTTGCCATACAGGTCGATGCTGGTGATCTTGCCCCAATCTTTCTGGCGGCAGCGGCGGTCAATAAGCCCGGCCTTGCGCGCCACCATGAGCATGAGGGTCAGGGCGTAGTCGGCCACGGCATTGCTGTTGGCCCCCACAGTGCGTGAAACCGCGATGCCGCGCTCCTTGCAGGCCGCAAGGTCGATGTTGTCCAGCCCGACGCCGTATTTGGCAATGGCCTTGAGGGCGGGGGCGGCAGCCAGCACAGGGGCGTCCATGGGGTCAACGCCAAGAATGACGCCAGCGCAGTCGGCCAGCTTTTCCTTCATCTGCTCGGCGGAGAGAATGCCGCCGGTGTCGTTGCGTATCACTTCCAGCCCGGCCTGGGCCAGACGGTCAAAGAGCTCGGGATTGGTTTTGCCGAAAGAACGGGGTGTTACAAGAATTTTCACAAAAACTCCTTGTGCGGATATGGGCAGAATCTGGGCCGGGAACCGGCGCATACAGCCTTACTACTCTGCGGGTATTTGTCAACGAGTGCGGGTAAACGAATAAGCACAAGGACGGCGACAGCGGAAGGCGCAAGATGGCCGCTGCAGCCGGGCCGCAGGCTGAGTTTGATTCTTGATTTACCCTCTCAACGCGCAACAGCCGCCGGGCAGTACCCGGCGGCTGTTCCTCTTCGTACGGCAAAGCGTATTATGCCTGCACGTCCAGCTTTCCGCCAATGCCCTCGGCGGCAAGCCCTTGGCTGCGCATGTTCTGCTCCATTTCAGCGCCCTTATCAATAGTTCCGTTGATAAGCGCGGCAGACATGTTGGCCTGAATGTTCAAGGCGCTTCTGGCCAGGCTTACGCTCATGCCCATCTTCACATCGTCCATGGCTTGCTCCTTGGCCGCTTATGCGAACCTGTGCATCCGTCTGATCGGCAAAAGCGCAAAAAACTATAGGGCAAAAATACCAAGGCAAGACCATAGAGATTATAGGCATCAGATGTGCCGCTGGCCTCAGGCCATATTCGCCTTGGGGTCAGTCCTGCCCCTGCTCTTCACCTTCAAGTTCCTTGAGTTTTTTCCACACGGTCACGCGGCTGATGCCAAGAGCGTCTGCGAGGGCTTTTTTGTTGCCGCCGTGCTCTTCAAGCGAGGCCTCCAGAATGAAGCGCTCCATCTCTGCCATGGTGCCGCGCGGCACCTGCAAAACATCATCCAGAGGGTGGCATGGGCCAGCCATGCCCTGCCGCAGGCAGTGCCGCCGCATGATGTCTGTAATCAGCGCGTCAAAGTCCTGTTGCTCGTCATAGAGGGTAAACACGCGCTCCAGAATATGCTCCAGCTCGCGCACATTGCCCGGCCAGCCGTGCGCTGACAGCGCGGAAAGCGTTGCATCGTCAAATTTGAGGCGGCTGCGCCCGGCCACATGTTGGTGGTTTTTTTTGATAAAATGGGCAATGAGCGTGGGAATGTCTTCCTTGCGCTTGCGCAGAGGCGGTATTTGCAGCGGCAAAATATTGAGTCTGAAAAACAGGTCGCGCCGGAAGGAGCCTTCCTGCGCCATGGCGTAGAGGTCGCGGTTTGATGCCGCAATAATGCGCACGTCAATGTTGATTACGCGGTCGCCGCCAATGCGGAAAATTTCTTTTTCCTGCAAGGTGCGCAGCAGACGCACCTGCGTTGCGAGGCTCATTTCGCTGATTTCATCCAGAAACAGCGTGCCCCGGTGGGCCAGCTCAAACATGCCCGGTTTGCCGCCCTTGCGCGCGCCGGTAAAGGCCCCTTCCTCATAGCCGAAAAGCTCGCTCTCCAGCAGGTGCTCGGGCAGGGCCGCGCAGTTCAGGGCCACAAAGGGGCCTTTTTTGCGCTCGCTGAAATTGTGGATGCTCTGGGCAAAAAGCTCCTTGCCGGAACCAGTTTCTCCCTCAATGAGAATGGAGGCGCTGCTGCGGGCATAGCGCTTGGCTTCGGCCACAACCGGGCCAAGAGTGTTTTTTGAGCCGATGATGTCTGAAAAATTGTATTTTGCCACCAAGCCCTTGCTGGCAAGCTGTACGCGGGCCTCAGCTTCGATTTTCTGGATTTTGGAAAGTTCCTGAAAAACAATGATGGTACCCTGGTCATGCTCGCGCACACGGATGGGTACGCGGTTGACCACCAGGGTTTTGCCCTTGAGTGGTACGACCTTGTCCACGGTGTATTCGCCGTTGCCGAGCATCTGCTTGAGTTCCGGCGGCGTTGACGGGGCATCAATGTTCATGCCCACCAGTTTTTTGCCGTGCAGGTCGAGCATCTGCTTTGCCGGGCGGTTGCAGATGGCAATGGTTTTGTCGCGATTGACGGAAACGATGCCGCTGAGAGAATAGTTGATAATATTGTTGAGGCGGCGGGAGCGGGTGCGCTCCTTGATGTGCTGGTCAACAATGTTGCGGGCGGAAAGCACCGCCTGATGCACGCTGTCCTTGCTGGAACGTATGAGATAGTAGGGCAGGCCGTACTGGGCCGCCTTTTCGATGACACATCCGCCAAATCCGACCACGGCAACGTCGTTCAGCGTGGGAAGACGGGAAATGATACTGTTGAAGTCCTGCTCGTTGCGGTAGATGACCTGACGAAAATTCTTAAGCCGCGCAAAGGCCGCCAGCGATTCAATATCAACGCTCAAATTGCTGTCGTAGGTGATGCAGAGCAGGTTTTGATGACGTTCCGAGGCTTCGCGCAGGGGGGTGACAATGTCGTTGGCTGTAATCTGGATGGGAACCACGGGGGTTTTGACCATCTGCTGGATGGCGATGGCCGTTCCCGCCTGGCTGATGATGACATCGTAACGGTTTTCCACCTCAAGCGCGTGGAGGTGCCCGCTGTTGTAAATGCCGCCGTTGAACACATCCACCTCAACGCCGAACTGGCCTGCGGAGTGGCGCACAAGCTGGGCCATTTCATCATAAATGGAAACGCAAAGAATACGCGGTTTGAAACTGGCTGGCAGCATGGGAGCCTCGTCATCTGATTGGTTCGCATGGCGTATGCGCCGGGCGGTGTAAAAAATATAAACCTCACAGTATGCAAAGTAAACATGGGCATGCTAACGCACTGAATAGGCAGAACTATCGCGGCGTGACTGCAGCGCAGGGCGCAAGGAGGATTTTACGCGGCCGCCAGCCGCAGCAGCGGAGTGTATGGTGCTGTGCGGCTGGCGGTTGTTGCGTATATTAATCGTTGGTGCAGTATGGCGCGCTTTCCACAAAGGTGTGGGGCTTTTCTTCCTGTCGCAGGACGCGCTGAATGCCATACGCCAGGGCTTCCAGCTCGTTTTCGCCGGGCAGCACGTCCACGGGGGCCAGAAATCCCACGCGGGGCGTGATGCGTTCCATAAGGTAGGTCGAATGGGCCAGCGCCCCGGTGATGACGACAAGGTCAACCTTGCCGTTGACCACTGCCGCAAGCGAGGCAATGTGTTTGGCAGCCTGATAGGCCATGCCTTCATAGACCAGGCGAGCCTGATCATCGCCCGCTGTGATGCGGCGCTCCACCTCCAGAGCATCATTGGTGCCCAGATAGGCCATCAGGCCGCCACGGCCACGGGTACGCCGAGTGGCGGAAAGACGGTCATACTGGCCGGAAAAGCACAGATCCACAAGTTGCCTGTTGGGCAGCCCGCCGGACCTCTCAGGCGAATAAGGGCCCTCTTCATCTGTGATGACGTCTATCATGCGTCCATCGTGTATGACGGTCGCGCTGATGCCCGCCCCCATGTGGGAGACGATGAAGTTCTTTTCCCTGAGATTCCAGCCATGATTTTTAGCGGCCTTGATGGCCATGGCCCGCATGTTCAGCGCGTGGCACGATGCCTTGCGGCGCATTTCCGGCAGGCCCGACAGCCGTGCAATATCTTCCATCTGGTCCATGACCACGGCATCGTAAATGTAGGCGGGGATGCCGAGAGGGGTGGCGATGTCGTGGGCCAACAGCCCGCCAAGGTTGGAGGCGTGGTCGTCAATGGGGCGATGGGTAAGAAAGTCCACCATGCCTTCATCAATGGTGTACGCGCCCTGACGCACGGGCGGCAGCTTTCCGCCGCGTCCGGCCACGGCCGCCAGTCGGTGCACGTCGAAGCCTTCCTCTTGCAGCGCGGCGCGTATGGCCGCACGTCGCAAGGGGAACTGGGCCACGTTGCTGTCGTAATCCTTGAGCGTTTCTGCAGGGTGATTGATTTTTTTGTCAAAGAGCAGGTTTTCGCCTTCGTACACGGCTATGCGCGTCGAAGTGGAACCGGGATTGATGGCAAGCACGGTAAATATCTGTTGCGACATGGTATTTCCTGTGGGCAAGGTAAGCCGCGTACTCCCGGGCAAGGGTAAAGACGCGGCGTTCTCAACGCTGCAATGAACTAAAAGGCGCGGCCCGTCCGTGAGAGAAGGGGTTGTGCGGGCCGCGCCATGGTAGGGCTATTCTGTAGCCGAAGCGGCCAGAATCATGGTGCGGTATTTGTCCTCGGCGCTGGCTGCGCGTGAGTTGAGCACCACTGGCACGCGTCCGCCAATGACAATACCTGCCGTGAGGGCCTCCGCAGAGTGGCGCAGGCACTTGATGAGCACGTTGGCGGTAACTATGTTGGGGCAGACCAGCAGGTCGGCATCGCCAGCCACCGGGCTGTCGTAGCCCTTGGTTTGGGCAGATTCCTTGCACACGGCAAGATCGTACGAAATGGGGCCTTCAACGAGGCAACCGGTAATTTCGCCCTGCTCGTTCATGCGCTTGAGGGCAGCGGCATCAACGCTTTCAGGCATTTTTTCGTTGACCGTTTCCGCAGAGGCGAGCACGGCAACCTTGGGCTGGCTGATGCCCATGCGGGTAAGGGAATCCACGGCGTTTTGCAGAATATCCTTTTTCTGCTCAAGCGTGGGGGCGATATTTATGGCGGCATCGCACAGGGCCAGCAGCTTGGGATAGGTGCGCAGCTGCACTATGTTCATGTGCGAGATGAGCCGCCCGGTGCGGAAGCCCGTTTCTTCCTTGAACAGCCCCTTGAGCAGTTGCCCTGTGGGAATAAGCCCCTTGAGGATAAAATCCGCGCGGCCTTCCTTGACGGCAATGCCAGCCTGAAGGGCGGAGTCGGCAGGTTCCGGGCAATCCGCAATCTCCCATGCGGTTATGTCCATATCCATTGCCGCCATGCGGGCTTCCACGTCGGCGCGTTTACCAAACAGCAGGGGGTCCACAAGACCTACTTCAACCGCATGGCGCACGGCTTCAAGCACATGGGCATCTGCCGCTTCCACCACGGCCACGCGGCGTTTCTTCGCCTTTTTGAATACCTGCGATTCCAGTTGTTCAAAAGTTGCGTACGACATGCGTTATATCCTCGCGACGTTTATAACGGGTGAGGTTCCCGATGGCCGCGCCGTCGGGAACCTCACGGCTAGTTGTCTTCAACCTGGGTGGCAAAATCAGGGCACACCATCATGCAGGTGCGGCAGCCGATGCAGTTATCCATTGCTGCAACAGCCATGTACTTGTAACCTGCCGAGTTCAGCTCCTCGCCGAATTCGTACACCTGTTTGGGGCACATTTCCTTGCAGTAGCCACAGGCTTTGCACAGTTCCGCATTGATGCGAACAGTGAAGCTCTTTTTTTCAGCGCTCATCAGTTGCCCCCCTTCATCGCTTGCACGGCAGCCGCGCCGCGGCGCAGCACTTCCATGTTTGCCTTGGCAATTTCCGGTTTACCCTTGGCCTCTGCCAGCGCCAGCAGACCCTCAAGGCTTATGGCGCCGCAAAGGCTCATGGCCCCGGCCAGGCCCGCAAGGTTGGCCGATTTGTCTGCGCCAAGCTCTCCGGCAATCTGCATCATGGGAATGCCGATCCAATTGGGGAAATTGCGGGTCTGCATGAGGGTGGTGTCGTACACCACGGGGCAGGCGGCTTCGTCATAGCGCGTGCCGACCACATCGCTGAATGCGATGATGACATCGGGCTTGGTTACCTGCTGGAACATGATTTCGCCATCGTCAATAATGACTTCGGCGGAAATAAACCCGCCGCGCTGCGAAATGCCATACGACTGGGTCTGCACCACGTTCTTGCCGGTTTTAATGGCGGCCTCCGCCAGAAAGGAAGAGCAGAAAACAAGCCCCTGGCCGCCAGTGCCGGCCATCAACACTTCAAAGTGCGCCATGTTACTTTCCTCCCTTGACGGCAACGATAGCCGCGCGTTCCGCCTCGTAACTCGTGGTGAAATCGGGGTCATTGTGATCGGCGATCACGCCGGTGACAAAGTATCCCTGCTTTGCCGCATTTTCGATGGAATCAAACTTGGCCTGCGATACTCCGCGCTCCTTGAGGCTGCGCAGCATGGCTACCGGATTTTTCATCTGGTTGCGCGGGCCGAACAGTGTGGTGCAGGGGCTCATGGCTTCTATCAATGAGAACCCTTTTTTCTGAATGCCTGCCACGATACGGCTTTTGAGGCGCATGCCGCTTGCCACGGATTCCCGGGCCACAAAGTTGGCTCCTGCGGCGCGCACAAGGTCGCACACGTCAAAGCCGCGTTCGGGGTTGCCGCCCACCGATGTGCTGGTGATGGCTCCGGTGGGGGTGGTGGCGGAGTACTGGCCGCCGGTCATGCCGTAGTTCAGGTTGTTTACGATGATGGCCGTAAGATCCATGTTGCGGCGGGCCGTGTGGATCAGGTGGTTGCCACCGATGGTGGTGCCATCGCCATCGCCCATGAGCACAATGACGTTAAGCTTGGGGTTGGCAGCCTTGGCGCCCGTGGCGTAGGTCAGGGCGCGCCCGTGCGTGGTGTGCAGGGCGTTGGCGGAAATATAATCGTCTGCCTTGCCCCAGCAGCCGATGCCGGTGACAATGAGTACGTCTTCCTTTTTCATCTGCAATTCGTCCAGCGCGCACAAAAGCGCGTTGAGCACGATGCCGTTGCCGCACCCGGCACACCACATGAGCGGCAGGGCCGAGGTATTGAGAAGCGAGCGGGTAACTGCTTGCGCCATTTCCAGTCTCCTTTATGGCAAGTTGCGCTTGAGGCTGCCTGCGGCAACCTCGCTGGCGTGCGTCGCACTGCGCGCAGCGCCGGGCATTTCATCAGAGCAGGTTGCCCCGCTACAGAGCCGCGCCGATCTGCGCAGGCGTCATGATGCTGCCGTTGTACGTGTTCACGCCCGACACCATGCGGGGATCGGAGACACACTTCATCACTTCGCCAGCCAGCTGGCCGGAATAGTTCATTTCAGCCACAACAACGCGTTTTGCGCTGCGTGACGCCCTGGCAACTTCTTTGTCGGCAAAGGGCCAAAGGGTCTGCAACTGGAGCACGCCCACCTTCTTGCCCGCGGCATTGGCGGTGGCGGCGGCGCTTCGCGCAGCGCGGGTGACAATGCCCGAGGCCACGATGAGGGTCTCGCAGTCTTCAGGGCCGAAATAGCGGGTCATCACGATTTCATCGCGTCCGGCGGCCAGCTTGGTGTGCAGCTGGGCCACGCGGCGGGCGGCGTTGACGGGGGTATTGCAGCTGTAGCCGTCTTCACCATGCATGGAGCTGGTTACGTGGAACACGTAGTCGCTGCCGTAACTGGCGAGGGGGGCAACCGCTCCTTCGTCAAAGCAGAAGGGCTTGTAATCTTCGGGCTTGCAGACAGGCGCGGCTCTGTTGACCACTTCCAGCTCGCCCGGCTCGGGGATGACAATGTTCTCGCGCATGTGGCCGCATACTTCTTCCGGCGCCATGATGACGGGAACGCGGTATTTTTCGGACAGGTTGAAGGCCTTGACCGTAAGGTCAAAGCATTCCTGCACCGAAGCCGGGGTAAGGGCGATGATTTCCTGATCGCCGTGGCGGCCCCAGCGCAGCTGCATGATGTCGGACTGGGCGGGCTTGGTGGCAAGGCCCGTGGACGGGCCGGAACGCTGCACGTTGACCACCACTACGGGAACCTCGCCCATGGTAGCCATGCCCAGATTTTCCTGCATGAGCGAAAAACCGGGGCCGCTGGTGGCGGTAAAGGATTTCACGCCCGCCAGGGACGAGCCAACAATGGCGCCCATGCTTGCCAATTCGTCTTCCATCTGCATGAACACGCCGCCAAGCTTGGGCAGCTCGCGTGATGCGATTTCGGCGATTTCGGACGAAGGAGTAATGGGATACCCGGCATAGAACCGCGCTCCGGCATAAAACGCGCCCTGCGCTATGGCGGCGTTGCCTTGAACAAGTTTGCTTTTCTTGGACATATGAAACCCGATCCTTGCTGTTTGTGTGGATGGCAAACCTTGTGGTGAAGAAATCATAGTAAATTAGTATACTTTAAGCCTTGTCCACTGTTGCTTCCTGCTGTGGCTGCCGCCGTCGATGGCTCAGGGAGCGGCGGCAGCCTCATGCCGGGAGCTGCCTAGGGGAGCAGGCCGAGCATGCGCCAGTAGGGGATGCTGCAGATGGAACCCACAATAACCACGGCCATGAAGACAAGGCAGAGCTTGACCATGGGCATGTGGTCGCTCATTTCACCCTTGGTGGCGAACTGGGCGCAGAGGTAGATGGTGTTCTGGTATTTGAGAATCCAGATGTTGCCGGCGCAGAAGGCCACAAAGATGATGATCCAGGGGTGGATGCCTACCTGCACGGCTATGGGGCTGAGAATCAGCGAAAACATGATGGCTGCGCTGGTCATGTTGGTGACCAGGAATTTGATGAGATAAATGGACACGGCAATGGCGGTAATGAACAGGGCGGGCTGAGCGGCAAGCTGGGCGATCACGTGGCCGAACATGCCGCCGAGGTATTTGTCGATGGCCAGCGCCTTGATAACCGGGGCCATGTTGAACACGCAGCCGATAAGCACGACGGCGGGCCATTCAATGCCGTTTTTGAAGTCCTGCGCGGTCATGATCTTGAGGCCCAGCAGCACGCTCATGGCGGTTATGGCCACAACCGAGGCGTCGATGCCGTGCCAGAGTTCGGTCATCCACATGGCGAGAGCGCACAGCATCACAATAAGGACGGTGCGTTCTTCGCGGCTCATGGGGCCAAGCTTTGCAAGCTGCTCCTTGCCGTAACCCTTGGGCAGGGACACCGGGGCGCTCGGGCGGTACATGACCATGATGGAAATGGCCAGAGCGGCAAAACAGATGACGCCCCACGGCAGGGACCAGAGCATCCAGTCCATCCAGGTCACGGCATTGTACGGGGCGGGCAGTGCGCTAATCATGATGTAATGGCTGAACGAACCACTCAGAAACATGTGGCCCATAAGCACAAACCCGCCATAACACGCGCCCAGCAGGCCGGAGGCGGCGGGGCTCTTGCGCTCAACGCCAAGTGAATCGCTGATGGCGAGAGAAATAGGCGAGGAAAGGGCCGCCTTGGCGTTCATACTAGGCACCAGGGGCCCGATGACCGTACCCGAGGCCAGCAAACCCAGCACCTGCCCGTTGAACGTAGGGGGAAAAAGGCTGAGAACCCAGAGGGAAATTCTTTTGAGCAGGCCGGTCTTGCCAGCTATGGAGCCGAGGCCGAATGCGCCCACCATGATCCACCATCCGGCGGAAGAAAAGCTGTCAAAGGCAACCTTGAAGCCCACGCACTTGGTGCCAGCCCAAAGTGTGCACATCATCAGCGCGGTGACGTATTCAGGGATGATTTGGGTTATCCACCAGAACACCGCCCAAACCACTATGCCAAGAGCGATCATGGCCTGTCTGGTGAGGCCGTTTGGCGGATCCATCAAAGCGATGGCTATGCCCAGAACAATCGCAAGAACTGCTACCACCTGTTTAATGCGAACAACATTTTCGGCACTCAAACTCATAATACCTCCCATCTGATATGTGCGGCCGACTTTTTGTGCTGTCCGAAGGTGCTGTGTCGTCCCCACGTGGCAGCTATTAAAGCAACTAGTATGCCAAATTTTATTTTTTTAAAAAATCTAGCAATCATAGCATGTTAATTGCTTATTAATTGTTTTTGATAAAAAGAAGAATCCCTTGGGGATTAACATTGGTAACTCTGGTGTTAAATGTGTTAACACGCAACGCGTTTTTTTTGTTGCCCTTCAGGGTCAGGCCCTTACCCATTGCGGCAGCTTGCAACTCCATGTAGACTAATAAGAATTACCGGGATACCCGCAGTCGGCCCGAGCCGCTTGTGGGTTCAAGAGCAACCGAATATTTCCGCAGGATTTTGCCATGAACAAAAAGCAGGATATCACCACGACCGGCATGCCCCTTATAGACAGCGTTGTTGAACGCCTCTGCCGCGAAGATTCGCTCAGCACCGTGTGGCACCGCTCGGGGCAGGGCGCGCCCATGCCGTCTTTGCCGGTGCTTTCCGAAATACTTGAGCGTCTGCGCGCGGCTATCTTTCCCGGCTACTTTGGCGCGGCCACGGTGCGGCGCGAATCCATGCGCTATCACCTTGCCGCCAATCTGGACAGCATCCACCGCCTGCTGGGCGAGCAGATCGTGCGCGGCTTCTGCTTCAGTTGCGAGGGATTGGGCATCCCCTGCACCTCGTGCGAAACAGAGGGCCAGCAGGCCGCTCTGGCATTTATGGACAGCCTGCCGGAAATACGCCGCCTGCTCGCTGGCGACGCCAAGGCCGCCTATGAGGGCGACCCTGCGGCCACCAGCCCCGGCGAGACCATTTTCTGCTATCCTTCCATGCGGGCCATGTTTCACCACCGCATTGCGCATGAGCTCTACAAACTCAAGGTGCCGGTCATTCCGCGCATCATTTCTGAAATGGCCCACGGCACGACGGGGATCGACATCCACCCCGGCGCCGCCATCGGCGAGGAATTTTTCATCGACCACGGCACAGGCGTGGTTATTGGCGAAACCTGCATCATCGGGCGCAACTGCCGCCTGTATCAGGGCGTGACCCTGGGCGCGCTCTCCTTTCCCAAGAATGCGGACGGAACCCTCACCAAGGGCAATCCCAGGCACCCCATACTGTGCGACAACGTCACTGTTTACGCCGGGGCCACGATTCTTGGCCGTGTGACAGTGGGCAAGGGGGCCGTTATCGGCGGCAACGTGTGGATCACGCAGGATGTGCAGGCTGGCGCGCGTATTACCCAGGAAAAACCGCGTGACTAAAGGCCGCAAGCTCTTGCGCCGCATGGTGGTGCTCTTGCTAAGCGTGGCCCTGTGCGCCGCCTTGCTGAATCTTGGCGGCTGCGGCCTCAGTGTAAAACCCAAAGGTCAGGTGGTGACAGGCGTCAGCGTGGGGCATTAACGCGGCTTGCGCCTCTGCCTCAAATTGACAAGCCCTGTCGTTCTTGCGCGCCCAGAGGCGTGCAGGAACGACAGGGTCTGTTGTTTGGATTTGAAACCGTGATCACTGGTGCTGGCATACAGGCCGCGATTGCCAGAATTTTTTGCAGGCACCATGCCTTGCAGGGCGCGCCAGTGCAGGAAATTTCAGGTTCAGGCGGGCTGATGGTATGGACATGACGTCCCTTGCGTGACATACTCCCGCCTTCATAAATTCTGGCCTTTCGCGGCGTATGTTCCTTGGTGTGTTTTTATTTTGAAATGTTTGCTTGTCAGCAAGGCCTCCAAGCTGTCTTCAGGAGCTACTCCCCGTAGGACAATTATTGGGGCAACGGGCAGACATGGTGCTTTGCAGGCATTTCATGGCGCGGATTTTTGCAACGATTCGTGCCGGGCAGGCAAGTTGCTCCAACGCCAGGCTTCCGGCGCAGGAAGGGGAGTTCGCATGGAATTTTTTACTGAAGTTGTGGGCACGAGCATCAAAATTTATGCGCTCATGACGCCCCCTGCCGTGCTGAGCGCCTTTATCAGCGGCACCAAGGGCTATGATAAAAAACAGAAATCCATGGTGGCCGCCAAAGCATCTGCGGCCATCTTTCTTATCGGCGTAACGTTGTTTCTGTTTGGCCCGCACCTGTTTTCGCTCTTCGGCTTCACGCTTGACGCCTTTCGTATTGGTGCGGGCGTGTTACTTTTTCTTACGGCAGTTTCCCTCATGAACGATGACGGCAAGGATGCGCTTTCCGGCAAGGAAGGCGACATCAGCGTTGTGCCGCTGGCCATACCGCTTGGCATGGGGCCTGCCTCCATCGGCGCGGTAATGGTCATGGGCGCGTCCGCCACAGAAATGCATCAGGTGCTGGTGGGTGTGTTTTCGCTCCTGGCCGCTGCCTTTGGCATGTTTGTGCTGCTGCGCATGGCTGATGGCGTGGTGCGCGCCCTGCACCACACGGGCATTGCCGTACTGTCCAAGCTGACGGGGCTTTTGCTGGCAGCCATTGCGGCGCAGGTAATTTTTACGGGCATACGGGCTTTTCTGGGGTAGAATTTTTGCCCCGCAGCACGCTGGCGGGCCAACACTGCGAACAGACGGCGAAAATTACGGATTTCGCCGTACTTTCTATAGGATAGACAGAATTTGGCGGTAGAGGGGTAGGCCGCCCCGGCTGTGGCACAGGTTCAATCTGGGCACAGGCCAGGGGCGAGGCCCGGCACGATTGCCGCAAGCGGCAGCGCTGCAAAGGGCAAACCGAAGCGATTAACGGCATGGGGGCTGCTGCTCCGGCGCAAAGCAACTTGATATCTTGGGTGCGCGGTGCGGCAACAAGAGGAGGATGTCATGGGCATACTGGAAAAAATGTTTAATCCTGCGGCCAGAGGCAGCACGGTTCGGCGCGAAATGCTGGCCGGACTCACCAGCTTTATGGCCATGTGCTATCTGATTTTTGTGGTTCCCGGCATGCTTGCTGACGCTGGTATGCCCAAGGATTCCGCCGTGGCGGCCACCATCTGGATTACCGTCATCGCAACGCTGATCATGGGCCTGTGGGCCAAGTTCCCCGTGGGCGTCGCGCCCGGCCTCGGCATCACTGCCTTTTTTGCCTACTACGTTTGCGGCCCGGCGGGCTATACATGGCAGACAGGCCTCGGCGCTGTGTTTATCTCTGGCGTGGTCTTTCTGCTGCTCACCGTCACCAAGGTGCGCCAGCTGATCATCAACGCCGTTCCCATGGATCTCAAGTACGCCATCGTGGTTGGTATTGGCGCATTCATCGCCTTTATCGGCATGAAGAGCTGCGGCCTTGTGGCCGCCAGCCCCGCCACCTTTGTGACCCTGGGCAACCTTGGCGATCCCAAGACCCTGCTTTCTGTGGCGGGCATCTTCCTTATCGGCGCGCTGCTTTCCCTGCGCGTACCCGGCGCCATGATCATCGGCATTGTGGTTATTGCCGCCGCTGGCATGATGCTTGGCGTGTCGCAGATGCCCCAGGGCAGCATTTTCAACGCCGCCCTGCCCCTGCCCACCGAGACCTTCATGGCGATGGATCTCAAGGGCGCGCTGCACCACGGCCTGATCTCCATCATTTTTACCCTGACCATGGTTGATCTGTTCGACAACATGGGCGTACTCATCGGCCTTTCGCAGAAGGCCGGATTCATCCGTGAAGACGGGCACATCGAAAATCTGGACAAGGCCCTGATTTCCGACTCCATCGCTACCATGTCCAGCGCCGTCATGGGCGCGACCACGGCCACCAGCTATCTGGAAAGCGCCGCAGGCGTGGCCGAGGGCGGTCGCACCGGCCTGACCGCCGTGACCATTGCCGTGCTCTTTTTCCTCACGCTGTTCTTTGCGCCGCTGGTGAGCATGGTGCCTGCCTATGCCACGGCCCCTGTGCTGATCATCGTGGGCGCCATGATGATGCAGGAAGTGGGGCGCATCAAGTTCAAGGACTTTACCGTTGCCCTGCCCGCCTTTTTGACCATCATCAGCATGCCGCTTACCTTCAACATCGCCACGGGTTTTGGCTTTGGCTTTGTGAGCTGGGTCGGCATCAAGGTGCTTTCTGGCCGCTTCAAGGATCTTAATGTGGTGATGCTGATCATTGCCCTGTGCTTTGTGGTCAACTTTGCCCTGCGCCTCCACTAGAGTATTTTAAGGCGCGGTTTTTTTAAATCTGCGCGGAGCAGCCGAACCTTGCAAGGTAACCTGCTCCAGGCCCCATCGCGGCAACGCATTGTGATTGCTGAACAGGCCCCTGTTCCGGTTGATGCCGGGCGGGGGCTTGTTTTTTTGCTGAACCGCAGGGAGAAGAAGCACTGCTCCTTGCCTTTACTTTCGCATCAGGGCATACTTTGCGACCGAAAATGTAACGCTCACCAGCCCCAAGGCACATGAGGAATATTCGCACATGGCAATGCTTCTGCAATCACAGCGCCCCCCAAAACCCCTGTGGCGGGAATATGGCGAAGCTCTGTTCGTCGCGCTTATTTTGGCTCTGGTCATCCGCACCTTTGTGGTGCAGGCATTCAAGATTCCTTCGGAATCCATGGTCAAAACTCTGCTTGTGGGTGATCATCTGCTGGCAAGCAAGTTTTCCTATGGCATCAAGATTCCCTTTACCCACTCCTACATTTACAAGGGGAGCGACCCGGTCAAGGGTGACATTATCATTTTTGAATACCCCAATGATCCCAGCGTGGACTACATCAAGCGCATCATCGGGACGCCCGGCGACACCATTGAGGTGCGTAACAAGCAGCTGTTCCGCAACGGCGAGCCGGTAAAGGAATCCTACATCCGCTTTACCGAGCCTGACCGCATCCAGCCTGTGCGCGACAATTTCGGCCCGATCACCGTGCCTGAAGGCAAGTATTTTGTCATGGGCGACAACCGCGACAACTCAATGGATTCGCGCTTCTGGGGCCTTGTGGACCGCAGCGCCATACGCGCCAAAGCCTGGCGCATCTATTGGTCGTGGGGCGGTCTGGGCGACATCCGCTGGGATCGCATCGGCAAGGCCGTGCAATAGCATCTGGCGGTACATTCTGCTTGCAGGCGCGGACGGGCTTTGCCCGGCGCGTCTGACGGCAAGACTTTTGCGGCGCGGGTAGATGCAATAATCCGCGCCGCTTATCATTTGCAGGGCAAGGAGAGCGCATGGTTGTCCGTTTGAACAGCGGCGGGGTTGAAGGTGTGGATGCCTACCCCGTGGAACTGGAAGTGGACTTCGTGCGGCAGGGCCTGCCTGGCTTCACCATGGTGGGGCTGGCGGAAACAGCGGTGCGCGAGGCCAAGGACAGGGTCTTTGCCGCCTTGCGCGCCTGCGGCTTCAAGCTGCCCCCGGCGCGGATTACGGTAAACCTTGCCCCTGCGTGGCGGCGCAAGAGCGGCGCAAGCTATGACCTGCCGCTGGCCGTTGGGCTGCTGGCCGCTGCGGGGATTATACCCGCGGAGCCTTTACAGGGCATGTATCTGGCGGGCGAGCTTTCGCTCAATGGCGCGTTGCGCCCGGTGAGCGGCGTGCTGCCGCTGGCTCTGCTGGCGCGGGAGCAGGGGGCCGCTGGCTTGGTGGTTCCCCCCGGCAACGGCGCGGAAGCTGCGGTGGTGCGCGGACTCAAGGTGTTTGCGCCCGAGGGGCTTGGCCGCTGCGCGGCCTTTCTGGCTGGCGCGGAACCGCTTGAACCGCTGTGCGAACCCGTGGTTGATACGCTTGAGGCCCCTGCCTGCAGGCAGGACTACGCCGAGGTCAAAGGCCAGGAGGCCGCCAAACGCGCGCTGGAAGTGGCAGCGGCTGGCGGTCACAACGTGCTGCTCATTGGCCCGCCCGGCAGCGGCAAAACCATGCTGGCCCAGCGCCTGCCCACCATTCTGCCGCCGCTGGACTTTGAAGAATCTCTGGAAGTCACCAAGATTTACAGCGTTTCCGGCAAGCTGCCGCCCGAGGCCGGGCTTATGCGTGTGCGGCCTTTTCGCGCGCCGCACCACACCATATCTGATGTGGCCCTGGTGGGCGGTGGCGGCTATCCGCGCCCCGGCGAGGTGAGCCTCGCCCACAGGGGTGTGCTCTTTCTGGATGAGCTGCCGGAATTTCGCAAAACTGCCCTTGAAGCCTTGCGCCAGCCCCTGGAAGGCGGCGTGGCTGCCATTGCGCGCGCCGCGCACAGCGTGAACTTTCCTGCTGCCTGCATGCTGGTGGCGGCCATGAATCCCTGCCCCTGCGGCTATTACGGCGATCCCACGCACCAGTGCACTTGCCGCGAGGAACAACGGGTGCGTTATCAGTCACGCCTCTCCGGTCCCATGCTTGACCGCATTGACGTGCATGTGGAAGTGCCTGCCGTGGCCTATGCGGATTTTCGCGGCACGGGCAGCGGCGCTTCGTCTGCACAGATGCGCGAACGCGTGCTCAAGGCCCGGGCAACGCAAAGGGCGCGTTATGGCAGCGATGGTCCGCGCTGCAACGCGGAACTTTCCGGCGCGCTGCTCGATCAGCATTGCGCGCTGGATGCTGAAGGCCATGCCTTGATGGAGGCTGCGGTCAACCGTCTTTCCCTCTCCGCGCGGGCATGCGCCAGAGTGTTGCGCATGGCCCGTACCATTGCCGATCTGGACGATGCCGCCAGCATTGCCACGCGGCATCTGGCCGAAGCCGTGTCGCTCCGCGTGCTGGACAGGGGCTGATTCTCTTTTCAGCACAGCAACATCCCACGAATTTTAAGAACGCTAACGCCCTTGGCCAGCCCTAATCCAGGGCCACAGCAATGGCGCGAAGTGCTCTTGACTAAATACATGATACAGTCATATATCAACCAAGGAATATATTTCCTCGGTTCTGTATATGGAGTATTTATGGAAAACGACATTCTGGAAAAATCGTATATTCCTTTTCAATGCTTGGTAATCAGCACACTTAACCGCCTCAATGTTGAAGGCATCACCACCGCGCAATACGAAATCCTTGATGCCCTTGCGGAGAACGGCAGCAAAACCACCACGGAGCTGGCCGCCCTGCGTGGAATCTCGCAATCTGGCACGTCCAAGCTTACCAAAAGGCTTTTGGATAAAAATTACATTGTTCAAAACAAAAACGGAACCGACAGGCGCAGTTACGACATATCAATCACTTCCGACGGAAGGGATTTTCTTAATAGAGCGGAAAAATTTAGAAGAGAACTGTTGGGCACCATCGAAACCGCCTTGTCGGAACAGGAACGCGAAGTCTTTGCGGCCCTTTGCCGTAAAATCGTAGCTTCGTCCGGCAAGGGAAAGGCATAAGCAATGAAATTCAGCGGCAATATTGCCATAGTTACAGGCGCCTCCACCGGAGTAGGCGAAGCCATCGCTCAGGAGCTTTATAACTGCGGGCGTACAGTGGTCATAACTGCCAGGAACAGCGCAGCTATCGAGGCCACGGCGCGGAACATGGATCCATCCGGACAACGCGTTTTCCCCATGACTACAGATGTCAAAGACCACACTTCCGTTAAAAGCCTGATTGATTCCGTCATGGAACAGTTTGGAAGAATCGACTATCTTGTGAACAATGCGGGCATAACCGGGCCGCACGGCGTCTCCATATGCGATTATGACGTGGCGGATTGGCAGGAAGTCATCCAGACTGACCTGAGCGGTGTTTTTTACGGGATGAAGTATGCCATTCCCGCCATGCTCAAAAACGGAGGCGGAGCGGTGGTCAATCTTTCCGCCGTCAACGGCATGGTGGGAATTGCGGGGATTGCCCCGTACACTTGCGCAAAACATGGCGTTGTGGGGTTGACGCAATCGGTTGCGCTGGAATTTGCAGAAAAAGGTGTACGTGTAAATGCCTTGGCCCCAGGCTATGTTGATACACCCAGAATGAAGGAATTGCCGGAAAGCGTTCGGCAGATGATGGCAGAATCTCACCCCATGAAACGGATGGCGAAACCCGAAGAGGTAGGCAAGCTGGCGGCATTTTTGCTTTCGGATGAAGCCTCGTTCATTACCGGCGGTTGTTATACTGTGGATGGTGGCTACACTGCGCAATAGCGCGGAACGCCTCTCCCCCCGCGGTTTTATAAGAAAGGCCCGTGAACCACAAAGGTTCACGGGTCTTCAAAATTTCCAGTTGGGTTTTGCGTTAGCTGGCGTTGTTGGCAACGCGGCGGGCTGCCTGCCCGTCATTGTCATTGCTGCGCTGGCGGGCGACCTTTTCCACGCTCTTCTTTTTGTTCTTGGCCGTCTTGGTTGCCTTGGCCTGCTTGCTGTGGCTGGTTGCCTTGGCGCGGTGCAGGGTCTGCGTGGCCTCGCCCCGGTCGTTTCCGGCAAACTGATGGTATGCCTCGCGGGCATTTTTGCGGATGTCGGGGTGATACTTTTCGCGCGGCAGGGTGTCCAGAGCGGCCACCACTGTGGGGGCCTCGTTGTTGCACACTTCAAAGCCAGCATCCAGCAGGCGGAAGGCCTCAATGCTGCGAATCTGCGAATCGGGCGCGCCCATAATAACAGCCAGCAGGCGTTTGTCGCCCTTGAGAGCCGTGAAAACCATGTTGTAGCCCGAAGCGTTGATCCAGCCGGTTTTAAGGCCGTCCGCGCCAGGATACTGCCCAAGCAAGGGGTTCTTGTTCCAGGTGACGCGGCCCCGGTAGTTCAGCACATGGGTGTTATGGAAGCGCAGCGCATCGGGGTAGGCATGCAGATAGGCGCGGGCAAGGGTCAGCATGTCGCGAGCGGTGGTGTACTGCCCCTTGGCCGGGAGGCCATGCGGATTGACAAAGTAGCTGTCGCGCATGCCCAGATCGCGGGCCTTGGCATTCATCATGTTGATGAACGCGGGCACGGAGCCGCCCACATACTCGGCCATTGCCGTGCTGGCGTCGTTGCCGGAAGAAACAGCCATGCCCGTGAGGAGCTGCTCAAGCGTGACCTGCTCATTCTCGTTGAGGCCCATGCGCGAGCCGCCGGTGCGGGCCGCATTGCGGCTGATCGTGGTGGTATTGTCAATGCGGGCCAGGCCTGAGTTGATCTGATCCATGGCAAGAAACATGGACATGATCTTGGTCAGCGAGGCAGGGGGAATGCGCTGGTCGGCATTTTGCTCAAAAAGTATGGCGTCGCGGTCAAGGTCGTATAAAATGGCGGAACATACGCCCAAGGAACTTTGCGGCGGAACGGCCGGTGCCGAAACAGCAGCGCCTGGGTGTGACAGAAGAGCTGCACAAAGCAGGCCGACGATGGCAAAGAGCGTGCGGAGCGGCAGGCAAAAACGACGGGTGCTGGTCATGCACAGTCCTTATGCGTTGGCTGGACGTCAAGCCTCAAGTGCGCTGCGCTACGCGGCTGCAACGGCTTGGCCGTGGGGTCGCGGGCGTATGTGTTGAGGAAAGCCACGAGAAAAAGTTTAGAGATTTGCTAAATGGAACAACGCAATGCTTGTGTACTAAAGATGGGCAGTTATGGCAAGCAGGCAGTGCTCCCCCACTTTGCGTGATTTTTGCGCGATATTGCGTTGGCCCATTCGGCCAGCTGTTACATCCACTCCATTGCCGGTCATGTCGAGGGGCAAGTGATTCATTGCCTGGTCTGGTGATTTATGAATAATCGATAAATAATTGCAGGTTTGCGATTATTCATTTCTGAAATAACAAGTAGAATGCTTTTGTCACAGGTATTGCATACTATGCCAGTGCATGGGGGGCGTACAATGGATGACTGCACGCTTATCATGGCCGTAAAAAAATGACTGACGTGTCATTGATTTTTTGCAACATACAAAGTGACTATTGAATGGTGTGCAGCACGTAATATCCGAAAGACATGAAATATGGCAAGGAGGCTACAATGTTGGATATCCCACGTATTTTTACCATTACGGAAAGCGAACACCGCATCCATAATCCGTATACTCCAGAAAAGCTTGCGACCCTCGGGGCTGCGCTGCGTCTTAAACCGGGAACCCGCGTGCTCGACCTTGGCAGCGGCTCGGGGGAAATGCTCTGCACATGGGCGCGCGATTACAGCATCACAGGCCTTGGCATAGACATGAGCCCCCTGTTTTGCGGGCAGGCACGGCTCCGCGCGCAAGAGTTGGGCGTTGCCGGCCAGGTGGAGTTTATCCACGCTGACGCTGCGGGCTACGTTGCGGCTGAAAAGGTTGATCTGGCCGCCTGCGTTGGGGCCACATGGATAGGCGGCGGCGTTGCGGGCACCATTGAGCTTTTGACGCAAAGCCTTTGCCCCGGCGGGATCATCCTCATTGGCGAGCCCTACTGGCGCTGTATGCCGCCCACGGAAGACATTGCCCAGGGCTGCGGCGCAACGGCTGTTGCCGACTTTCTCACCTTGCCCAAGCTCATCGAATCCTTCGGTGAACTTGGTTATGATGTTGTGGAAATGGTTCTGGCAAATCAGGATGGCTGGGACAGGTACGAAGCTGCCAAGTGGCTGACCATGCGGCGCTGGCTTGAGGCCAACCCGGATGACGCCTTTGCCAAGGAAGTTCGCGACCAGATGACCAACGAGCCAAAGCGTTATGCCATGTATACGCGCGAATACCTTGGTTGGGGCGTGTTCGCGCTCATGGCGCGGTAATCAACAACTACAGACATAACAAAGCCGGTGCTTTCGCAAAAATCGAAAGCACCGACTTTGTTTTCAATGGGCTGTTGCAGTATTTCAGGCGTCTGCATCCATGCGAAAATCCACACGGATTTTATACAGTTTGGTGGCAGGCAGGTTAAGAATGGCAATGCCGGTGGCCTCGGTGAGGGCATCAAGCGTGGCCTGGCTTTCCTCCCGCGAGGGGCTGATAAGCGTGAACCAGATGTTGTAGGCATGCTCGCGCAGATAGTTGTGCGTCACGCCGGGGCAGGCGTTTACCCGCGCCACAAAGTCGTCCATCTTGTCATCCGGCACCTTGGCGGCGCACAGGGTGGACACAAAGCCCAGCTTGGCCGACTGGAAGTTGGCCCCCAGACGGCGGATGATCTTGCGGGCCTTGAGGCCGCGCACACGTTCGAGCGCTTCTTCCTCACCGATGCCGAGCATCTGGCCCAGATCTGCATAGGGGCGCGGGGTGAGGGGAAAGCCTGTCTGGATGATATCCAGCAGCTGGCGGTCAACGCTGTCCATCAGCGTTTCGGTGGGGGCAGGGGTGGCCGCGTGGGCCGTGGGCTGCGTCATGGCGTTCCTCGTGTGGCTCAGGGGTTTTCCTTGCGGCGCAGTTTGGCCGGAATATAGGTGCACAGGGGTTCTTCACCCATGTGATCGCCGTCCATGCTGTGGGCTCGGGCGCGGCAGCCGCCGCAGACCTTGTGGTATTCGCACACGCCGCACTTGCCCGTGTAACAGGACTGGTCGCGGAACTGCAAAAAGTATTTGCTCTCGCGCCAGATCTGCGGAAAGGGCGTTTCGCGCACGTTGCCGCAGTTCAGTTCAAGGTAGCCGCAGGGCTGTACCTGCCCTACGTGGCTGATAAAGCAAAACCCCGTGCCGCCAAGGCAGCCGCGGGTGAGCGCGTCCATGCCGAAGGTTTCGGGCGTAACGCTGATGCCTTCCTCCTTGGCGCGCTGGCGCATGATGCGGTAGTAGTGCGGCGCGCAGGTGGCCTTGAGGTGCATGCTGGTGCTCTTGCGGAAATCATACAGCCAGTGCAGCACGTCCTCGTATTCCTGCGCGGTGATGACCTGATCGGCCAGGCCGGAGGCGCGGCCCATGGGCACCAGCAAAAAGATGTGCCATGCGGCAGCGCCGATGCGCTCGCACAGTTCGAATATCTTTTTGAAGCTGCTCAGATTGTTGCGCGTGACCGTGGTGTTGATCTGAAAGGGCACGCCCACGGATTTGAGGTATTCGATGCCGCGCAGCGAAGCTTCAAACGCGCCGGGTACGCCCCGGAAGCTGTCGTGGCTGGCGGCGTCCGGCCCGTCAATGGAGATGGAGCAGCGGTTGACCCCGGCATCCTTGATTTTTTGCGCATTCTCGGGGGTTATGAGGGTGCCGTTGGGCGAAAAGGCGCAGGGCAGCCCCTTGCTGTTGGCATAGGCCACCAGCTCGTACACATCGGCCCGCATCATGGGGTCGCCGCCGGTAAAGATGATGATGGGCTTGCCCACCTGCGGAAAGGTATCAATGAGAGCCTTGGCTTCCTCGGTAGAAAGCTCGCCGGGGTAGGGCTCCGTGTGGGCTTCGGCACGGCAGTGCTTGCAGGCCAGATTGCAGGAGCGGGTCACTTCCCAGGCGATGAGGCGACAGGCGGGGCTGCCGTCTTCAAGGGTGCGCAGGGGGGCGGATATGCCGTCCGGATGCCCGGAGGAAGGATTGCCCGCAGCACCTGCGGGGTGCCCGCCCGGATGGCCAGCGGGATGCCCGCCGGGATGGCCTGCGGAGTGTCCTGCGGGGTGCCCCATGTTGTGAGGATGATTGCTCATTATCGTGCCAGTCCTTCTCGCAGGATGGTTTCTGTAAAGTAGGTGATGATCATGTCCGCCCCGGCGCGCTTCAGACCCGTGAGGGATTCCAGCATGACGGCGCGCTCGTCGATCCAGCCGTTGAGGCCCGCCGCGCGGATCATGGAGTATTCGCCGCTCACCTGATAGGCGCACAGGGGTACGCTGGTATTGTCGCGCACGGTGCGGATGATGTCGCTGTAAGGCCCGGCGGGCTTCACAATCAGGGCGTCCGCGCCTTCTTCAAGGTCGGCAAAGGCCTCAAGCAGGGCTTCGCGGGCATTGGCCGGGTCCATCTGGTAGGATTTGCGGTCGCCGCAGGCCGGGGCGCTTTCCGCCGCTTCGCGGAAGGGGCCGTAGTAGGCCGAGGCGTATTTGACGGCATAGGACATGATGGGCGTTGTCGTGAGGTCGCCTTCGTCCAGCGCCTCGCGGATGGCGGCTACCCGGCCATCCATCATGTCGGAGGGGGCCACCATATCCGCGCCTGCTTCCACATGGCTCACCGCTGTTTTGGCAAGCAGGGGCAGGGTGGCGTCGTTGTTCACTTCGCCCGAGGGCATGAGTATGCCGCAATGCCCGTGGCTCATGTATTCGCACAGGCAGACGTCTGTGATGACGTAAAGCTTGGGCCAGCGGTGCTTGAGCAGGCGCACGGCCTCCTGCACGATGCCGTCTTCGGCATAAGCGCCGGAGGCGTATTCGTCCTTGAGTTCAGGAATGCCGAAAAGAATGATGGATTTCAGGCCCGTATCCACGGCCTTTTCCACCTGCTTTTCCAGTTCGGCAAGGCTGAGCTGAAACTGGCCGGGCATGGAGCCTATTTCTTTGCGAAAGCCCTTGTCGTCAGTTTCCACAACGAAGTAGGGCATGATGCAGTCTTCAACCAGAAGGGGCGGGGTTTCGCGTACTATGGAGCGCAGTTCCGGGGTGGCGCGAAGGCGGCGGCCTCTATGGAATGTGGTCATGGCTGTTGTCCTTTATTCTGCGAGTTGCAGGTCGGTGCTTGGCCAGCCTGTGCGGCAATGCTGCCGGTGATGCAGTAAATGTTATGTATGGCAAAGACGCGGCAGCCGTCACTGTTGCTGTTTGCACAGCGGCTGCCGGGCGCTTTGCGCACTATCAGTATGCCCTTGTGTCCGTATAAAAAACAAGCGGCGCGCCGGGGCGGAACGTAGCGGGCTACGACCGGGGCGCGCCGCCATGCTTGCACATTCAGCGGGAAAAGGGCTGCGCCGAAGCGCTATTTAATGCCGATTTCCTCATCAGTCAGATAACAGGCAGGGTCCTGAGCCCATTCGTCGCCGTAATAGGCTTCTGCGCGGGCGCGGAAGTTGCCGCCGCAGATGTTCAGGAACTGGCACTTGGCGCAACGGCCCTTGACGTGGGTCTTCTTGTCTTTGAGCTTGTGCAGCAGTTCGATCTGCGGGTCGTCCCAAATCTGCGAGAAGGGGCGTTCCAGCACGTTGCCAAAGGTGTGGTCGCGCCAGAACTGGTCGGCGTGAACCTTGCCGTCCCACGAAATACAGCCGATGCCGCGACCAGAACTGTTGCCCTCGTTGTACTGCAAAAGTTCAAAAACTTCTTCGGCCCGTTTGGGATCTTCGCGCTTCATGCGCATCCACACATAGGGGCCGTCAGCGTGGTTGTCCACAGTGAGGATTTCCTTGGGCTTGCCGGCGTCAAAAAGGGCGCGGGTTTCGTCCATGATGAGATCAATCACCTGACGGGTTTCGGCGTGATCCAGATCTTCCTTGATCAGTTCGGAGCCACGGCCAGAGTACACCAGGTGGTAGAAGCAGGCGCGGGGCACTTCCAGATCCTTGAGCAGGCGGAAGATACCGGGAATTTCAGACACGTTGCGCTTGTTGATGGTAAAGCGCAGGCCCACTTTGAGGCCTTCGGCCTGACAGTTGGCAATGCCTTCGAGCGCTTTTTTGAAAGCACCGGGCACGCCGCGAAACTTGTCGTGCACCGCTTCCATGCCGTCCAGCGAAATACCAACGTAGGAAAGCCCCACTTCCTTGAGTTCGCGGGCCTTTTCCTTGGTGATAAGCGTGCCGTTGGTGGAAATAACCGCGCGCATGCCTTTGGATGTGGCGTGGCTGGCAAGCTCCACCAGATCCTTGCGCACCAGCGGTTCGCCGCCGGAGAACAACATGACCGGCGCGCCGTAGGCCGCCAGATCATCGATCATGGTTTTGGCCTGAACGGTATTGATATCGTCCAAACCGTCAACTTCAATGGCGTGGGCGTAGCAGTGCACGCATTTGAGGTTGCAGCGCTGGGTCATGTTCCAGACCACAACTGGCTTTTTATCTTTGGAGAACTGCAGCAGGTGCGAGGGCAGCTTGCCCGATTCGCGTCCGTAACGCAGGGCGTCGGAAGGCTCGACCTGTCCGCAATACAGCTTGGAAATGCCTATCATGGCCTTGTCCTTATTGTTCGATGCGTTGTTTCAGCACGGCAAAGGCCTCGTCAATGCCATCGGCCTTTGTGCCGCCCGCCTGAGCCAGGTCGGGTCTGCCGCCGCCGGAGCCGCCGCAGGGAGCGGCCACGTCCTTGATAAGCGCGGGAGCAGTAAATTTTCCGTGCAGGTCTTTGGAAACGTAAAGCAAAAGCCCAACCTTGCCGTCTTCAGCCGTTGCCAGGCAGACAACGGCATTGTCGGTAAGGCGCGAGCGCACATCGTCCATGACTTCGCGCAGGGCTTTCACAGGAACATTATCAAGCTTGGCGGCCAGCATGCGCACTCCGTTGACGTCCTGCGCGCGGGCGGCCAGATCGGCCCCGGTGGCAGGCGCGGCGGCGGCCTTTTCCGAGGCCTTGCGCAGCTTTTTCACATCGCCTTGCAGGGCGGTCACGCGTTCGGCCAACTGGCCGGGGCGCGCCTTGAGTATGCCCGAAAGCGCGGCAAGTTCCGCGCGCTGCTCAACAGCCTGGGCATAGGCGTTCCAGCCGGTTACGGCCTCTATGCGCCGCGTGCCGGCGGCAACGCCGCTTTCAGAAACGATCATGAAGGCCCCGGCCTCGCCGGTGCGTTCAAGGTGTGTGCCGCCGCACAGTTCCACGGATTCAGGTTCGCCCTTTTCCGCGCCGGAAACTGTGAGCACGCGCACAATATCGCCATATTTTTCGCCAAACAGGGCCATTGCTCCGGTTGCCATGGCTTCGGCCACGGGCATTTCCCTGGCGGCCACAGGCAGGTCGGCCATGATGGCGCGGTTCACGTCGCGTTCCACCGCCGCCAGTTCTTCGGGCGTGAGGGCCGCAATGTGCGAAAAGTCAAAACGCAGGCGGTGCGGGTCAACCAGAGAACCGGCCTGCTTCACATGGGTGCCCAGAGCGCGGCGCAGGGCAGCATGCAGCAGATGGGTGCAGGTGTGGTTGCGGGCAGTGGATTTGCGCTGGTCGGCGTCCACCTTGAGGGTGGCCTCGCCGCCTTTGTGCAGCTCGCCCTTGGTCACTTCAATTTCATGCACCAGCAGGGTGGGGGCGGGCTTGTGGGTGGTCAGCACCCGCGCTTCGCCGGAGGTGCTTGCCAACGTACCCATGTCGCCAGCCTGGCCGCCGCCCTCGCCGTAAAAAGGCGTGGCTGCGGTAATGGCGTAGCCGGTATCACCTTCGCCGAGGTCGGACACTTCTTCACCTGCGGCATTGAGCAGCAGGGTCAAAGGGCTGGTTTCGGTCAGGCGCTCGTAGCCCACAAAGGTGCTGGTTACGCCAGCGTCCAGCAGGGGCTTGAACACGTTCGCGCCGTCAGCCTGGCCCAGCAGACCGCCCTTTTTCTGATGATCGCGGGCGCGTTTGCGCTGTTCGCCCATATGCTTTTCAAAGCCCTTGGCGTCAGCGGTGAAGCCGCGCTTTTCGGCAACGTCGGTCACGATATCGAGCGGGAAGCCGTAGGTGTCGTACAGCTTGAAGCAGAATTCACCGGGAATCTGCGTCTGTCCGGCAGCCTTGAGGGACACCAGTTCTTCGTCCAGCAGCTCCAGGCCTTTTTGCAGGGTGAGGGAGAAGCGCTGTTCTTCCTCATGCACGGCGCGGGCGATAAAGTCGGCGTGCTCGGTCAGCTCGGGATAGGCGTCGCCCATCACTTCCGTAACCTTGCGGGCCACCTTGTACATGAAGGGTTCGTTCACGCCAATGAGCGTGGCAAAGCGCAGGGCGCGGCGGATCAGGCGGCGCAGCACATAGCCACGACCCTCGTTGGAGGGCAGCACGCCGCCAGCCACAAGAAAGGCCGCCGAGCGGCTGTGGTCGGCAATGACGCGCAGGGCCGTATCCACGTCGTTGGTGTCGGGCGCGCTGAAGCTGTAGCTCACATTGGCGAGCGAGGCGGCGTACTGGATGATCTCCTGAAACAGGTCGCAGTCAAAATTGGAGCGCTTGCCCTGGGCAACGGCGGCCATGCGTTCAAGGCCCATGCCCGTATCAATGTTGGGATTGGCAAGAGCCACGCGGGTGCCGTCGGCAGACTGGTCAAACTGGGTGAAAACGAGGTTCCAGATTTCAAGGAACCGGTCGCAGTCGCACTTGCCGATGCCGCAGTCCGGCCCGCAAGACATGTCTGCACCCTGATCCACATAGATTTCGGAACAGGGGCCGCAGGGGCCGGTATCGCCCATGGTCCAGAAATTGTCTTTTTCGCCCATGCGGACGATGCGGTCGGCGGGCAGCCCGGCAACCTCGGCCCAGATGGCCGCAGCTTCGTCATCTTCGCGGAACACCGTGACCCAGAGCTTTTCCTTGGGCAGTTCAAGCTCCTTGCTCACAAATTCCCAGGCCCAGGTGATGGCTTCGCGCTTGAAATAGTCGCCGAAAGAAAAGTTGCCCAGCATTTCAAAAAACGTGTGGTGGCGCGCGGTGCGGCCCACGTTTTCAAGGTCGTTGTGCTTGCCCGAAACACGCAGGCATTTCTGGCAGGTGGTGGCGCGGCTGTATGCGCGCTTTTCCTCGCCAAGAAACAGCTTTTTGAATTGCACCATGCCAGCATTGGTGAACAGCAGGGTGGGGTCGTTGGGCGGAATGATGGGGCCGGATTCGACAATTTCATGCTGGTGGCGTTTGAAAAATTCGAGGTAGCGGCTGCGTATTTCTTTGGCGGTGAGCATTTACTGGCTCCGTAATGGGGTCTGCGCGAACAACGACCGCGCACCACCAAGGCGCGCGGTCGCAGGTAAAAAATGGCCTTTATTCGTAAGTGGGCGCGGGGGCTTCCCCTTCGTCCAGGTCTTCTGAGGTGGGCGTGAATTCCTTGGGGTTCAATCCCAGAAATTCCACAACCTTGGCTTCAATCTGGTTGCGCAGATCAAGGTTTTCGTCCAGCAGCGCGCGTACTTTTTCGCGCCCCTGGCCGAGCTTTTCGCTGCCAAATGCAAACCACGAGCCGCTCTGGTCAATGATCTTGGCTTCAATGCCGAGGTCAAGGAGTTCACCGGAGCGCGAAATGCCCTGACCATACAGAATATCAAAAATGGCGCTGCGGAAGGGCGGGGCAACCTTGTTTTTGACCACCTTGACCCTGGTGCGCGAACCGAAGGATTCTTCCTTGTCCTTGAGGGTCTGGATGCGACGGATGTCCAGCCGCACGGAAGAATAGAACTTGAGCGCGTTGCCGCCAGTGGTGGTTTCGGGGCTGCCGTAGCCGGTGACGCCGATCTTCATGCGGATCTGGTTGATGAAGATGACGGACGTGCGCGATTTGTGGATGGTGCCGGTGAGGCGGCGCATGGCATGCGACATAAGGCGGGCGTGACCGCCAACCTGCGATTCGCCCATGTCGCCTTCCAGTTCGGCCTGCGGAATGAGCGCTGCCACGGAGTCAACCACCACAAGGTCAACAGCGCCGGAACGCACGAGCATGTCGGCAATGTCCAGCGCCTGTTCGCCGTAGTCGGGCTGCGAGATGAGCAGTTCGTCAGTGTTGACGCCGAGCCGCCGGGCGTAAGAAACGTCAAGGGCATGTTCTGCGTCCACAAAGGCGCAGGTACCGCCCATTTTCTGGCATTCTGCGATAATGTGCAGGGTCAGCGTGGTTTTGCCCGAAGATTCCGGGCCAAAAATTTCGCTGATGCGCCCGCGCGGAATGCCCCCCACGCCAAGGGCCAGATCAAGGCCGATGGAACCTGTGGGGATCACGGGAATATTGACGTGGGCTTCGTCGGAAAGCTTCATCACAGCGCCCTTGCCGTACTTGCGTTCGATGGTGGCAAGTGCGGTGCCCAAGGCCTCGGCGCGCGCGTTTTCCTGACTCATGGCCGGTTTCTTCGCCATAGCTCATTGCTCCGGGTAAAAATATCTTCAAGCGCGTTAGTGTAGCAGACCAAGACGAGCAAGGCAAATGCCAGATCGGCGGCGGGCCTGCGCTTGTCCCTGTATTAAATGAGTATAATTCCTGATAATGATAATTGCAAGCAGGCAAAAGCCGCGCAAGGCCTGCCTGCGCCACTTGCGCATGGGCGCTTGCTGTCGTACAAGCGCGGGCATGAGCGATTCTCCCCAAATCATAGTATTGTTTTCCGGCGGGCTCGACAGCCTGCTTACAGCCAAACTGCTTGAACGTCAGGGCCTTGCCGTGCGTTGCCTGCATTTTTATTCGCCCTTCTTTGGCGGCGAAGCTGTGGCGGCACATTGGCGCAAGATTTACGACCTTGATATTGTTACTCAGGATGTCGGCCCCCAGTTTGCCGCCATGCTGCGCCAAAGGCCGGAGCATGGCTTTGGCAAGGTGCTGAACCCCTGCGTTGACTGCAAGATCCTGCTGCTGCGCGAGGCCCGCAAATATATGGAGAGCGTGGGCGCCAAGGCCCTGGCCTCGGGCGAGGTTCTGGGCCAGCGGCCCATGTCGCAGCGGCGCGACACGCTGAACGTCATCATGCGCGATGCCGCCGTGGCCGATATTCTGCTGCGCCCCCTGTGCGCCAAGCACCTGCCGCCAACCCCTGTGGAAGAAAGCGGCCTTGTGGACCGCTCGCGCCTGCTGGGCATCTGGGGCAGGGGCCGCACCGAGCAGCTGAACCTTGCCAGGGAATACGGCATCAAGGAAATTCCCACGCCTGGGGGCGGCTGCCGCCTGACCGAGCGCGAGAACGCCCGCCGCTACTGGCTGGTGCTCACCCGTTTGCAGGAGCCCATCGCCAGTGATTTTACTCTTGCCAATCTTGGGCGTCAGTTCTGGCACAGCGAAGGGCAGAACCACTACTGGCTGTGCGTTGGGCGCAACAGCGCGGACAACGATCTGCTGGCCGCCGCCGCAGGCCCGGACGACCTTATCCTGCGCATGCGCGACATGCCGGGGCCGCTGGCACTGGCCCGCAACGGGGCCTTGTGGCCCGAGGACGTGCTGCGCACCGCCTGCCAGATGACGGCCTCCTACGCGCCCAAGGCCGTTGCCACCGGGGGGGATGTGTTTGTGCGCGCCCGACGTGGCGAGGAGTTTACGGACATATCCGTTCCCACGCAGCGCTGCGAGGATTTGTGGAACGAGCCAGCCTGGGACGAGATCAAGGGCGTTATCCGCGCCGAAGCGCGCGAACGGCAGGCCGTGCAGGATGCCGCCAAGGACGCGGCCAGAGCCGCAGCCCGCGAAGCCCGCTACGAGGCCGAGCGGCTTGAAGCCGGACGGGAAGACGATCCAACTGGAGCCTGATTGCCGCGCAACGGGTATCATATATTCTTATTGTTGTGCATTTATGGCACCTTAGACCCCGGTTTACCCGGGGTTTTTGTTTGCGCCTGTCGCCAAAGTGCATGCTTTGCGTAATCTTGAGGGCACAGCTTTACAAAGATTGCGCATGTAGCTATATGAGTCCATTGCATCAAAAGAGCATTTTCATTGAGAGGTGCTCTGAGCGGGCCATGCCGCCGCATGGCTGGCCATGCAGGATGTGCGGTGCGAATCGCTTGCTCCAGCATGTTTCTGCAAGGCCTATGAGTAAGACCGTTCATGCGCCCCCCAGCGGCGTCCGCCGGAGGATTTAAATGGATCACAAGGATTTGGAATACTTTCGCAAGCTTCTTTCCGACATGCTTGAAGAAGCGAAGCAGAAGGGTGACAGCACCCTGGAAGAACTGACGGATAGCAACGAAGTGTTTGCCGACCCGGCTGACCGTGCCACTGCAGAATCCGACAGGGCCTTTACCCTGCGCATCCGTGACCGTGAGCGCCGCCTGATCCGCAAGATCCAGGCAGCCCTTACCCGCATTGACGATGGCACCTACGGGATTTGTGAAGACTGCGGCGACGACATCAGCGTTCCCCGTCTCAAGGCCCGGCCTGTGACGCGTTTGTGCATCAACTGCAAGGCCAAACAGGAAGAAGACGAACACCTTCGCGGCGATTAACGTCATTTCTCTGCCTTAAAGGCACTGTTTTTGTTGCTTTCGGCCAGGCGGGCGCTGCGCTCGCGCACTCCCGCTTGCGCCTGACGGCAGGCATGATTCGGGCAGGCTCCCGGTGGTTCCGCTTTGCAGCGGGGTCTGGCGAACTGGGTCTGCGAGGCTTCTGGCCTGGTTGCAACGGCCGCATCAGGCCCACCGGATTGCCAGCGAGGCTGTTGCCCGAACCGTCTGCGCAATTATGCCAGCCTGCGGTCTGGCATCTGCTGCACCAGGAACTGCGTTTGCCGCTGCGCCTGCGCACACGCTGGGCATGTTGTGCGGCCTTGTCTTTGGCAGGGTAAGACCTTCCTTCCCGATCGGGCCGTCTGTCGTGCCTTGCCCCCTTTTCCTCCCCAGCCATTCACCTTGCCCCGAAGCCGGTTTTTTCTATGGATGCCCATCTGTTCCGCCGTTTTTGTGAAGACCTGACCCCCCTGCTCACTGGCGCAAGGGTGGAAAAAATTCAGGAACCTGCTGATGGCCTGCTGGCCCTCATGGTCTACAGCGGTGGGCGCAAGCGGCAGCTTTGCCTGCGCTTTGGACGCAAGGAACCGTTCTGCTTTATTACCTCTCAGCGTATCAGCGTGGGCCGTGCGCCTTCAGCGCCCATCATGCGACTGCGCAAATATGCGGCTGGTCGGCGTATTGTTGCCTGTGTGGCCCGCTGGAGCGAGCGCTGCTTGTGGCTGCTGCTCGGCGGCGGCGCAGAGGCTCCCCAACTGCCGCCATTGTCCCCGCAGGGGCAGGGGGAGGCAGGCTCGGAGCAATCTCCACGTCTGACCTGGCTGTTGCTTGATCTGCGCGAAGGCCCTTCGCTCCGCTTTCTGTCCGAGAATGAATCGCCGGAAGATGAGCTGGCCGTCTGGCCCGAGCCTGCGCAACTGGCGGATGCCCTGAACAACTGGCGGCAGTGGCCTGTGCTTAGCCCCGCCCTGCGCCGAACGCTCGCCTGCCTTGAAGAACCGGAACAGTGGGCCTTGCTGGAAGACCTGCGGGCTGGCGGCGGTGACGTGTTTTGCTACAGCCCCAGTGCGCCTGCCTCCGACAATGCCTTTGCACCGGCCATGCCGCGTCCTGTACTCGCCATAAGCGCCTGGCCTCTGCCCCGGAAACAGCAAAGGACCTTGCTGGGCAAGGATGCGGAGACAGCATCCATTGCTGAATTTTGCGGGCCGGATGCCTTGAATCTGACCGAACAGGCAGGGCAGGATATGGTGCTTGCCCGTCTGGCTCTGGATCAGGCGCGGGAGGCTGCCCAGCCTTTGGATAGGCGCGCGCGCAAGCTTGCAAAGCTGCTGGAAAAACTGCGCGAGGAAGAAAATCGCCTTGGCAAGATGATGGCCTGTCAGGCAGACGCTCTGGCGCTTCAGGCCGAATTGTGGCGCTGGCCTGCGGATTTTCGCGCGGCTTCCGTCACCGTGGAGGCAGGCCCGCACGGCCCGGCGCGGGAAATACCGCTGGATCTGCGTTTTTCTGTGCGCGAGCAGATGGCCCGCCTGTTTCATACGGCCCGGCGCGGGCAACGCGGTATGGAGCATCTGGCTGTGCGGCGCGGCGCGCTGGAAGACGAACTGGCCTCCTTGCGCCAGGCCAGCCCCGGCAGCCTGCTGGGCGCCACTGCTGGCGCTGCCGATGAGGTGGCTCCCGCCGGGCGCACGGCTGGTTCCGGAATGGCCGCCATCCTGCCCAAAAATGTGCAGATGTTTATAAGCTCAGATGGTTTTGTGCTGCTGCGCGGGCGCGATTCCAAGGGCAATCTGGCCGCGCGCAAGCTTGCTGCCCCGCACGACATCTGGCTGCATGCGGAAAACGGCCCCGGTTCGCACGTGATTATTCGCCGTGCCCATGGCGGGCAGGAAGTTCCGCCGCGCACTCTTGACGAGGCCGGGGCGCTGGCCGCCTGCAAAAGCTGGCAGCGCGACGCCGCCCGGGCGCGCATACAATATGCCGAGGTGCGTCACGTCAAACCCATGCGCAACGCTCCCTCGGGCACGGTGCGCATAGACAAGTCGCTGCCCTCGCGTGAGGTTCCCGTTGATCTTGCCCTTGAGGAAACGCTGCTGCCCCGGTAAAGAGGGGCAAGCCCCACGGGCGCATTATGGAGAGAGGTTTTCATGGATTTTACAGTTGAAGGCAAAGTCTTTCGGGCATGTGCCGTTGAGGCCCGTGTGCTGGCAGTTGCCCCCTGGCAGGCTCCGGCACCGGAGCAGGACATAGCTTTGGGCAGTGGTGCAAACCTGCGCATGCCACGTGGCCGCAAGCAATGGCAGTGTGCTGTGATTCGGCTTGAAAACGGCGCGGAGGCGCAGTTGTCCCTTCCCGCTTCCTGCCCTGTTGCGGTCGGTGACTGCCTGAAACTCGGTTGCCTTGGCCCTGCCTGCGCCACAGAGGGCGGCGATGGCGCTGCTCTGGAGGTCTATGCCGTGAGCAATGCGGCTTCGGGCTGGGAGCATGATTTTATGGATGCTGCTGCCTTGATGAAGCGCTACGGCGCGAACCGCGTTACCGAATATGACCTGGAGTCCTACCCTTTGAAAAAGGTCTGCAAGGTCAGTGTTATTGTTTTTCTGGTGGGGCTGGTCTGTTTCAGCTTTCTCATGCATCTGTTTACAGAAAGCATGGACGAACTTGCGCGCCGTTTACCCGAGGCCCTGTATATGAGCGCCAAGTTCGGCGGCATTGCCGCCCTGGTGGTGGCCGCTGGCGGAGGCCTGTATATGAAGAGCTCCAACGACTACAATCGTAAAAAGAAGCTGGACAGCTATGTTCAGCAGTTTGAGCAGGCCATGCAGCATGCGATCGGTGCAGCCAGCTAACGGTTTCACATCCGCCCAATCTTTCTGCGCAAGAGCACAAAAGGCCGCCTCCTTTCGGGGGCGGCCTTTGACATGCAATAAGGCAAAAGTAAGGAGACTTACTTTTTCAGCACTTCCACCGTGGCAAGGGCGATCTGGAGCTCTTCGTTGGTGGGGATGATGATCACGGGGATCTTGCTGTCCGGCGTGGTGATGATGCGCGCGCCGGGCTTGCGGGTGCTGTTTTCTTCCTTGTTCAGCTTGATGCCGAAGGCTTCAAGGCCTTCGCAAACCATGGCGCGGACGATGTCGTCGTTCTCGCCGATGCCAGCGGTGAACACCAGGGCGTCCACGTTGCCTTCAAGCAGGAAGAAGTAGGAACCAAGGGTCTTTTTGATGCTGCGCACGAGCAGCTTGAGGGCCAGCTCGGCGCGTTCGTTGCCCTTGTCCACCTGGGCATGCACATCGCGCATGTCGGTGTAGCCGCACAGGCCAAGCAGGCCGGACTTCTTGTTCATCAGGGTGTCGGCTTCGGAGGGGCTGAGGCCCTTCTTTTCCATGACAAATGGCACGATGGCCGGGTCAATGGTGCCGCAACGGGTGCCCATCACAAGGCCTTCCAGCGGGGTGAGGCCCATGCTGGTGTCAAAGCACTTGCCGTTTTTCACGCAGCTCATGGAAGAGCCGTTGCCGAGGTGCATGGTGATGGAGCGCAGCTCGGAAAGGGGCTTGCCGAGGAATTCGGCAGTGGCGTTGGCAATGTACTTGTGCGAGGTGCCGTGGAAGCCGTAGCGGCGGATGCGCAGTTCTTCGTACAGCTCGTAGGGCAGGGCGTACATGAAGGCTTCCTTGGGCATGCCCATGCCGAATTCGGTATCGAACACGGCCACGTTGGGAACGCCGGGGAAGAGCTTTTCAGCCACTTCAATGCCCATGAGGTTGGCGGGGTTGTGCAAGGGGCCAAGCACGGCGCATTCTTCCACAATCTGCTTCACGCGTTCGTTCACCAGCACGGGATCGCTCACGGCTTCGCCGCCGTGCAGCACGCGGTGGCCGATGGCATAAATTTCGCTCTTGTCCTTGATAACGCCCTTGTCGGCGTCGGTCAGCAGAGCGATGACCAGTTCCATGGCTTCCACATGGGTGGGGAAGAAGGCCTCGCGAACAAGCTTTTCTTCATTGTCCGTATCGGGGGCGATTTTGTGGGTGAGGCGTCCGCCTTCCTGGCCGATGCGTTCGGCAAGACCGGAGCAGAGCACGCTGCGCGTGTCCATTTCCAGCAACTGATACTTGCAGGACGAAGAACCCGCGTTAATCACCAGAATTTTCATAACTCTTCCTTTCTTGAACTTGTTTATTCTGATCGCGGGCCGGCAGTTTGTGGCGCATGCCTTGCGTCAGTAATGTTTTTGCGGCGGCAGGCTTTATGCGGCGGTTTGCCCTGTCAGGCAAACCGCCGAAAGCTCATGTCAGCCGGGGCTGATTTTTTAACTACTTCTGCGCGGCCTTTTCGGCAGCGGCCTGCACCGCAGTGATAGCCACGGTGTTGACGATGTCGGGCACGGTGCAGCCGCGCGAGAGATCGTTGACAGGCTTGTTCAGGCCCTGGAGCACGGGGCCGATGGCCACCGCGCCGGCAGCGCGCTGCACGGCCTTGTAGGTATTGTTGCCGGTGTTGAGGTCGGGGAAGATGAACACCGTGGCCTTACCGGCAACCTTGCTGTCGGGCATCTTGGTTTTGGCAACCGAGGGGTCGATGGCCGCATCGTACTGCAGGGGGCCTTCCAGTGCGAGATCGGGGGCCATTTCCTGCGCGATCTTGGTGGCTTCCACCACAACGTCCACGTCCGCACCCTTGCCGGAAGTACCGGTGGAGTAGGAAAGCATGGCAACACGCGGCTCAATGCCAAACACCTTGGCCGTGTGGGCTGAGGCAATGGCGATTTCGGCCAGTTGCTGCGCGGAGGGATTGGGGTTCACGGCGCAGTCGCCAAAAGCCAGCACGCGATCCTTGAGGCACATGAGGAAGACCGAGGAAACCACGGTGAATCCGGGCTTGGTCTTCACAAATTCAAAGGCCGGGCGGATGGTGTGGGCCGTGGTGTTGACCGAACCGGAAACCATGCCGTCGGCATCGTCCTTCTTGACCATCATGGTGGCAAAGTAGGTGGCGTCGGTCATGGTGTCGCGCGCCTGTTCAGGGGTAATGCCCTTCTTTTTGCGCAGTTCGTAATAGGTATTGGCGTAGTCGTCAAACAGCTCGGATTTCACCGGGTCGATGAGGCGGGCCTTGGCAATGTCCAGGCCAAAGGCGCTGGCCTTGGAGCGGATTTCTTCCACATCGCCAAGCAGGATGATTTCGGCCACATCGCGGCGCAGAAGGATATCCGTGGCGCGCAGGATGCGCTCCTCGGTGCCTTCGGCCAGCACGATGCGCATCTTGTTGGCCTTGGCGCGCTGGATCAGCTCGAATTCAAACATCATGGGCGTGATGCGGCTGCTGCGCTCGCCGCCGATGCGGTTTTCGATTTCCTTGCCGTTGACGTACTGTTCAAACAGGCCCAGCACGCTGTTGATCTTGCGCAGGTCGCCCGGTTCGATGGGGGCGATGATGCTTTGCAGGGCCATAAAGGCCTTGTAGGTGTGGTGCGGCGTCAGCAGGATGGGCAGGGGCGAGCCTGTCCAGCCTTCAATGAATTTGCAGACGTTTTCGGAGGGACGGATGCCCCCGGTCAGCAGCACGCCCGCAATGTCGGGCGTAGAAGACGACAGGCGCGAGGCAATGGCCGCCAGGAGCACGTCGGCACGGTCGCCAGGGGTGACGATGAGCTGGTCTTTGGCAATGTAGTTGAGCACATTGTCCACATGCATGGCGGCGATAAGGTAGTCGCCCACCAGCGCGTCCAGACGCTTTTCGCCAAACAGCACTTCCGCGTCCAGGCCCTTTTTCACGTCAGCCATGGTGGGCTGGCCGATGGTGGGGTCGTTGGGAACGGAGAAAATCAGGGCAGGGCTGTCCTGCGTGCTGAAATGGGCGCGCAGTTCGTCCAGTTCCGTCTGGGTGAGGTTGCGGCGGTTCACAATGGTGGCAACCACGTCCAGCGCATAGGGTTCAAGGCTGTCCATGGTGATCTGGAGCGAATCACGAATGTCTTCGGCGCTCACATTGTAACCGCTGGTAACCAGGAGGACCGGGCAGCCAAGGTTGGCCGCGATTTCGGCATTGAGTTCAAATTCGAAAACCGGGTCTTTGGCAAGAAAGTCGGTGCCCACGCACACAACGAAATCATAGGTTTCCAGCAGCTTTTTGTACTTCTGGATGATGTTTTCGATGAGCAGGTTGCGCGAACCCTGATTGATGATCTGGCGGGCTTCGCGCTGGGTGTAGGCGAAGGTGTCGGCGTAGTCCATCGTGAGCTTGAAGTATTCAAGCATCAGATGGATGTCGGGGTCGCGGTCGTCCCACAGAGGTTCGTTGATGATGGGACGGAAAAAGGCCACCTTGCGCATGCTGCGGGTGAGCAGCTGCATGGCCCCAAGGGCGATGGCGCTCTTGCCCGTCATGGGCCCGGTGGCGGTGATGTATAGACCGTTGTGCATAGTGCCTCCCCTGCTGTGCCGGCAGGCTGGCGGTATTAACGCGAAAAGGGCGCGAGGGCTTTCCTCGCGCCCAGGCCTTTAACCTTTGATCCCAAGCGTGTGACGTAGCCCGCGCCCGCAGCAACGGGCTGCCCCCCGGAGAGGAGCCAGATGCTGGCGGGCGCGGATAGTCATAACGTCAGGCCTCTCTACTCGGCGCTGGTGCCGGGGTAGGGCAGGTCAGCCAGCTGCTTGAGCATGGCGTAGCGTTCCGTATAGGCTTCGGCCAGTTCGGCGCGCAGCTTCTTGGAGACTTCGGGAGCCATCTTTTCCAGAGAGGCAAAACGGGTTTCGCCGCCCAGGAATTCCTGAATGTCAGCAGAAGGAGCCTTGCTATCGAGCTGGAAGGGATTTTTCTTTTCCTTGGACAGTTCGGGATTGTAGCGGTACAGGGGCCAGTAGCCGGAAAGCACGGCCATCTTGGCTTCTTCCTGGCTCTTGCCCATGCCCTTGCGCAGGCCCTGGTTGATGCAGGGAGCGTAAGCGATGATGAGCGAGGGGCCCTTGTAGGCTTCGGCTTCGCGGAAGGCCTTGAGCACCTGCTGCTTGTCCGCGCCCATGGACACGGAGGCAACGTACACATAGCCGTAGGTCATGGCCATGCGGCCAAGGTCTTTCTTGCCGGTGCGCTTGCCTGCGGCGGCAAACTGGGCCACGGCGCCAAGCGGGGTGGCCTTGGAGGACTGGCCGCCGGTGTTGGAGTACACTTCGGTATCCATCAGCAGCACGTTGATGTCGTCGCCGCTGGCGAGGACGTGGTCAAGGCCGCCGTAACCGATGTCGTAGCCCCAGCCGTCGCCGCCGAAGATCCACACGCTCTTCTTGGTGAAGAGGTCGTCCATGTGCCACAGTTCATGGGCCAGGGGGCTGTCAAAGCCTTCCAGGTTGGCCATGATCATTTCACCGTACTTGCGGGAGCCTTCGGCATCGTCCTTGTTGTCCAGCCAACCCTGGAGGGCGGCCTTCAGTTCGGGAGAAGCGGATTCTTCCTTCAGGGCTTCCTGAACCTTCATGGCCAGCAGACCACGGCGCTGTTCGTAGGCAATACCCATGCCGCAGCCGTATTCGGCGGCGTCTTCAAACAGGGAGTTGCCCCAGGCCGGGCCAAAGCCGTCCTTGTTGGTGCAGTAAGGCGTGGTGGGCGAAGAAGCGCCCCAGATGGACGAGCAGCCCGTGGCGTTGGCCACGATCATGCGTTCGCCGAACATCTGCGTGAGCACCTTGACGTAAGGCGTTTCGCCGCAACCGGCGCAGGCGCCGGAGAACTCGTGCAGGGGCTGCTGCAGCTGCGAACCCTTGACGGTGTCGCGAGCCATGAGCTCGTCCTTGAGCGTGATGTTGGCTTCGGCGAAGGCCAGGTTTTCCTTCTGGGTGGGCATCTGGGTGTCAAGGGGCTTCATAACGAGGGCCTTGACCTTGGCGGGGCACACTTCGGCGCAGGAGCCGCAGCCCAGGCAGTCTTCGGTGTACACCTGAATACGGAACTTCATGCCCTTGAGTTCTTTGCCGATGGCGTCCTTGGTCGCAAAGGAAGCGGGCGCGCCGGCCAGTTCTTCCTCGGTGGCGAGCACCGGGCGGATGGCGGCGTGGGGGCACACAAAGGAGCACTGGCAGCACTGGATGCAGTTTTCAACCTGCCATTCGGGCACGTCGATGGCGCAGCCGCGCTTTTCGCAAGCGGCGGTGCCGAGGGGCATGAAGCCAGCCGGATCCATGGCGGACACGGGCAGCTTGTCGCCCTGCTGGGCCAGAATGGGACGCACAACGGCGCTGATGTATTCGTCGTCATCGCAGTGGCAGGCAGCGGCGCCTTCGGTGGCAGTGGCCCAGGAAGCGGGGTATTTCACTTCTTCCAGAGCGTCCATGCCCTTGTCCACGGCGGCGATGTTCATGTTGACGATCTTGTCGCCCTTGCTGCCGTAGGTTTTCTTGATGGATTCCTTGAGCAGGCCCACGGCCTTTTCAAAGTCAAGCACGTTGGCAAGCTTGAAGAAGGCGGTCTGCATGATCATGTTGATGCGGCCGCCGAGGCCCACTTCCTGGGCAACCTTGACGGCGTCCACGTTGTAGAACTTCAGCTTCTTGCGGGCGATGACGCGCTTCATGGAGGCGGGCAGGTGCTTTTCCATGTCGGCAAGCGACCAGTTGGAGTTCAGCACAAAGGTGCCGCCTTCCTTGATGCCTTCAAGAATGTCGTACTGGGTCACGTAGGCGGCCTTGTGACAGGCAACGTAGTCGGCCTTGGTGATCAGGTAGGAAGAGGTGATCTGTTCCTTGCCGAAGCGCAGGTGCGACACGGTGAAGCCGCCGGACTTCTTGGAGTCGTAAGCAAAGTAGGCCTGGGCGTAGAGATCGGTGTTGTCGCCGATGATCTTGATGGCCTGCTTGTTGGCGCCCACGGTGCCGTCAGCGCCGAGGCCGAAGAACTTGCACTGCACGGTGCCAGCGGGCACGGTGTCGATTTCTTCTTCCACGTCAAGCGACGTGTAGGTGACGTCGTCGTTGATGCCCACGGTGAAGTGGTTCTTGGGCTGAAGGGCCAGCATGTTGTCGTACACGGCCTTGGCCATGCCGGGGGTGAAGTCCTTGGAGCCCAGGCCGTAGCGGCCGCCCACCAGGGTGGGAGCTTCGCCCTTTTCGAGGAAGGCGGTGCAGACGTCCTGATACAGGGGATCGCCAAGAGCGCCGCTTTCCTTGGTGCGGTCAAGCACGGTGATGCAGGTCACGCTGGAAGGCAGGGCGCGCAGCAGATGCTCGGTGGAGAAGGGGCGGAACAGGTGCACCTTCACGAGGCCCACGCGCTGGCCCTGTGCGTTGAGGTACTTCACGGTTTCTTCGATGACTTCACAGGAAGAACCCATGGAAACGATCACGCGGTCGGCTTCGGGGTGGCCCACGTAGTCAAAGAGGCGGTACTTGCGGCCAGTGATGGACTCGACCTTCTTCATGTTCTCAAGCACGATGCCGGGCACGGCGTCGTAGTAGAGATTGGAAGCTTCGCGGTTCTGGAAGTAGATGTCGGGGTTCTGGGCGGTGCCGCGAATGTGCGGATGCTCGGGGTTCATGGCGGTGGCGCGGAATTCGGCCACCTTTTCCCAGTTCACCAGGGGGCGGATGTCTTCGTAGTCAATGGTTTCGATCTTCTGCACTTCGTGGGAGGTGCGGAAGCCGTCAAAGAAGTGGCAGAAGGGCAGGCTGGAATCGATGGCGGAAAGGTGCGCAACGAGGGCCAGGTCCATGCATTCCTGCACGGAGGAGGAAGCCAGGAAGCAGAAGCCAGTCTGACGGGCAGCCATCACGTCCTGGTGGTCGCCAAAGATGGACAGGGCATGGGAAGCCAGGGCGCGAGCCGAAACATGGAAAACGCCGGGAAGCAGTTCACCGGCGATTTTGTACATGTTGGGGATCATGAGCAGCAGGCCCTGGGAAGCCGTGTAGGTGGAGGTGAGGGCGCCGGCGGAAAGCATGCCGTGCACAGCGCCAGCGGCGCCGGCTTCGGACTGCATTTCGCGCACATTCACGATCTGGCCGAGCAGGTTTTTGGTGCCCTTGGCAGCCAGCTGATCCATGACTTCGCCCATGACGGACGAGGGGGTGATGGGGTAAATGGCTGCCGTTTCCGACAGAGCGTAGGCAATGTGCGCGGTGGCGTTGTTGCCGTCCATAGTTTTCATATGAGCCATCTGTTCCTCCTTGGCGCCCACAGGCGCGCAATGTTTTTACAAAATCAGCGTGGGTCGGATCGGCCCCTGAGATAAGGCCCCGCACTTGGCAGGGACGGGCAACGGCTAGTGCCGTGAAGTGAACACAAAATGGAGGCTGGGAGTGGAATCGTGGTAGAAAAACCCTACCCAATCCGCCTTTTCGCGTCCACCAAAAAAGCTTGGTATCACTTGTTTTGGAGCCTTGCTGCACACTCTCGTCTGCCCCGACGGAATGCGCGTTTTTGCGCTTACCATAAAATTGTTTGTTTGAACAGTTTAATCGAGGGAGCAACAAAAAAAAATGTGACAGACGCAACATGCGGAAAATAGTGATGAATTGTGAAACCTGACAAGGCGGTTTGGCCCATGCCCGATGGGAAAACCTATGATGACGGCACGTTGGAATGTGCAGGGCAAATGAAAAAAATGTTACAAATGTTTCAGGGCAGAAACCTGCGGCTTGGCCCTGATTCAATGTTACAGATTTTGGGCGCTTGCGGGCTGACCCTTTGCTGCGCCACGAGCATTAATCCGCCAGCGAAAAACCAGCCTGCGGGCAGTACGTACAGATTGTGGCAGAATACGCCGGGTGGAGAATGCCTGTGCCCGACTGAAGCGGGGGAGAAAGCCTTTTGCAAGGTTCCTCCCCCGAAAGCGTTCAAAAGCGTTTTTTTCTGGCGGGCATGTTACAGGGAAAGGCCCATCTTGATGACCGCCTGCATGCCGCCTGTGGAGTTGACCACGTTGGTCACGCCGTTGCGGGCCAGCACCAGCAGGCTGTCATAGGCGCGCAGACCTGTGTTGCAGATAATGGCAACAGGGCGGTCCTTGGGCACCTCGCTGATTCTGGCGGCGATTTCTTCCAGCGGCATGGCGTGCCAGTCAGGATGCTTTTCCTGCACTGCCTTGCCCGCCGCCGCAGGGCGGGAATCAATAAAGAATACGTGGTTTTCGCTGCGTTTCTTCCACAGATCCATGAACTGGTCGGCGGTCACGGGGGTAAAGCGCCCGGAGAGGGCGTTGTCGGCCACGTTGGCAACCACGTTGACCACGTCCATAGCCGAGGCAAAGGGCGGGGCGTAAGCGATTTCAAGGTTGGAAATGTCTTCCACCGTGGGCTTGGAGTATTGCAGGGCCGCAGCCACCGCATCAATGCGGGCCTTGAGCGAATCCGGGTCGGCGCAGGCGCCCTGAATGCCCAGCACCCGGCTGGTGGCCTTGTCCACCACCAACTCAAGGCTCATCATGGATTTTTCGGGGTAGAAGTGGGCGTGGTCGAGCTGCTCCACGCTGACGCTCATGGCGTCAAAGCCTTCCTTGCGGGCGCGTTCAACCGTAAGGCCCACGCCGCAGAAGGAAAGACCAAAGAGTTTGACGGCCCAGGAGCCCACAAAGCCGGGGAATCTGGCATTGCCGCCAGCAAGGTTGGTGCCGATGATGCGGCCCTGGCGGTTGGCCATGCTACCCAGGGGCAGATAACCGATCTTGCCGGTGATGATGTTCTTGATGGCCACGCAGTCGCCGCCCGCATAGATGGAGGGGTCGGTGGTGCGCATGTGTTCGTCCACCACCACCGCGCCAAAGGGGGCCACTTCCAGCCCGGCATCCTTGGCAATCTGGCCGTTGGGGATAAAGCCAGCGGCAAAGATCACCAGCTGGGCGGGGATCTCGCGCTTGTCCGTGACCACCTTGGTGACGGTGCCGTTTTCGCCTTCAAGGCGCAGCACTTTTTCAGAGGTGAACACGTCAACCTTGTGGGTCAGGCAGTCGTTGGCGGCCATGAGCGAAAGCGGCTGGGAGAGCACGCCGGGCAAAATCTGATCCATCATTTCCACAACGCTGACTTTCACGCCCCACATGTCGGCCAGGGCCACGGCAGCCTCTAGGCCGATGAAGCCGCCGCCCACAATGACCGCCTCGCTGACCTTGCCCTCCTGGCAAGCAGCGCGGATGGCTCCGGCGGCTTCAAGGCGGGTCAGGGAAAGCACGTTTTTCAGATCCTTGCCTTCAATGGGGGGCACGCGCGGGCTTGCGCCGGTAGCGAGCACCAGCTTGTCGTAAGGCAGTTTTTCTTCCTTGCCGGAAACAACGTCCTTGACGAGCAGGGTTTTGGCAGCCCGGTCAATGGCCAGGGCGCGCGTCTGGGTGCGCACGGTGATGCCCTTCATATCGCGGAAAAATTCGGTGTCGCGCACGGTATGATAAGGGGTGGAGCGCAGATCGTCGAGATTCTGTATTTCACCGGACACGTAGTAGGGGATGCCGCAACCGCCGTAGGAAATGAAGACGTTTTCGTCCACAAGCGTCACTTCCGCATCGGGCATGAGGCGCTTGCAGCGGCAAGCCGCCTTGGGCCCCAGGGCAACACCACCAACTACCAGAATTTTTTCAGACATATCCGGGCTCCTTAGTGAAGAGTTATGAGCAAATGAGCATTACTGAGATATATGAGCATTCAAGGCAAGAATGCAAGGACAATTCCTGTTTTTAGAAACAGCCCCTAACGACCGCGGAAACGGCGCTGGTCGCCCACGCGCACGGTTATGCGCTCATTATCCATATATTCCAGCAAGGCGATCAGATATTTGCGCGAAAGCCCCAGGAGTTCTTTCAGGCCGCCCACATCAAGATTGTCATGGGTGGTGAACCATGCGCGCACACGTTCAAGAATGTCGGTCAGGGCCGGGCCGTGGTAATAGAGGCCGTCCTTGATCTTGACCAGTTCGCCTGCCTCGCAGAGCAGGCGCAGCACCGGGGCGGCCTCCTTGGGCGTGACGCCAAGCTCTTCGAGCACGTCCTTGGCATTTGGCGGGGTCAGCCCCGCGCTGGCATGCGCGTCCAGCAGCTTTTGGCGCAGCCCTGCCTGATCGGCGGCCAGGCTCACGGTATGCGACTGCAGGCGCAGCCCCTCGCCTTCTGTGACCAGATCGCCCTGCTTGAGGGCCTGATCCAGCACTTTTTGCACCAGCTTGGGCGGCAGGTTGCGGCTCCAGCCCGTGCACAGGGCTCCCCGGGTGAATCCGGGTTTGAGAGGCTCGCGGCGGTGCAGGTCGGCCCCGCGTTCAAGACTGGCGGCCAGCAGCTTTTCAAAGGGAATTTTGCCGATCCAGCAGCGGTTTTCCTTGTCCCAGCAGATGGCCTCGCCACGGGTGGAAAGCAGTTGCAGCGCCGCCTCCACAGCGGATCGGGCAAGGCCCGTCAGGGCGCGCAGCCGCGCTTCGTCAGCACCTTCAATGCCGCGCAGGGTCAGCGCGCCGCGTACAAGCGCGGCCCTGGCTTCATCGCGCGCCTTGGCTTCAGCCTTGCCCCCGCCTATGGCTTCTGCCGCGTCGCGCAGTTCGGGCAGTTCCTGCAACAGCCGCATCTTGTCGGCCAGTTCAGGGTCTTTGGCGCGCAATTCGGGCGGCAGAGGGCTGACCAGCAGCCCGCCGGCGACCGTGCGCAGGGGCGAATAGGCCCGCAATACGCAGTGGTCGCCAAATACGCCCACCATGGGTTCCTTGAAGCGCAGTTCCGCCAGCGCGGTTTCGCCGGGGGCCAGTTTGTCCCTGTCGCGAAAGACCACCCGCGCCGCGCACTCACGCGTGCCGTGGTGGAAATGGATTTCCACCCTTTGCCGCATGGCTCTTGGGGCGGAAGAAAGGCAGGTGAGCCTGACCAGCCAGCGGTTGGAGGGGAACAGTTCGCCGGGGCGGGCCAGCACAAAGCCGCGTTCGATTTCCTCCACATCCAGCCCCTGCACGTTGACGGCGCAGCGCTGGCCCGGCTGCACCGAATCGGCGGCCTTGCCATGACGTTGCAGCCCGCGCGCGCGGGTGGGCAGATCGGGCGGCATGAAGCGCAGTTCATCGCCAAGGTTGCACACGCCGGAAATGACAGTACCTGTCACAACGGTGCCATGCCCCTTCATGCTGAATACGCGGTCCACCGGCAGGCGAAAAATATCGCTGCGCCGTTGGGCGGGCAGCTCGGCGGCCATGCGTGCAAGGTGGTCGCGCAGCGTGTCCACGCCATCGCCTGTGGTTGCAGAAACGGGAAAGATGGGCGCATCTTCAAGAAAAGTGCCTTGCAGGAACCCGCGTACTTCTTCCTGCACCATTTCGAGCCAGTCGGCGTCCACCATGTCTGTCTTGGTGAGGGCCACAAGGCCGGTGCGTATGCCCAGCAGGGAGCAGATTTCAAGATGTTCCCGGGTCTGCGGCATGATGCCTTCGTCCGCGGCAATGACCAGCATGACAAAGTCCACGCCTGCCGCGCCAGCCACCATGTTTTTGACAAAGCGCTCATGGCCCGGCACATCCACGATGCCCAGCCGCTCGCCGCCGGGAAGGTCAACCCAGGCGAAGCCAAGTTCAATGGTGATTCCCCGGCGTTTTTCTTCTTGCAGACGATCGCAGTCAATGCCTGTAAGCGCCCGTACCAGCGAAGTTTTGCCGTGATCTATATGCCCTGCCGTGCCTAGCACTACTGCCATAAAAGCTCCTTGGTGGTCTTGGGCCAAGTTTACACTCTGGCAAGCGCCTTTGCAAACAGCGCCCGCCCGGAAACGTAAAGGGGACCCCTTTGTGTAAAGGAGTCCCCTTGAAAACGGCAAAAGTGGTTGGGAGCTTTTAAGCCTGATCCTGCTCCCTGGCCTTGATGAGGGTCATGGCCCTGTGGGCCAGCTGGGTCACTTCCGGCTTGGAAATCTGGTCGTCCGCACCCACGCTCACGCCCTTGTGGCGCAGCTTTTCGGTAATGAGTGAAGAAAAGAGCAGCACCGGAAGCTTTTTGAGCACGGAGTCTTCCTTGATGCGCAAGGTAAGATTGAGGCCGTCCATGACAGGCATTTCGATGTCTGAAACCACCACATGCACAAAGTCGGTGATGGGGCGGTTGCCTTCTTCGGCGCTCTTTTTGAAATCCAGCAGACGATCCCAGGCCGCGCGTCCGTTGGAAACAACTTCAACGGTAAAGCCCGCTTTTTCAAGCAGGTCGCGCTGCATTTCGCGGATAAGGGCGGAGTCGTCGGCCACGAGGGCGCGGTAGCCTTCATTGGTCCAGTCTTCGCCCAGATCGTCAAGCCGCAGGCCCAGCTTGGGATTGAGGTTGGCGACCACCTTTTCAAGGTCGAGCAGAAAGATGATGCGGTCTTCAAGTTTGACCACGCCGATGACCGTATTGTTGGACACGGCGGCAACGTACTTGTTCGGCGGTTCAACCTGCTCCCAGCTGATGCGGTGAATGCGGTTGACCCCGGAAACCATGAAGGCCGTGGTGACGTTGTTGAACTCCGTCACAATGGTTTTGGGCTGTTCTTCTTCCGCAGGATGGGTTTTGCCCAGCCACATGGCCAGATCCACCAACGGAATAATGCGCGAACGCAGGTTGAAAGCACCGAGCACGCTTGGGTGCTGCACTTCGGGCAGCGCCGTCACCTTGGGCATGCGGATAATTTCAAGCACCTTGGCCACGTTGACGCCGTAGTAGCCGCGATAGGGCTTGGCGGGAACGGGTTCGCCATTTTCGTCCAACTGCGGCGCATCGGCAGAAGGAGGGGTGAATTCTTCAAGATAGAATTCCACCACTTCCAGCTCGTTGGTGCCGGCTTCCAGCAGAATATTGGTCTGGGCCATGCTGCCTCCAGAAAAGTACCGCTTCAGGAGCAAACGGGATTAAAGCGACTGCAGCCACAAATGAGCCGCGTCAATAAGACTTTTCGGCGTAGATGCGCCAGCCGTTAGACCTGCACGTTTTTTTTGCGAAAAATTTTCTGCGGCCAGTTCTTCGACACGCTCCACAAGGTAGGTGTCTATGCCGTTCAAAGCGGCCACATCAGCCAGTCTGCGGGTATTTCCGCTCTGTCTTCCGCCTATGATTACCATGACATCCACACAGGAGGCAATGTTACGGGCTTCCTCCTGCCGCTCGCGGGTGGCGTCGCAAATGGTGGAAAGCACCGCAAGGTCAGCAATGCGCGTGCGCAGATCTTCCACAATTTCCTGAAATATCTGCCGATCCTGAGTTGTCTGCGAGGCCAGCACATAGGCCTTGTTTTCGGCAAGGTGCAAGGAATCAAGCTCTGCCGCCGTGCCAAACACATGGGCCGGGCCGCAGGCGTAAGAAACCAGCCCGCGCACCTCCGGGTGATCCGCCTCGCCAAAAAGCAGCAGGGTTGCGCCGTCAGCGGTGGCCCGCCCGATGGAAAGCTGGGCTTTTTTTACCTTGGGGCAGGTGGCGTCCACGATGTCGGCTCCGCTTTGCTTGACCTGCTCCTCAACCTGCCGCGTGATGCCGTGCGCGCGGATAACCGCCACATCGCCGGGGTGCAGTTGCGCGGCTTCCTTGACGCAGACCACGCCGCGCGACTCATACTCCGCCAGAACCTGCGGATTGTGGATGATGGGGCCAAGGGTGCAGATGCGGGTCGTCTCGGGGGCGCCCCCCTTGCGCTCCAGCGCAGTGTTAAGTTTTTGCAGGGCCAGGCTCACGCCCATGCAAAAGCCCGCTGTCTTGGCGCGGTAAACATCCATCATGGCTCTCCTTCAAGGCCGGCGCTTTCAGGCGTGGAGCCGTGATCGCACTGCCCCTTGCCTGATCCCAATCCATCAAGCTTAAAATTTTATCTGTATGCGATACTGTATTGCAGGGCGCAGCAGGCGTGACCGCCTGCGCTGTTGTTCCTTGCTAGTCGGGGCTTCCCAGAAAAATATCCAGTAACCGGTCAAGCTCTTCCCAATCATTACAGCGGCACAGCTCCTGACGCAAGGCCCGTGCGCCGGGCAGGGTGCGCACGTAGCGCGGCACAACGGAGCGCATTTTCCACAGTGCGGCCTTGCCGGGGCAGTGGGCGCGGGCAAGCTCCAGATGCCGGGAAATCATGGCTCGCAAACGGGGGGCATCGGCCTGAACCGGGGTGTTCCCGGCCAGCAGGGCCGCGTGGTCGGCAAAGATGGCGGGATTGTGCATGGCACCCCGGGCGTACATGACGCCGCTGGCCCCGGTGCTTTTAAGGCAGTTCACGCCATCTTCCGCGCTAAAGAGATCGCCGCTGGCAAGCAGGGGGATCGTCAGGCGCTGGGCCAGCATGGCAATGGCCTCCCACTGCGCTGTGCCGCCAAAACCCTGACGGGCCGTGCGGGGGTGCAAGGTCAGCCAGCCAGCGCCCGCATCTTCAAGGCGTAAGGCCAGATCGGGCAGCACCGGGCGGGCGTCGTCCAGGCCAAGGCGTAGTTTGAAGCCCACGCGTCCACGGCCAGCGGCCTCAATCATGGCGCGGGCCACGGCAAGCACGTTTTCCGTATCGCCCAGCATGGCCGCGCCCGCACTCTGGCGCAAAACCTTGGAGACCGAACAGCCCATGTTCAGGTCAAACCAGCCAAAGCCGGATTGACGCAACAGTTCCACCGCACGCGCCAGAAAGGATGCCTCCGCCCCGAAAAGCTGCACCACCAGCGGCTGGTCTTCGGGCAGGGTCATGAGCAGTTCGTTGGTGCCGGGGCTTTCATAAACAAGGCCCTTGGCGCTGACCATTTCGGTAACGCACACGGCTGCGCCGTATTCGCGGCAGAGCAGACGAAAGGGCAGATCGCTGTATCCGGCCAGCGGGGCCAGCCAGGGATGCTCGGGGCCAAAGGGCAGGGAATCAGGGTTTGCGGGGCAGGTTGGCAGTTGAAAAACCTTGGTCACGGGCGCTCCTTGGTCACGCGCGGCGGTTCGGCGGAATTTTCCGCAGGGGCGTTTTGTTCGGCGGGCAGCTCGTTGCCTTGGGGATCCAGCGCCACACGGGCAGACTGCGCCATATATTCCGGGCCGGGGCTGGCGGCGGCAGGCGCGGCTGCCTGCACGGCTTGCGCGGTCTGCGTGGTGGTTACATCTGTGCGCACTGTCGCGCACTGGGCATCGCTGCAGGCAAAACGGTTCAGCATGGCTGCGGCCAGCCGCAGGCCTTCGCCCGTGGTGTCGGCCACAAAGCCGTTGCTGAGATAATCCAGAAGGCCTGTGCGCCGCAAGATGGTACGCACCGAGGGGCTGCCCACCACCAGAATAACCGGCAGACTGCGGGCATAACAGCGTTCAATAAATTGCGAAAGCGCATGCGCCCCAGACGCATCAATCCAGAATACGCGCGAAAGGTGCAACACCACAAGCCGGGTTGGCTCGCTGTCCTCGGCATACAGCAGACGTTCAAGCTCGTGGATGGCCCCGAAAAACAGGGTGCCTTCAATCATGTACACGGTGATGCCCTGCGGCAGTTCGGCAGGGCCTTCGCGCAGCAGCGGGTCGCCCTTGTGGAGCCTGTTCACTCGCGGGTGGGCTGTCTTGTAGATAAACAGCGTGAGGGAAAGCATCACGCCGATGAAGATGGCTTTTTCAAGATCAAACAGCAGGGTGGACAAAAAGGTGATGAGCAGCACGGCCCTGTCCACGCTGGTGGCCACAACGCAGAGGCGGATGGCGTCAATGTCTATCATCTTGAAGGAAATGAGCAGCAGTATGCCGCTCAGGGCGGGCAGCGGCAGCCAGCTTATGAGCGGGGCCAGCACAAACAGCAGGGGCAGGGCGAGAATGCCGGAAAAAACCGTGCCCATGCGCGTTCTGCCGCCGGATGTGACCACAAGAGCACTGCGGGTAAAGGAGCCGCAGCCGGGAATACCCGAGGTAAGGCCCGCGGCGATATTGCCGAGGCCCTGACCAATAAGCTCCTGACTGCCGTCAAACACATCGCCCTTGATGTTTGCCAGTTGTTTGCCAATGGCCAGTGACTCCACTGTTCCCAGCAGGGCAATGGCCAGCGCGGGCATAAAGAGGTCGCGCACCGCGTCCAGATCAAAAGAGGGCGGCAGGGAGAAGGGAGGCACAACGCTTGGGATGGCCCCAACCAGCGGAACGCCCCTTTCGTCCACGCTGAACACGGCGGCAAAGAGCGTAATCACGCCGAGCGCGGCCAGTGATGCGGGAAAGCGCGGCGACAGGCGCTTGAAGAACACGGTCAGAACAATGGTACCGACGGCAATGCCGAGGCTCCAGTAATTGATAAAGGGCAGGCCGTGCAGCGCGCCGAACATCTGGTTGAAAAAGCCCGAGGGCTTGGGGCCGGTCAGGCCCATGGCCATATAGAGTTGCCCTGCGGCAATGAGCAGCGCCGCACCGGTGGAAAAGGCCACCATGACCGAGTGAGAGATGAAATTGACCAGGTCGCCCAGCCGCGCCAGGCCCATGCCCAGCTGGATAAGACCGCACAGGAGCGCCATGCCGAAAATATAGGCCATGCGCGATTCTTCGGGCATGGTGCTGATCAGTTCGCCGCCCACGCTGATGGTGGCGAGGGTGGAGAAAATAATCATGGAGATGGCGTTGGTGGGGCCAGCGGCCATAAAGCGGGATGATCCCCACAGGGCGGCCAGCACCACGGGCAGCATGCAGGCATAGATGCCGTACTGCGGGTGAACCCCGGCAATAATGGCATAGGCCATGGCCTGAGGCACAGCCATGGGCGTCACGGTAAGGGCCGCCGTCATGTCCGCCTTGAAATCCTGGGCGGAATAATTCCTGATGGTCTCAAGAAAGGGAAAAAGCCGGGCGGCTCGCATGACTAATCCTCGCGGGTTACATCGTCCTCAAGGCGCAGCACATCGTGCCCGAGGGCGTAGTGCATCAGGCGTGGCCGGTCTGCGGATTTTTTGAGCGAATTGATAATGCGCGTCATGCGGCGCGTGCCTTCAAGCACGCCGCCCAGATGCCCGGCAAGTTCGGTGAGGTCGTTGCGGGCGAGCGCGCGCTCCAGCTCCATGCCCAGCATGCGCCCGCGCGAATTTTCAGGAAACTCGGCCAGCAGCTCGCGCGCAAGGCGCAGACTGCGCGCCTGGTTGGCGTCCAGATCTTCCACCAGTTCGCCGCAATATTCCGCCTGATTGCGCATGACGTTCAGGGCGTTGTTGCCGTAGTGGGCCATGGCTCCGGCGGCTTTTTCCAGCGTGTCGCGGGCAACGGCCACACGTCGGCCTACGGTGAGCGAAACAATGCTGGCACATTTTGAAAGAAAACGTTCGTCAAAGCTTTCAAAGCCATACTCACGTTTGGTATACAACATCACGAGGCCGAAGGGAGGCTTGTTGCTGCGCTCGCGCAGCACAAAGGCCAGACGCGAACGGTAGCCTTCCTTGTAGATGATGCAGTCGAACGATTCGCCGCCCATGGCCAGGGCCTGAAGGTTGTTCGACACCACATAGCGGGCGTGGCCTTCAAGAATGGCGCGCATCACGGGGTGTTCGCGCAGGCCCTCCTCCAGCATGGGGGCCACGATGGGTATGCTGCCGCCGTCCACCTGATTGGCCGAGCGCGCCACCCATTCGCCATTGGCATTGCGCAGGCGGCACACGTACATATCGGCGTACAGTGCGTGGACAAGGATTTCAGCGCTTTGCCGCAGCACTTCCCCGGGAGGGGCCATGCGGTCGGCAATGGCGAGCAGATCGTTGGAAACGCGCAGCAGCATTTCGGTATCGTTCTGCATGGCAGATATGGAGGTGAGCAACATGAGCAGGCAGCGCCAGCTGCGCATGGGCACCCCGCGCAGGCAGGGGTGATAGCCGGTGTTGAGAGAGCGCTTTGCGGCGGGCAGCAGGGCAATGGCTGCGGCGCGCATTTCGGGCGGCGCATATTTGAGGAGTCGCTTGATTTCTTCGCGAATGTATTCTGGCGAATGCTGGGACACGGTTTGCTCCATTTCCCCGGGGTGCCTGTGTTGGCTGGCAGTATGGGGAACCGGCGCGGCTATGCGCGTATTAAGACGTTGTTGCCCGGGCTGAACCGCCTGATTCCCAGAGAAATGACCGCCTTGGGCACTCTTTTGAGGCCCTTGCGGCGGCTCTCGCGCGCATGGCGTGCAAGCCTTTTTTCACAGAAATAAGTATAGGTGGGAAAAAAGGTCTGGTCAACGGTAGCTCATAAAAGGGGCCGTCTGTTCTGAATTAAAGTACACATTTTGTAAAGTGGTTTGTCTGGGACGTGTGGAGAATTGGCAAAGGAATTGCAAGAAGTGTTGCGGAAGATTCTCGGCTGTCGGATTTCCGACGCATATCCTGCCTGCGGGCAGGGTGCGTGAGATCAGCCCTACAACCGTCTGACGGCGGCAGGCTCAAGGCCGTGCCGACGCCCACGGGGATGCCCATGAAACAACGTAACACAATATTGCTCATATCGCTCGGCCTTGCCGCCGCCTTGCTGGTGCTCGGCCTGCTGGCCGGTTTTGTGCCGCAGAGCGAGGGGCCGGAACTGCGCCGCCGCGCCAGCGGCATGGTGGCTCGCCTGCGTCCCGAAGACATGCCCGTTCCCATTCAGGCGCAGGGGGACGGCATACGTCAGTGGGCCGTGCGCGGCGCGGTGGAGCCGCATTCTGAACAGACATCCGGGGCCAGTCCGCAGACGCGTCCGGTTGCCGATGCCAGCACATCTGTCCGGGCATCCGGTGCCGACAAACCGCAGGGGACATCCTCAGCGACGGGCCCTGCCACGGGCCCTGCTGCAGGTCAGGCTACAGGTCGGGCCCTGGTCAGGCGCATTATTTCCTTTGGGCCGGACGGCGTTATTCTTGATACTGGCGAACCATCATTGGCCTTTTCAGGCGATGCGCAGGGCGATTTTGCCCCGCTGCTGGCTCTGGACGGTGTTTCCATCCCGCTTCTGGTCAGCAACCAGCCCCGCGATTACGGCGATGCTCTTGACGCGGCGGGCCTCCCGCTGCGCTGGGTGACGCCCACGGCCATGATGGCGGGCTATTCGCCCCGCGTGGTGCGCAGGGCTGCCATTGAAGTGCTGCGCCACGGTGCTGTTTTTGATAACTTTGTGGGCGATATTGACGATAACGACATGGAAAAACTACAGGCCAGAGCCCGCCGTTATCAGAATCTGGTGGAGAATTTTTCGCGCCGCTACAATTTGAGCACCGAGCTTGTGTACGCCATCATCCACAGCGAAAGCGACTTTTCGCCGACCCTGGTCAGCAACAAGTCGGCCATGGGCCTCATGCAGGTAGTGCCCGATACTGCCAATGACGAGGTGCACAAATACCTTTACGGACGCATGGGCGATGTGGGTTTTGAAGACCTGCGCGTGCCCGAAACCAACATCCGTTATGGCACCACCTATCTGCACATCCTGTTCACACGCTATTTTTCCGGGGTGCACAACCCGCTGGCACGGGAATATTGCGCAATTGCCGCCTACAATATGGGGCCGAACCGTTTTTTGCGGCTCTACGGCAAAACCGTGGAAGAAGCCGTGGACACCATAAATGCCATGACAGTTGACGCTTTTTACAGGGATCTTGCCACGCGCCTGCCTGCCCGTGAAACACGTTTCTACGTTGCCCGGGTGCAGCGAATGAAGGCCCAGTACGCTTCGCTGCGCTGATGCGGATTTACCTCGCGCAGGGGGCGCGCAAAGCGCCGCCCAAGAGGGAATTTCAGCGAAAAATGGTTGTGGTGCCTATAAAAACAACGTACATGTTCTTCAACGCCGAGCCCCAACTCTATGCCCGGCATTTATTAGAGGAGTGGTCACAACCATGCGAATCCGTTTTTTTATGCCGCTGGCTCTGCTGCTGAGCTTCATGCTTTTTGCCTGCCAACAGGGCGACAATAACGCCCAGCCCAAGGTGGCGGTGGTGGATATGGCGCGCGTGATGCGCGATAGCGAACCCGGCAAGGCCGGCGTGAAGTTCCTTGAAAGCCTTCAGGGCGACATGCAGACCAAGCTTAACGACATCCAGCAGCGCCTGGAAGCCAACCCCAAGGACGCTGAAGCGCAGAAAGAACTGCAGGCCGTCTACATGTCTGCCCAGCAGCGCATGCAGGTGGAACAGCAGAATGTTGTAAACCTGCTGTATGATGCCATTCAGCGCGTGGTCAATACCTATCGCACTGAAAAGGGCTATGCCGTCATCATCAGCACCGAAGCTGTCGCCGCTTTTGATTCCAAGAGCGACGTGACCAACGAAGTGCTGGATCTTGTGAACAAGCAGAAGCTTGATTTCAAGTCTGTGACGCCCGAAGCTGAAAAGGCTCCGGAAGCCGCCCCCGCCCCCAAGGCCGAAACGCCCAAGGACGACAAGGCTGCCAAGGCCAAGAAGTAAGACAGATTCTTTCGGCTGTATTTAGCAGCTGAATGTTTGGTAAAGCCCTTCGTCATTGACGGAGGGCTTTTTTATGGCCTGTTTGCAGGTTTTGCTGAGGCTGAGCTGAAAAGCGGGCGTGTCGAACCTCTGGCAAAGGGTTGGTAATTGTTTGAAGTAGATGATATTGTTTTTTTGTAATATGCTGTAATTATACGTCTTAAAAACTGTTTGAACGAACAAACAGTTTTTACTGGACAAGGCGAACAAGCCGCGCCATAGTTTCGCCGTCGCCAGCCGGACACGCCGGTGGGTGAAAAACGCATCCGAATGGAAAGGTTGATTATGTTTCAAGCGCTGTTTGCCGTCTTGCCCGTATTTCTGATTATTGGCGCGGGCGTTCTTTTGCGCAGTCGCGATGTATTGCCCGAAAACGCAGGCCCTGTTCTTGGCATCTACGTGCTCAAGCTGGCTTTGCCTCTGCTGATTCTGCACCTGCTGGCCGGGGCCAGTCTGGCTGATCTTGGGCACTGGGCTTTTTGGGGTGGCATCCTTGGCTCCCAGCTCGTGGTGTATTGCATCGGCTATGCGGGCGACAGAATTTTTTGTCGGCGCGGCGTGGGGCCGGGCGTCATTGCCGGGCTTTCCTGTTCCGCCTGCAATGCCGCCTTTGTGGGCCTGCCCATCGTGTCCAACCTGTTCCCCGGCAATGCCACTGCCATGCTCATTGCCGGTCTGTGTACCCTCACGCCCAATGTGGTCATGATCATCGGGCAATCCCGTCTGGATGCGCTGGCCGGGTCGCTGGCCTGGGACGGCGGCAATCCCCTGAAATTTATGGGCAAGCTCCTGAAAGTCTTCATCCTCGGCAACCCCATCCTGCTTTCGACCCTGGCTGGCATAGCGCTATCCGCCTCCGGGCTTGGGCTGTGGGCTCCCCTTGACCGCGCGGTGAGCCTTGTGGGCTACACGGCGGCCCCCTGCATGCTGCTCGCCCTGGGGCTTGATTTGCGGCAAAAGCTGATGGTGGCCACGCGGCAGGCGCACGGACACGCCTTTGCGCGGCAAACGTGGTTTATTCTCTGTAAGCTGGTGCTGCACCCGCTGCTGTGCTGGGTCATGCTGGCGGCCTTGGGTGTTTCGGGCCTGTGGCTCGTGATCAGTGTGATTGTCAGCGCCACGGCCACGGCTCTGGTGGTGACGGTCATTGCCGAGGTGTACAGCACCGTGGCGGAAGAAGCGGCTCTTACGGCGGTGGTCGCCAACGGGCTGAGCATTTTTACTCTGACCGGCTTTGTATGGGGTTTTCAGGCCTTGGGCATGGTTTAAGCCGAGCCTTGAAATTTGAGGAACGAAAAGCGGGCCTTGTTCTCCGGCGGTGATCCGGGAGCAAGGCCCGCTCTTTTATTATTGCGCGGTTGTGGCGGGTAAAAGCTGACCTGTCATTGGCCCGCAATCAGGCAAAGTTGGCTGCGTGGTAGCTGCTGCGCACCAGCGGGCCGGAAAACACGTGGCGCAAACCCAGCGAGTTACCGTAGACGGCGTATTCTTCAAACTGCTCCGGCGTCACATAGCGGTCGAGCTTGTGGTGCTGGCTTGTGGGCGGCAGGTACTGGCCGATGGTCACAATGGAGCAGCCCACCGTGCGCAGGTCCCTGAGCACCTCAAGCACCTGCGCGTCTGTTTCGCCCAGCCCCACCATGAGGCCGCTTTTGGCCGTCATGCCGCAGTCGTTCACGCGGCGCAGCAGCTCCAGGCTTTGTTCGTAATCGGCCTGGGGCCGCACCTGCGCATAGAGCGCGGGGTGCGTTTCCACATTGTGGTTGATGATATGGGGTTTGGCGTCCATGACCGTGCGCAGGGCATCGGCGTTGCCTTGAAAATCGGGAATAAGCACCTCAACGCTGCTGTCGGGGAGAGCCTGCCGCAGCGCCGTAATTACTGAGGCAAACTGGGCGGAGCCTCCGTCTTCAAGATCGTCGCGCGTCACAGAAGTGACAACCACATGCCTGAGGGCCAAGGTCACGGCGGCCTGGGCCACGCGCTGCGGTTCCGTGGGGTCGGGGGCGCTGGTCTGGCCGGGGTGGATATTGCAGAAGCGGCAGTTGCGCGTACAGGTTTCGCCCAGAATCAGAAATGTGGCCGTGCCGGAAGAAAAGCATTCCTGCCGGTTGGGGCAGTTGGCTTCCTTGCAGACGGTGGAAAGCCCCTGCTCGTTCAGCAGGGCGGAGGTGGTGAAAAAGCGCCTGTCGGAGGCCAGCGGACGGCGCAGCCATGCGGGCTTGCGTAGAGGAGCGTTGGCAGAACCGGAATTGTCGGAAGAATCGGGTTGGGTCATCTATTTCGTCCTTGCTGGGGCACCTGCGGCGGCAGAGTGCCGCAAATGGCCTGAACTGGTGTTGGGCTTGAAATTTGATGCGTACTGCGTGGCCGTTACGGTTGGCCCGCAAGCAGGGCTTCGCAGGCTTGCGCCGATTGCAGGGGCGGCAGCGGCTGGCTGAAAACGTCGCAAAAGGCCTCAAGAAAGCAGGCTTTCACAGCGTCCATGGTGGCTGGATCGCCGACTTGTTCCCGCTGCACCGAGGTGGCGGTCACGCCGTCAAGGCCGCAGGGGGTGATGATGTTGAAGAGGGAAAGATCCCTGTTCACATTCATGGCCAGACCGTGCAGGGTCACGTGGCGCTGCACGGCAATGCCCAGAGAGGCAATCTTGCTGCCGCCCACCCATACGCCGGGAAAGCCCGGCTTGCGGGCCGCTTCAATGCCAAAGTGCCGTACCGTGCGGATGGCGGTTTCTTCCACATCATTTACATAGGCCCGGACGCCCCCGGTGCGCTTTTTCAGGTTGATGACGGGGTAGGCCACCAGCTGACCGGGAAAATGGCAGGTAATATTGCCGCCGCGCGTGCTGTGCACAACATCCACCGCCGAACCCCACAGGCTGGCGAGGTTGGGGGGCAGATTCTCCTGACCGGAGTTTTTACCCAAGGTGACGGTTGGCGGATGCTCCAGAAGCAGCAGAATGTCGTCGCCGCCCTGACGCACGTAAGCCTGCGCCTGTTTTTGTATTTCAAAGGCGCGCTGGTAGGCGGCGCAGCCGAGATCAAATGCGTACATGTGAGCCTTGGGCATTGAAGGTTGATGCAAAACGCCCTCATAGCGGCTTGCAGCCTCGGCGTCCAGCGCTTACGGCGCGCAGAGGCGGGCATGCCGACGTGCCGGATCTGGGCGCAGCGGCATCAGGCCAGATCGCAGGGCATGGAGGTCTGGGAAAGGTAGACAAGCTCCTCGGTCATTTCCAGCAGCTCTGCCAGAATGCCCCCGCCGTTCATGGGGTGCCCGAACAGCGATTCGCGCTGGTGGTCAAGGCCGCGCTTGTCAATGGCGTCCGGCATGGTGGGGGAGAGTGTTTCCGCAAGGCGGCAGGCCAGAAAATAATCTTCCGCTCCGGCGGCAAACAGAGTTTCAAGCTTGGCAAAGCGCGGGGCCACCTGCTGCCAGTAGGCCAGGGCCGCCGCAGACGGTTCAAGGCTTGCCGCCGTGCACAGGGCCGCGTGCAGGTTGTTGCAGGCCGCGCCGGGCAGGCCCGTGCGCCAGCCCCACAGCCAGTGGGTGCGCCCAAAGAAAAGGTGGTGGGCCACAGCGAGATCAAGCAGTTCGCGCATGTGGCGCAGGGCGTCCAGCAGGGGGCCGCCCGAACCTTCCGGCCATGCGGCGCAGGGGTGGCGCAACTGCCACAGGGGCACATCCTCGCGTGTTGGCGCAAGGCCTGTCATGCTGCGCAGCAACTGGGCCAGCCACGCATTGGCATCGGGGCTGTGCGGCGTTTCAAGGTGCGAGTAGCTCAGCACATAGCGCCCCTGCCCGTAAGCTCCGGTCACGGCCATGGGCTGGCCTTCGAGAAAATCTGCCGAGAGGTTCAGGCCGTACAAGTCGCGCCAGTGAGAAAAAACCTTGGAGGGCAGGCTTTGCAGGGGCAGATCCGCCAGCCAGAAATCCGCATCCGGCGAACCGTAGGAGGCCAGCACGGTGACGTTGTCGTTCTTTTCAGGCGCAAAGCGCCCCGGCCACCAGACAGGCAACGAGGGAGAAAATATTTCAGACGATGCGCCGCTCCGGGCCTGTCGCGCGGCAGCGCGGCGAACACCGGGGCACAGGGGGGCAGTTGCGGCCGTGTCGTTGTGCCCGTTCTCGGGTGGGCTGGCTGGCTCGGCAGGCCTGCGGGGCGAAAATTCATGCCCGTTGGCAACGTGGGCGCGCACATGGCCGGAAATAAGATGGTACAGACGCTCAGGATAGGCGGCCCGAGCCCAGGGGCAGATATTCAGGCCGTGGTCGGGGTTCGGGTGGGTCAGGGCAAGGCCGGAACCGCCGCAAAAGCCCAGATAGTTGCCGCCGCGCTCCACCCACTGGCGCACGGCTTCGCGCCCGTTTTTGCCAAGGGCCGTGGCCTTGAGCCGCGCGTTGCCGCCGGGAACCAGCAGCAGGCGTACGCCCGCGCCGCCTTGATGCAGGCCGTCATTGGGGCTGACGCCCCCCGGCTTGCCTAAATACGCGCCTTCGGCTATTTCTTGTCCCTTAACCAGGCGGCAGGGCAGTCCCAGCGCGCGAACAGCGCGCCAGGCCATGAGGCCCCAGATGTGGGACGCGTCCCATAAAATGCAGATTGGCTGTGCGGCAAACATATACCGCATTATCGCCGCCTTTCATGGAGAAAGCAAGATGGCGGATACGCTACCCAAGGGCTATGAGCCCCATGACGTTGAAGCCCGGTGGCGCAAGCACTGGGAAGATGACAAAACCTTTACGCCCGATCCGGACGCTCCCGGCGAGCCGTATTCCATTGTCATTCCGCCGCCCAACGTCACGGGCGCGCTGCACATAGGGCATGCGCTCAACCATACACTTATTGACGTGCTCTGCCGTCACGCCCGCCAGAAGGGCAAGAACGTGCTCTGGGTGCCCGGCACCGACCACGCGGGCATTGCCACGCAGAACGTGGTGGAACGCGCCCTGGCCAAGGAAGGCAAGAGCCGCAAGGATCTGGGCCGCGAAGCCTTTATCGACCGGGTGTGGGAATGGCGCGATGAATACGGCCACCGCATTCTTGATCAGGCGCGCGCCCTGGGCGATTCCGTGGACTGGACGCGTCTGCGCTTCACCATGGATGAAGGCCTCTCCGCCGCCGTGCGCAAAGTTTTTGTGCAGCTCTACAATGAAGGGCTGATCTACAAGGGCGACTACATCATCAACTGGTGCTCGCGCTGCCACACGGCTCTTGCCGATGACGAAGTGGAACACGAGCAGAGCCGGGGCAAGTTGTGGAAGGTGCGCTACCTGCTGGCCGACGGCAGCGGGCACATCACCATTGCCACCACCCGGCCCGAGACCATCCCCGGCGACACCGCCATCTGCGTGCATCCCGAAGATGAGCGCTACGCCGCCCTCATAGGCAAAAAGGCCGTGGTTCCCGTGCTTGGGCGCGAGATTCCCATTATCGCCGATGCCTATGTTGACCGCGAATTCGGCACAGGCGCGCTCAAGGTGACGCCCTGCCACGACCATAACGACTGGATGCTGGGCAAGAAGCACGACCTCGTTTTTCTCAAGGCCATTGACGAAAACGGCATCATGACCGCCGAGGCCGGGGCCTATGCGGGCCTTGCCAAGGAAGAATGCCGTACCCGCATCGTGGCCGATATCGAAGCCGTCGGGCAGCTTGAGGGCATTGAAGAAATCGACCACGCCGTGGGCCATTGCTACCGCTGCCATACGGTGGTTGAACCGCACGTTTCCACGCAGTGGTTTGTGGCCGCCACCAAGATGGCCCCTGCCGCGCGCGACGCCGTGCCCGGCATGACCAAGATTTTTCCCGAAACGTGGCTCAAGACCTACTATCACTGGCTTGATAATATCCGCGACTGGTGCATCAGTCGCCAGATATGGTGGGGGCACCGCATTCCGGCATGGAACTGCGAATCGTGCGGTGAACTGGTGGTGGCCGAAGAAGCCCCCGCAGTCTGCCCCAAGTGCGGCGGCGCGCTGAAGCAGGAAGAAGACGTGCTGGACACGTGGTTCTCCTCCGCGCTGTGGCCTTTCTCCACCATGGGCTGGCCTGAGGACACCAAGGATCTGCGCCGCTGGTACCCCACCTCGGTGCTGGTGACGGGCTTTGACATCCTGTTCTTCTGGGTGGCCCGCATGATGATGATGGGCATCCACTTTATGGGCGAGGTGCCGTTCAAGGACGTGTATCTGCACGCCCTGGTGCGCGATGCCTCTGGCCGCAAGATGTCCAAATCCACGGGCAACGTCATTGACCCGCTGGAAATGATCGACAAATACGGCTGCGATGCCCTGCGCTTTACTCTGACGGCCTTTGCCGCCATGGGGCGCGACATCCGCCTTTCCGAGGAGCGCATCGAGGGCTACCGCCACTTTGTGAACAAGCTCTGGAACGCGGCCCGCTTCGCCCTCATGAACCTGCCGGAAGAAGCCCCGGCTCCCGTGGCTCCCGAGACTGTTCCCGGTCTGCACCATCAGTGGCTGCTGCACCGGCTTGAAGTGGTCAAGCAGGACATGGACAAGGCCCTGGCCGACTACCGCTTCAACGATGCGGCCCAGCTGGGTTACAAGTTCCTGTGGAATGAGTTCTGCGACTGGTATCTTGAGCTTATCAAGCCCGACATGCAGTCTGAAGACCCCAAACGCAAGGCCGAAGCCCAATATGTGCTGTGGCTGGCCCTGCGCGAGTTGCTGGTCTTGCTGCATCCCATCGTGCCCTTTGTGACCGCCGAAATATGGGCCGCGCTGCCCGTGGCGGCTGGCGAAAAGGCCACAGATATCGCCCGCGAGCTGTACCCCGCCGCGCGCCCCGCCTGCCAGCGTCCGGTGGAAGCTGGCCGCATGGAGCTGATTCAGGGTATTATCGTGGCCGTGCGTACCATCAAGGCCGAGCTTGGCATCAGCCCCAGCCACAAGGTCAGCCTCATGCTGCATCCTGTGGACGCGGCCCAGGCCGAGCTGCTCCAGGCCAACAGCCAGTGCATGACTATTCTGGCGCGGCTGGAAACCATCACCATCGGCGCGGACGTGCACGCGCCCAAGGCTTCGGCCTCTGCGGTGGTGGAAGGCTGCCAGGTTATTGTGCCCCTCAAGGGCGCTGTTGACCTGAACGGCGAGCTGGCCCGCCTGGACAAGGAAATCGCCAAGCTTGAAAAAGACGTGGTGGGCGTGAACATGAAGCTGAGCAACGAGAGCTTTGTGAGCCGCGCCCCTGCGGATGTGGTGGCCCGCGAGCGTGAACGCGCCGAAAAGCTGCTGGACGCCAAGGAAAAAATGCAGGCCCTGCGCGCCCGCTTTGCCGAGGCCCTGAACGAAGAGTAATCGTCTGTAACCCTGACGGGTTGCTGTTTTTATACGCGGCGCGGACGGCGGGCACTTGCCTGTCGTCCGCGCCGCCGTTCCTGCGGGCGGCCTTGCTGCCCCGGTATACAAAGAGGTTTGTATGACTCCTACCGCAATGGCATATGTTCAGCTTGGAGCGGCCATTCTGGTCGAGGTGGGGGCCACGGCCTGCCTCAAGCATTCAGAGGGCATGAGCCGCCTTTTGCCCACCCTTGCTTCGCTGCTCGGCTACGGCATTTCATTCTACCTGCTTTCCAAGGTGCTCAATGTGGTGCCCATGGGCATATCATACGGCATCTGGAGCGGCATTGGCATTGTGCTGGTTTCGCTTCTGGGGCTGCTGGTTTTTGGGCAGAAGCTTGATCTTGCCGCCTGTCTCGGCCTCGGGCTGATTGTGCTTGGCGTGCTTGTGATACATTTTTTTTCAGGCTCCATGCCCCATTAAAATGAAGTTGCGCTGATCGCCAGTGCGCTAACAGCTTGTTTTTTTGTCAGGCTCTGGTATAAAAATAAATTTTTTGTGCGCGTTTCCGCCGAGGACAGCCTATTGACAGGCTTCGGCGGAAACGCTATGTCCTGTCGTTCAAAAAGCTCATTTTTGAGCGCAATATCCCATATGGAGGGAAATAATGCCCACGATTAACCAGCTTATCCGCATCGAGCGGAAGGCCGTGGTGAAGCGCAAGAAGACCCCCGCCCTGCAGGCTTGCCCGCAGCGCCGTGGCGTTTGCACCCGCGTTTACACCACCACCCCGAAAAAGCCTAACTCGGCTCTGCGTAAGGTCGCCCGTGTGCGCCTGACCAACGGCATCGAAGTTACGGCCTACATCCCCGGCGAAGGCCACAACCTTCAGGAACACTCCGTGGTCATCATCCGCGGCGGTCGTGTAAAAGACTTGCCCGGTGTCCGTTACCACATCGTGCGCGGTACCCTTGATACGTCCGGCGTGGCCGATCGTCGCAAGAGCCGTTCCAAGTACGGCGCCAAGCGTCCCAAGTAGTTTTATTCTTTCGGCGCGTGCCATGCGGCCCGCCTGGCTGCTTCCCTCGGGGAGCGCCGGTCGCCGCGGGGTTTGGTGCCGCCGCAAAACAAGCATGAAGGAGAAACCCCATGCCCCGTAAAGGTCCTATTCCCAAGAGGGAAGTGCTGCCCGATCCGTTGTACTCCAGCCGCCTTGTCACCAAGTTTGTGAACAGGCTTATGTTCGACGGCAAAAAGGGTGCAGCCGAAAAGATTTTCTACAGCTCCCTTGAGACCCTGGCTGAAAAGACGGGCGAAGAACCCATGCGCGCCTTTGAAAAGGCCCTGGACAACGTGAAGCCCCACATGGAAGTCAAGGCCCGCCGCGTTGGCGGCGCCACCTATCAGGTGCCCATGGAAGTGCGCCCGGAACGTCAGGTTTCCCTGTCGATCCGCTGGCTTATCAACTATGCCCGTTCGCGCGGTGAAAAAGGCATGACTGCCAAACTTTCCGCCGAACTGCTGGATGCTTTCAACGGTCGCGGCGGCGCGGTGAAAAAGCGTGAAGACACGCACCGCATGGCCGACGCGAACAAGGCTTTCGCTCACTACCGCTGGTAAGAGGGCCTTCCGTTTTTTATCTGAATTCAGCCCGACGCCGCGTCCGCAAGGAAGCGGCGTCGGCTTTGCACCACACCGCATCCGCAGTATGGAGGAAACACCGTGTCCCGCACCGTTGCTGTAAACAAACAGCGTAATATCGGCATTATGGCCCATATTGACGCAGGCAAGACTACCACCACCGAACGCATTCTTTTCTATACCGGCGTTAACCACAAGATCGGCGAAACGCACGACGGCGCCTCCACCATGGACTGGATGGAGCAGGAACAGGAACGCGGCATTACCATTACTTCCGCCGCCACCACCTGCTTCTGGAAAGACTGCCGCGTCAACATCATCGACACCCCCGGCCACGTTGACTTCACCATTGAAGTGGAACGTTCGCTGCGCGTGCTCGACGGTGCCGTGTGCGTGTTCGACGCCGTTGCCGGCGTGGAACCCCAGTCTGAAACCGTGTGGCGTCAGGCTGACCGCTACAATGTTCCCCGCATCTGCTTTGTGAACAAGATGGACCGTATCGGCGCCAACTTCTTCCGCTGCGTGGACATGATTCACGACCGCCTTGGCGCCAAGGCCGTGCCGTTGCAGTTGCCCATCGGCAGCGAAGACAAGTTTGAAGGCGTGGTGGATCTGGTGCGCGGGCATGCCATCCGTTTTGACAAGAGCTCCAAGGGCGCGGAATTCAGCGTTGAAGACGTGCCTGCCGACATGAAGGATCTTTACGAAGAAAAGCATCACGAGATGCTTGAAGCGGTGGCCGAGGAAGACGAAGCCCTGCTCGAAAAGTACCTCGGCGGCGAGACCCTTTCCGAAGAAGAAATCATTTCCTGCATCCGCAAGGCCACCATTGCCCGCAACATCGTGCCGGTGCTGCTGGGTTCCGCCTTCCGCAACATGGGTGTGCAGCCCCTGCTGGACGCCGTGGTGGATTACCTGCCTTCTCCGGTGGACATCCCGCCCATGCCCGGCCACATTGCCGGCAAGCCCGAAGAGATTGTGGAATGCCATTGCGACGACAAGGAACCCCTTGCCGGTCTGGTGTTCAAGCTCTTCTCCGACCCCTTCATCGGTCACTTGTCCTTCTTCCGTATTTACTCCGGCTTCCTCGAATCCGGCATGACCGTGTACAACGCCAACACCGGCAAGCGCGAACGCATTGGCCGCATCCTGAAGATGCACGCCAACAAGCGTGAAGACGTGAAATGGGCTGGCGCTGGCGACATCGTGGCTCTGGTGGGTCTGAAAAACGCCTCCACCGGCGACACCCTGTGCGACGAAAAGCGCGAAGTCATTCTGGAATCGCTGAACATTCCTGATCCGGTTATCGAAGTCGCCATCGAGCCCAAGACCAAGGCCGACCGCGATGCTCTTTCCGCCGCTCTGAACAAGCTGGCCAAGGAAGACCCCTCGTTCCGCGTGAAGGGCGACGATGAAACCAACCAGACCCTGATCGCCGGTATGGGCGAACTGCATCTGGAAATCATCGTTGACCGCCTCACTCGCGAATTCGGCGTGAACGCCAACGTGGGCAAGCCCCAGGTTGCCTACCGCGAAACCATTTCCAAGCCTGCCAAGTCGGACCTCAAGTACGCCAAGCAGTCTGGTGGTCGCGGTCAGTACGGTCACGTTGTCATCGAGGTTGAACCCAACCCCGGCAACGGTTACCAGTTCGTCAACGCCATCACCGGCGGTGTCATTCCCAAGGAATACATCCCCGCTGTGGACAAGGGTATCAACGATGCCCTGAAGTCCGGCGTGCTCGCTGGCTTCCCCGTGGTGGACGTGAAGGTTACCCTGGTGTTCGGTTCGTACCACGAAGTCGACTCCTCGGAACAGGCCTTCTACGTGGCTGGCTCCATGGCCATCAAGGACGGCATGCGCAAGGCTACCCCTGTGCTGCTCGAACCCATCATGGACGTGGAAGTGGTTACCCCTGAAGAATACCTCGGCGACGTCATGGGCGACCTCAATGGCCGCCGTGGCCGCGTGCAGAGCATGGAAGCCCGCGCTGGCGGCGCGCAGAGCGTGCGCGCTCAGGTGCCGCTTTCCGCCATGTTCGGCTATGCCACTGACCTGCGTTCGCGTACTCAGGGCCGCGCCACCTTCACCATGCAGTTCGACCACTACGAACGCGTGCCCCAGGCCATTGCCGAAGAAATCCAGAAGAGCCGTACATAGTCTGAGCCTGGCGGCCTAGCCGCTCGGGGCTTTATACGGCGGGGGAGGAAGCGATGAGCTTTCTCCCCCGCCTTGCTTGTGGCGGGCACTGAAATTAGCTGTTGTTGGCAGGGCCGGAAAAGGGCATTCTGCTGTAACGGAAATATGGATCTGGTATATTGCGTGAGGCTTCGCACTCTGTTGGGGCATCACGGCACAGTCAACGATGTGATGGAGTAGGTGATGCAGGACGATCTGCCAAAGGGTTTCAGGGCTGGGGCTGCGGCTGCCAATTTCAAAAAGGCTGGCCGGGACGACCTTGGCATTATTGTTTCAGACACAACCGCCGTGCTGGCGGGCATGTTCACCCAGAACCTGTTCAAGGCCGCTCCTGTGCTGGTGTGCCAGGAGATACTGGCAAGCCGGGGCACGGCGCGAGCTGTTCTGGCAAATTCCGGTCAGGCCAATGCCTGCACGGGCGACGAAGGCCTTGCCAACTGCCGCGCCACCCAGGCTATGGTGGCTGGCCTTACCGGGCTTGAGGCCGATGAAATTTTACCCCTTTCCACTGGCGTTGTGGGCGCGCATCTCAAGATGGATCTGTGGCTTGAGGCTGTGCCCAAGCTTGCAAGGAATATCGGCACCCGGGATGCTGAGGGCTTTACCCGCGCCTTCATGACCACGGATGCCTTTCCCAAATTTTCCATGCGCGAGGTTACGCTTGCAGGCGGCACTGTGCGCCTTACCGTGATGGCCAAGGGCGCGGGCATGATCTGCCCCAATATGGCAACCATGCTCTGCGTGGCGCTTACAGACGCCAAGGTGGCGCGCGAGCCCTGGCAGGCCATGTTTGGCCGTGCGGTGGAAAAAACCTTCAACCGTGTGAGCGTTGACGGTGACACCTCCACCAACGACACCATTCTGGGCCTTGCCAACGGCGCGTCCGGCGTTGTCGCTGAAAGCGCGGCTGATCTGGCGTTGCTGGAAGAAGCGCTTACCGACATTCTGGGCACGGTGTCGCATATGCTGGTTATGGATGGCGAAGGAGCCAGCAAGGTTATCCACATCACCGTGACCGGCGCCGCCAGTGATGACGATGCCCGCACCGTGGCGCGCAGCGTGGGGCATTCGCAGCTGGTAAAAACCGCCATCTACGGCGGCGATGCCAACTGGGGCCGCATCGTTACGGCTGTTGGTTACAGCGGCGCTAAGTTTGACCCCGCCAAGGTCAGCATGAAGCTGTGCGGCATTGAGCGCTTCCGGTTGGGTTGCCCTGTCAATGAAGACAAGGAAGACGCCCTGGCCGAACTGCTCAAGGCCAAGGACGTGCAGGTGGAGATTGATCTGGGCGGCGGTTCCGGGTTCTACAATTTCCAGGCTTCCGATCTTGGTCATGAGTATGTGACTCTGAACTCTGACTACCGTTCATAGGGCTTCACCCCCACTTCTCACTCACATTGACCATATCAAGCCCCGCACCGCATCAGGCCTTGCCTGCGCGTTGCGGGGCTTTTTGCTGTATCTTTCTGTAGTTTCATAGATAGTTGCATGACATGAACGTGTGCGTCCATGCGATTGGTTCTTCCATGCTGCTTGCAGACAGGATTTTTCTGCACACCATAATTTCTGCCTCCAGTTCATGCAGACATGCTGGACAGGCAGGGCTGAGGAGTTTTAGTGTTTATGCGGAGGGAATTATGGAAGAAGAGTTTTTTGAACGGCGTTATCTGGAAAATGTTGACGCCTGTCCTGTCTGTGGCAGCAGTCAGAGGCAGGCAGTCTATGAGGTCGGCGGGGGAGTGATGGCGCAAAAGTGCGCTTGCGGCGGGTACTATTGTGACCATCGCCTTAATCCCGAGGGTTTGTCAGCCTACTGGCAGGACTATCAAAACCGTGAACACAGTGCAGTGCAGGAGGAGTGCGCCCTGCGGCAGTGCATGTACGCGGTGGACTATGCGTATATCGCGCAGTTTCTTAAACCCGGGGCCAGGGTCCTCGATGTGGGCTGTGCAGATGGCCTGTTTCTGGACTGGTTCGCGGCTGCCGGGCACGAGTGCAGCGGCGTGGAATTTGGCCATGAAGCAGCTTTGAAGGCCGCTCAGAGGTATCCTGTTCAGGAGGGGTATTTTCCTGATCTGGACATAGCCCCCGGTTACGACCTGATTATTTTTCGCGGCGTATTGCAGTATGTGCATGCGCCGCGCAGCTTTTTCAGCAAGGCGGCATCCCTGCTCGCACCTGGCGGCCACGTATACGTGACCGCGCAGCCCAACATGGAAGCCTTTTGCCACCAGGTGTACCGTAACAAGTTTCGCTTCAGCTTGACCCCTTGTGATTGCGTGGGCTACACGCCGCAGTCGCTGGCGGCGGAGTTTGCTGCGCAGGGCTGCGTCACAGCGGGGCAGTCCTTCTTTTATGAGGAGACTCCTTACGCTGACCCGCCACGGGACATTCAGACTCTGTACAGGGCCATTGAAGCCAGAAGCAGGGGGGAAGAGCCGGAAGGTCTGTCGCCGCCATTCTGGGGCAATATGATGACCATGGTATTTCGCAAAAACTGAGTCCATATTGCCAGTGCAGACAAAAAAGCTCCGGGCATTTCCATGTCCGGAGCTTTTGCATTTCATTTATATGCGGCCTTTAGAAGCCTTCAGCCACCCAGTCCACAATCTGGGTCATGCGGGTGAGGGTATGCTGGTTGTTGCGCTGCCTCTGGCCGATCTCTTCCATGGAGCCTTCAAGGCGGTAGATGCGCCAGTCGCCCTCGGTCAGAAGGCCGAGCCGCACGGCTTCATTCACAGCCGCCCGTGCTTCGCCAGGCGAGCAGAACAGGTCGAACTCCTGTACGCCGGGGTCAAGTATCACCTGTGACCCGCTGGCAATATCTACAATGTAGTTGCCGGGGGCGTAGACATACACAAAGGGGCAGGGCTCGACCGGAGGAAGGGGCGCAGTGTCCTGTGTTGGCTGGGCCTTGTTACAGGCTATCAGCACAAGGCTCAGCAGGGCGGCGCAAACAAGGCGTGCGTGCATCATCTACCTCATGGGCTGTGGTTTTCAGCGCCCGGAAGCTGCCATTTCGCGCAGACGGCGAATGCGCTCTTCCAGGGGCGGATGGGTGCTGAAGAGGCTTGCCATGCCGCCATGAGCGTACATGGGGGTCACAATGAACATCTGTTCCGTGCTGGGGTTGCCTTCCTGCATGGGGATTTGCCCGCTGGCCATGCCCAGCTTGTTCAGCGCTCCGGCAAGGGCCAGGGGCTGACCGCAAAGCGCGGCGCCCGTGTCGTCCGCCAGATACTCGCGCGAGCGTGAGATAGCCATCTGGATAAGCCCGGCAGCCATGGGCGCCAGCAGAGCCAGAGCAATGGCGGCAATGGGGTTGGTTCCGCCGCCTTCTTCGTCCCGGTTGCCGCCAAAAATAGCCGTAAACTGAAAGATATTGGCAAGGGTCACAATGGCGGAACCCATGACGCCCGCAATGGTCTGGATAAGGATGTCGCGGTTGACGATGTGCCCGATTTCGTGGGCCAGCACACCGCGCAACTCTTCGGGCGAGAGCAGGCGCATGATGCCGTCAGTGACGGCAACTACGGCATTTTCCGGGTTGCGGCCCGTGGCAAAAGCATTGGGAGCTTCTTCAGGCACCACGCAGATGCGCGGCTTGGGAATACCCGCATTGTGGGAAAGTTCTTCCACGATTTTGTGCAGGTAGGGGGCTTCTTCCGGCGCAAGCTCGCGCGCCCGGTACATGGAGAGCACGATCTTGTCAGAATACCAGTAGCTGCCCACGTTCATGAGCAGGGCAAGGCCAAAGGCAAAAATAACGCCTGTGCGCCCGCCCATCAGGCCGCCAAGCATGATTATAATGGCGGAAAGCAGGGCGAGCAGAAGAACAGTCTTGATCTGGCTGGTCATGCATTTTCCTCTCAAGCAGATTTAAGCTGCGGATTTCCCGCATGCTTCTTTCATTATAAGCACTCTGTTGACGGTGGCAAGCGGGGCTGGCTCAGGGATGGCGAGCCCTCCACCACAGCTGGAAGACCAGCAACGTCCAAAGAGGCTTGCGCAGGTCGGCCCTGCCGGAGACATGCTCGTCCATGAGGGCGCGAACCGCCTGATAGTTGAATATGCCCTGCGCCTTCAGGGTGGATTCGTTCAGCAGATCTTCCATGAGGGGCCGCATGCGGCCACGCAGCCACTGCGCCACAGGAATCTGGAAACCACGTTTGTTGCGGTACAGGATTTCATCGGGCAGCAGTTCGGCAAAAGCCTTTTTGAGCAGCCACTTGCGCTTGAAGCCGTGCAGCTTTCTGCTCACAGGCAGGCGCGCTGCAAACTCCGCCGCGTCCTTGTCAAGGAATGGCGCGCGAACCTCCAGGCTGTGCAGCATGGAGCAGCGGTCAACCTTGACCAGGATATCATCAAGCATGAACTGGCGGGCATACACGTGGAACGCGCGGGCAAGCGGCGTGGCGGCGTTTTGCGGCTGCCAGTGGTCATAGTGCTCGCGCGTGGGGGCAAAGAGAACCTCGGGAGCCAGAAAACCGGGCTGTTGCGCCTTGAAAGCGTCATCCAGAATGGATTCCTGCATGTCGGGCGTAAAGGCCATGAGCATAGTCTGCACCCGCTGCCATGCCGGGGCATGCGCCGCCCGCAGAAATGTGGCAACAGCCAGGCGGGGGTTGATGTAGCCCGCAGAGGAGGGCAGCAATTGCGCGAGAGGTTCTATGATGCCCCTGCGCAGCGCAGAGGGGGCAGCATTGTACCACTGGGCAACCTTGAAGCCGATATAATGTTCATAGCCTGCCCAAAGTTCGTCCGCGCCGTCGCCGCCAAGGGCCACGGTGACCTTTTCGCGAGTGACGCCGGAAAGCAGCCACGTGGGGGCAACGGACGCATCCGCCATGGGCACGTCCATGCGGCTGATGATGCCGGGCAGGGTATCCGCGCATTCCTCGGCGGAAAGCACGCGCTCATGGTGGTCGGTGGCAAAGGCCTTGGCCACGATGCGGGCATAGCGCGATTCATCGTAGCTGGCCTCGCTGAAGCCGATGGAAAATGTCTTGATGGCCGTGGAAGACTGGCGGGCCATGAGCCCCGCCACAATGGAAGAATCAATGCCGCCGGAAAGAAAGACGCCCAGCGGCACATCGCTGACCATGCGGCGGCGCACGGCTCGTGAGAGCAGAAAGCGCAGTTCTTCGCAAAGCTCATTGTCGCTGCGTTTGTCGGATTCATCGGGCATGGGCATATCCCAGTAGCGGGAAATGCTCAGATTGCCGTCCTGCAGCAGCAGCATGTGCGAAGGCGGCAGGCTCTGCACTTCTGTATAGACGCTGTGCGGCGTGGGCACATATTCGTAGGCCAGATAGCGCATGACGGCCTGCGGGTTCATGGTCAGGCTCAGATGGCGCAACTGTTCAATCCCGGTCAGCTCGGAGGCAAAATACAGCCTGCCCTGCTGCACGGTGTAGAAGAATGGTTTTTTGCCAAAGCGGTCGCGGGCGCAGAACAGACGGCGCTGCTGGTTATCCCACAGGGCAAAGGCAAACATGCCATCAAAGCGGGCCAGACAGTCCGGCCCCCATATGCGGTAGCCTTCAAGAATGACTTCCGTGTCGGAACTGGTCTGAAATTGTCCGCCAAGGGCGGTCAGCTGTTCCTTGAGTTCGGCATAATTGTATATTTCACCGTTAAAGGTGACGGTCATCTGACCATCGGCGCTGTGCATGGGCTGGCCGCCGCCGGAAAGGTCGATGATGGAGAGCCGCCTGTGCCCAAGGCAGACCGGGCCGCTGCTCCACTGTCCTTCACCGTCGGGGCCGCGATGGGACATGCGATCGGTCATGGCCTTGACCCACTGCCCGGCTTCGGGAGTGAGAGGCGAGGCGTCAACTTGGCAAATGCCCGCTATACCGCACATTTTTGCTTCCAGATCGTGTAATGTTTGATGAAAATATCTGCCAGACGCCGGTTGTTGCGGGTCGGGTCAAACATATCCGCCGCAAGCTGCTTGCCATTGCGCGCCAGTTCCTGAGCCAGATCGTCGTCATCGGCAAGGCGTTGCAGGGCATCGGCCAGCGCTTCGGGATCGTTGGGCGGCACGGCAAGGCCGGTTTTGCCGTCGATTACCACTTCGGGCAGGGCGTTGACCGTGGTGCTCACCACGGGCAGGCCGTAGGCCAAGGCTTCAATAACCGTGTTTGGAATGCCGTCGCGGCGGCCAGATTCGTGCACCACGCAGGGCGCTGCAAAAATGTCGTGCTCGGCAAGAATGTGCGGCAGTTCGTTGTGCGAAATGATGCCGGGCAGCAGCACGCGGTCTTCAAGCCGCAACTCCTCGCGCAGGCGCAGTATTTCTGCTTCCATACGCCCAAGCCCCATAACCGCGCCACCGCCGCCAGCAAGGGTAAGCCTGAAATCCACGCCCCTGTCGCGCAGGATGGCGCAGGCCTTGATCAGCACGTCAAAGCCCTTGGTAACGTCAAACCGCCCCAGAGCCAGAAGGCGTACGGGCCGCTCCATGGGCTGCTGTGTCTGGGCATGTTCCTGCGCCTTGGGTGCGGTAACGCTTGCGGCTGTTTCTGGCAAGGGCGGCAGGGTAAGGCTGTTGTATATCAGCTCCACCTTGCCTTTGGCCTGCCCCCTGGCAAAAACTTCAATACGGGTTTTGTCCGCCTCGTTATTGGCACGCACAAAGAAAGCTGCAGTCAGTTTGTCGCCAAGGTCAGGGTCGGCTGGCTCCAGATTGTCGCCGCGCGCGGCAGTGGCAAAGGGCAAACCGGCGATCTGCGAGGCCACCCAGGCAGCTGTGGCCGTGCCGCGAGGCCAGGGTGCGTAGACCATGTCTATGCCGGCTTCGCTGAACAGACGGCCCAGGTACATACCGGCGCAGAATGCCCAAAGGTTTTCACCCAGGGTTTCCCAGCTGCGCCAGCGGCGGAATATGGCTCTGTGGAAGAGGCGCCCGGTGCGCAGCGGGTGCAGCGCAATCTGCCGGAAGCATTCCCCCAGCACGCGCCCCAGAGCGCGCATGCCGTAGGTGTGCGTTTCTCCTGCCACGGCCCGCATTTCGTTGGAGCAGTGGCGCAGGTTAGGGCCGTACAGGCTGTAAACGGAAAGCGGCAGCAGCCCCTTGAGGCCTTCCACTTCCCTGAAGATGAAGGGCTGTGTAAACAGCGGATACCACAGCAGAACATAGGCCACGTGGGGCAGACCCGTCTTGAATACGGGGCGGGAGGCCTTGGTGCTGGTTTCCGTCATGGTTGTCTCCAAATGCGGCGGGCTTTTCTCAGCGGGTTGCTGGGTATTCTGCCGTCGCCGCCTCTTTGTGCATGTATGATCAAGGTTTGTTTGCAAAATTTTTTTGGAAAAGCAGTATTATGGATTTGCCGTTCCGCTGGTCCAGTCCCCCTTGCCCAGCAGGGTGGGGGCTGTTGGACCAAGCTCGCAGCGCAGTTCGTCCATGGTCACGCACCGCACGCTGTAATGCCTGTGCAGCCAGTTGAGCCAGTCGGCAACTTTGCGCGTGAAGCGCGCCACAGATGCAGCGTCAGGCAGGTGAGGCGCGCCGCCTGGCATCATTTCTGACGAATGCCATGTCAGGGAAAGCACCCGTCCGCCGCGGGCCGCAAAGATTTTTGTAATGGCGCACATGGCCCACAGGGGATGGTAAACTGGCAGCAGAGCCAGCGCTCCCCAGCTTTTCAGGCTGGCGCGTATTTTTTTGCCCGCCGGGCCGGATATGCTGCGCAACAGAGCCGGAAGCTGGGGAACGAGAGGGGTCACTGTGAGGGGAACTTCAAAAATCCTGTCGTCTCCCACCGAAACCCAGTAGGGGGTGCCTGGGGCGTCAAAATGGTTGGGACCCTGCAGTGGCGTGGGCGCGCAGTGCAGGGGGCGCACCGATGCATCGCAAAGAATGCCCGCCGCGGCCAGAAGAGGCCAGTGCTGGCGGTGCAGATCCCATCTGCCCATGCGGAAGGAAGTGAGCGGCGCGCTCTGCACTGCCCGGCCAGCCTCCATAAGCGCAGCGAGTTTGGCGGCGAACAGGTCGTTGGATAGTGCTGCTGCGGGTACGCTGTCGGCCATGTCGGGCAGGGTTTGCTCCGACCCGTCCAGCGCCAGAGGCGGCGTGTTCCAGTGGTGCAGGTGCGCGCCAATTTCCGCGTGGTGCTCGTCGCGCAGCCATGTCAGGGTCTCGTGGGATGCTTTATCCGCCAATACGCTGTGGGCGCAGAAGAGCGTGGGGCGTACGCCCATGGTGCAGAAAGGGGCCAAGGCCCTCAGGCTGGCGGTGTTGCGCGTGGAAAAGCCACGGCGGGCGTAGCGTCCGCCAAAAAGGCCTTCCTCTTCAACATCCAGACTGACGGCCAGATAGAGCGGCTGTTTGACGCTCATGCGTGACCCGCCGCTCCGGCTTTCATGGCGGCGGGGCTGTCGTCCTCCGCGGTGTTTCCGGTCTGTCCGCCGGAATGGCTCCAGTAACGGCGGCTTTCATCCACATAAAGGCGCAGCAGAGCCGTGATGTTGTTTTCCCGGTCAAACATTTTTTCAACGCGGGCGCGGCCTGCCTCGGCCATGCGGCTTGCGTGCTCACGGTCTTCAACCATATGCCGTACGGCATCGGCAAGAGCGCGCGGGTTGCGTTGCGGGGTAAGCAGGCCGGTTTCTCCGTTGATAATTACTTCGGAGATGCCGCACACGTCTGTGGCAATGACGGGCATGCCGTGCGAGAGCGCTTCCATGATCACGTTGGGGATGCCGTCGCGGTCGCCGTTGGAATGGACAACGCTCGGCATGATGAGCATGTCGTGGTCGAGCATGTAACCGCAGATCTGGTCGTGCGGGATAAAGCCGGGCATGTGCACAATATTTTTAAGGCCCAGCCGGTCACGCATCCCCATGAGCTTGAGCCGCCAGCGCCCATTGCCCACAAGGGTAAGGCTCACAGGCACGTTTTCTCTTTGCAGGCGCGCCATGGCGGAGAGCAGGTCGGGGAAACCCTTGGTGCGGGCAAAGCGCCCCACGGCCAGCAGACGGTAAGGGGGGCGCATGCTGACTGCGCATTGCCCCTTGGGGGTAAAGGTAAGACTGTTGTAAATGGCGTGCACTTTATATTCCTGCCCGGCAGGGCAGAACTTGCGCAGCCAGCTCACATTGGCGTGGTTGTTGGTGCGGATAAAGAGCGCGTCTGCGGATTTCTCGCGCAGCAGGCCGTCTTCCGGGTAGATGTCGCCAGCGCGGCCTGTAAAGGCAAAGGGGATGCCTGTGAGACGCGAAGCCACCCATGATGCCGTTGCCGGGCCGTTGGCCCACGGGGAGTGGATAAGCTTGACGCCATCCCTCACGCACAATTCGGCGAGCAAGAAGCCTGCCATGAAGCACCACAGGTTTTCACCCAGAGACTCCATGTTGCGCATGCGATGGAAAAATCCCTTGCGCATGAGACCCAAGACCTTGAGCGGATTGCGTGAAAGTGCACGTATGAAAGCCCGGAGAATGCGCACCGTGCCACCAACGCCCATACGTTCCACAGGCCCGGTAAACTTGCGCATTTCTTCGCTACAGCCGCTCAGGCTTTTACCATACATAGTATAGGCGCGCACAGGCAAACCCCGCGCCATAAGCTGCACAACCTCGCGAAAGATGAACGTCTCGGAGGAGAGGGGAAACCAAAGCAGGACATAGGCAACAACCGGCAGGGCGTCCATTTTCGGTCGTGATGCGCTCTGTTCTGCCTCTGCGCCGTTAATATGCGTCATGGTTTTCTCCGCTGCAAACAAGAGCCGGGCCAAATGGCCCGGCACGGCAGACGGAAGTTCCATCTGCCCGAAAATACGAACATGCCGTACAATCGCACAATTGCGACTCTCAAGCGGGCGATGTACGCCCGCTCAAGCGACAGTTCGACCACGCAACACGGGTCGCTATGAAGTTACGCCTGCCCGCTCTCGCTGGCGTTCTGGCGCTTGTAGTCGTCCACAATGGCCCAGGCCTTGGGGATTTCTTCCTTCACCGCATCCAGCGCCGTGCGGATATGTTCTTCCGTATGGGCTGCGGAAAGGAAGAAACGCAGACGGTCAGTGCCTTCTTTGACAGCAGGGAAGGTGATGGGCATCACATAGATGCCGCGCTTGAACAGTGCGTTGGACAAAAAGCCTGCGACCATGGGGTCGCCCACCATGACCGGCACAACGGCGTAGCCCTGGGCAGCGCCCGTATCAAGGCCAATGCTGGCGGCGTAGTCCACAAAGAAGTGCGAAATCTTCTGCAGCTTGTGCACCCGCTCGGGTTCGCGCAGCATGATGTCCAGAGCCTTGTGGCAGGCCACGGCAATGATGGGGGGCATGCCCACGCTGAAAACAAAGCCCGGCGAACCGTACTTGAGGAATTCGATCAGCTCGTGGCTGCCGGCAATGAAGCCGCCGCAACCGCACATGGATTTGGAGAGCGTGCTCATCCACATATCCACATCGCTGGGATCAATATTGAAATGCTCGTGCGCGCCACGGCCCGTTGCGCCAAGCACGCCAAGGGAGTGGGCTTCGTCCACAAGCAGCATGCAGTCGTAACGTTTTTTCAGCTCAATGATGCGCGGCAGATCGGGGATGTTGCCGTCCATGCTGAACAGGCCTTCGGTAACAATAACGGCGCGCTTGTGCTCGCCGCGTTTGGCCTTGAGCATTTCTTCGAGGGCATCACAATCGTTGTGGGCGTATGAGTAGCGCGATGCGCCGGAAAGACGCGCGCCCTGAACCAGCGAGTTGTGAGCCAGGCCATCGTGGAAGATGGCGTCGCGGTGGCCGAAAAGAAAGCCAAGCGTGGAAACGTTGGTGGCGTGGCCGCTCACATAGACGATGCAGTCTTCCACCCCGTACAGGTCGGCAAAGGCGCGCTCAAGCTCACGGTGGGGCGGACGTTCGCCGCCGACCAGGCGGCTGGCGCCAGCAGAGGTGCCGTAAATGGCAGCGGCTTCGCTGACGGCAGCGGTGATCTCGGGGTGCGCGTTGATATCCAGATAGTCGTACGTGGAAAAATTGAGATATTCTTTGCCGGAAATGAACGTGGTGGCCTTGGCCGCGCGCTCATGGCAAAGAAACAGAGGATTTTCCATCCCCATCTTGGCTCCCATTTCCACAAGCCGATCAAAGGCGAGCTTGGAACGCGTGCGGTTAAATCCGGAAGCGCTGCTTTCGGCGGCGGCGGGAGTTTGCACCGCCTCTTGGCCAGCCTGATAGGAATGGTTGTTCTTCATGCCTCGTCCTCGTAAATTTGTCCAAAAAAGCCATGCCTGGTGGGCCAGATGAGGGCCGAAATCCGGCAGGCGCAACATTGTAAGGAGTCAGTATAGCCAAAGCAAGATGTTATGGCAAGTCGCGTGTGGGGCGGCTCTGTTGAAAGCTTTGCAGGCGGCGCAGTTCTGTTGGGCTGCGCGGTAAAAGAGTTTGCGGGTGCTGTCTGGACAAGCATGGTAATATCTACTAACATAATTCTTTACCCAAATGGCTGCTATGCCCCTTTTGCCCTGCCTCGGCCCTGTCGGGTTGCCGGGCCTTGGCCCTTTACAGGCACAAAGATATGCGTCAGGACAACGAAAATCCAGTACCAGGCACCCTCCAGGACGAAATAGTTCTCGATGGCGTGCGTTATGCCAACCTGCAACAGGCTGGGCAGCAGTGGCGCATCGGTGCCGTCAACCCCGCATGGCGGCAGGAATTACTGGCTCTGCCAGCAAATCCTGATACCGAAGCCCTTGCCCGGCTGGAAGCGCGCGGTCTGTGGATTGCGCCGGAGCGGGCAGGCGGGCCGCCGCCCCTGGCGGTGATGTGTTGCGGCCTTGGGTCTGTCTGGCCCGGAATGGGCCGTGAGCTGTACGACAATTTTCCCGCAGCCCGGGCAGCCATGGATCGCATTGCCGCCGTGGCGGACTGGGACATCCTTGGCCTTATGGATGAAACGGGTGTGGAGAAAATCAGCCTCACCCGCTGGCAGTCTCCTTACGTATTCATGCTGGAGTACGCCCAGTGGAGCGTGTTGTCTTCGCTGGGGCTGAGCCCTTCTCTTTTTTGCGGCCATAGCCTTGGCGAGATGATAGCACTCTGTTTTTCAGGCATACTGGCCCCAGAAGTGGCGTGGTATATTCTGGATACGCGCGCCGTACACATGTCTGAGCTGGAGGCTGGGGCCTCCCGCGAAACAGGCATGATGGCCGTGCACGCAGATGCCGAAATCATCAACGAAGCCTGCGCCACATGGCCCGCGCTCTATGTTTCCAACTACAACACGCCGCATCAGTTCATTCTGAGCGGCCCCCGCGGGGTGTTGCAGGAAGCCCGCAAGAGCCTGCGCAAACGCCGCATTCCTGCCATTGTGCTCAATGTGAGCCTGGCTTTCCACCATCCCAGCATGCGCGTGCTGCGCGACATTTCTTTGCGCCGCCTGAGCGCCCTCGACATGTCTGCGCCCGAAAGACCCATGCTGAGCGGTATTACCGCAGACTTCTATCCTGAAGACCAGCCCTCCATCTGCCAGTACATCGCCGATCTTGATGAAAATTCCGTGCGGTGGACAGAATGTGTGCAGACCATGTGGAACCGCGAGGGCATCCGGTATTTTCTTGAGCTTGGCCCGCAGGATACGTTGTGCAGCCTTGCGGCTGACAATGAGCCGCAGGCAAAATGCCTGACCGCTGGGCGCAAGGGGAAAGAAGTCGAGGGCATGCGGCAGGCCTGCGCTCACCTGTATTCGTTGGGGTATCTGCGGCGGGATGCTGTGGCCCGGCGGGCACGGCAGGCGGCAAGTGGAGGCGAAGCCCGCTTGTTGGCCTGCAAGCCGGCGCCTCACTGCGGTTTACGCCCTGCTGTGGTTGGCAATGGTGCCCTTGCCTGCGCTTCGGCGGCGTCAGATGCACCGCAATCCAGTATCATGGACACCGAAAAGGTTGAACTTGCCGCCCCTGTCAACGATGTCTCTGATTCCGCGCCTGCAGCGGCATCCTATGCCGAAAGCATGACGGCGGTTTTGCAAATTCTGGCGCAGGCCTGCGGCAGGCCGGTTGAGGATCTGCGGCCAGAAATGGACCTGCGGTATGATCTCGCCCTGCGCTCCAGCCGCTTCCCCCATATTGTGCAGGATGTGGAAAAAGCCCTTGGCATTACCGTCAATTTTGAGGATTTGCTGCAGGTATCAACCATTGGAGATCTTGGCCGGGTGCTTTCCGGCGGTTCCGCATTTGCCGGGCAGGCTGAGCATGCCGCAGAAAGGGCCAGTGCAACTGCAAAACTCTGTGCGGAGCCTCTGCGCAGGTTTGCCCCCCTTAAGGCCTTGCCCGCTGTTGGGAACAATAGTGATCTGCGCCTTGAACCTCTGCCGCTTGATCCCAGTGCTTCAGGGATAAATCTGCAGCCCGGCGATGTGCTGCTCCTCTGCGTGCTGGATGCTCACATATTGCCCCGCCTGCTGAGCGGCATTGCCCCCCTGGGATGCGTGCTGGGGGTGCCCCGGCCGCTGCTTGAGCGGTGCGCGCCCCTTGCCAGGGCCGGGGCAAGCCTGGTGCCGCTTGATATCGACCTGGGGAAAGACGGAGAAACCGCTCTTATAGCCAGTCAAGTGCTGAAGGCCGTAACAGATTTCGCTCAGGCACAGGGCCGAGTGGACGGGCTGTTTTTTGTGCCGCCGGTTCCGGCTGGCATCCTGGTTGCGCCTTCTGCCGATGATGTGCCGCCACATGCCGCGCCTGAACGTCTTGGTGCGTTGATGGATGCGGCGATTGCGGCCGCCGCTCCGCACGGCTTGCGCTTTGTCGGCTGTTGCTCCGTGCTGCCGCCCGCAGCGGAAAACTGTGTTTTTGACGCCCCGCTGGAAAAAGCCCTGGATGCAGCAGCTCACGCTCATAATGTGGCTGTGCGGGCAATCCGTATGTTGCACGGCCCTGAAAGAGCGAGCCTCGATGAATGGGGCGACATGTTGGCGCGTGAACTTCTTTGCGGCACAGCCGAGCAGGTAATCTGGGCGCGGCCCGGAGCCCTTGACGGCCCGGTTGTGTGCGAGGAGCCACCCGCCCGGGACATCATCAAGGAGAACCCATTGAGGTTCCCGCTGGTGTTTCCTGAGCCACAGCCCGCATACCGCTCAACCGCCACCCTGTTCCAGGGGGGCTGCCATTTTTCGCATTTTGCCGACAAAATTTTGGCGCTGCACGGCGCACAGCAGGGAAACTGCCTTGGGGCTGAAGTGCCGCGTCTGCCGGTTTGCCGCGGCCTGGAGGCCATGCTCGAGAGCTCGAGGCAAGCTTTGCCCTGGCTGACGGTTACGGGCTTTTGCGATTTGCGGTTTTTTGATGCTCCGGAACTGCCGCCCGGCATTACCCGCGAATGCCGGGTGACCGCCGAGGCGGAACCCTGGCTGATGCAGGAAAAAGTCATGACGCGCATGTGCCGCAGTGAGCTTACAGTGCGTGGATTGACGCCCAATGGCAGGCATACAGCACAGTACGCGCCGGTGAGCGAGGGCATGGTGTGGCTCGCGGCCCATCGCAGCAGTGTGCGCCCCCTGTGGGAAGAGGTGCCTGCGGCCGCCTCCGTGACAAGCCCTGTGCTAGACACCGGACCATTCTATCGTGCGGCCGGATTGGGCCGCGAGTGGCGCTTGGTGGAAAACTTCTGTGCGCTGCCCGATGACTTGTTTTCTGGCGCGCTGAGTTTGCCCCAGACATGCATTGCCCCCGAAGCTGATTCTGGCTATACTGGGGATATGCTTGTGGTGGAGGGCGTGTTGCAGGCTGCAAGGCTTGCCATAACGTCCGAATACTCCAAGGATTTTTCTGACACTGCCGCTCTTGCTGCCGCCATGCAGGAGTGGGTTTTGCATGCTGTGGGTTTTATCCGCATCGGGCCAGCCCGTGCGGACGGCCCCTTGCGCATATTGATGCAGCGTTCCTGGGCCAATGCACGGTTGCGTCGTTTTGACGCGCAGGTCATTGATCAGGAAGGGCACGTTTTTTTGACAATTCACCATCTTGAATTTGACCGAAGTGATCAGGCCGGGCTTTTCCCTGTCGTGAATCCCTCGGCATAAACACTCAATCTGCTCAGCGTCGCGCAAAGCGCAACGGCGCAAAGGGTGCCAGATGCTCACTGCACAAGCAAACCTTACTACACGTCTTTTTCTGCCGCTGCTGCTTGTGGCGGCCCTGCTTGCCGGAGCCTGTTCCAACAAGGCCGGGCTCAAGTCGCCGGAACTTCCCGCCAAGCACTGGCTTGAAGAAGCCCCGGGCGTGCCTGTTGAAAACAAGGCCAAGCTCGAAGCCGCTGTGCCGAACCTCTATGATCCCAAGAAGGTTTTTTCCTTTGAAGATTGCGTGTTCCTGACCATCCAGCAGTCGCCTGCCCTGGTCAACAGCGCCGTGAATATTGAAATCAAGCGTCTTGCCCAGACTGACGCCGTGTGGAAGTATCTTCCCGAGCCGCGCATGAATTTTACCGTGTCCAATAACCTGACCCGGTATAATATGGACAATAAAGATACGCCCAGCGATTACGGCCAGGCCCGGTTCCGCGTGGGCTTTTATGCCGCCTTCCCCAATCCCATGGCCACCTATTTTGAGCACAAGGTGCAGTCAGCCATGGTCAATCTGGCAATCTCCACACACCGCAAAGCCGTGGGTAAGGCTATTGGCAAGATTGGCGAGGCCTATCTCCAACTTCAGGCCCAGCAGAAGATTGTGGAAGCGCAGAAAGAGCTGCTGCCTCTCGGCAAGGAGCTTGTGGATTACTGGAAGAAGGTTGAAGCCGTTGATGGCCGCCAGGGTGTTTCGCTCAACATGGCCATTCAGCACCAGCGTGAGCTTGAACTCAAGCTGGAGCAGACCAAGATGCGGGAAATCATGCAGCGTACGCAGCTCAAGATTCTTGCTGGCGTTGAGCCGCAGCAAAGGCTTGAGGTGGATACCAAGAGCGCTGATTCCGTTCTTGCCGGTTTTGATGGCCACAAGCTCACCTGGGAAGAACGCTGGCCTGCCACAGAAGATGACTTGCTGCTTCGCGGTCAGGTAACTCTGGGCGATTACAACATCATGGTTGCCTGGGCCCAGTATATGCCGACCATGTCCATTGCCGTGAATAATAATCCTCCGTCTGGTCAGTATCAGCCCCCGAGTGGGACTGAAGACACGTTTTTGCATCTGACCTTTGACTTTCCGCTTATTGACTGGGGCCGCAGATATCGGGGCGTACAGACTGCGCGTATGGTCAAGGCCCAGGCCTTCCACGAACTGGCCCGCAAGCGTACGGACTACTCCAACAAATGGCTCCAGAGCGAACAGCGGGTAGCCCTTGCAGAAACGGAACTCAAGCTTGCCAAGACCCGTCTGGACACGGCCAGCATGCAGTACAAGGAATCCCAGATTTCTTTCCACGAAGGCATTGCGCAGTTGCCCGACATGGCCTCCAAACAGGAGGACATGGTTCAGGCGCGCATCGCCTACATCAATGCCGAGCTTGACTATAAACTGGCCCAGCTTGAATGGATGGATCTGTCAAATTCTCTGGCCCAACGCTTCCTCGGCCTGCCTGCTAAGGAGTTGCTGTAATGTTGGGTATGTATGAGAAAAAGCTGTCGCACGTGCGGTGCCGTTGTTTTGCCGCAGCACTGTCTGTTGTGATGCTTGCTGCTTGTTTGATGTTTCAGGGAACAGCTTCGGCTGCGGAGAATGGTTCCATAGGCGCAGGTGCAACCATCCTGACCGGCAAGGTCGTCACAACGGTTACACGCGCTGTGCCTGTGCCTTTTAACGCTGTTGTGGATGAGGTGCTGGTCAAGCCCGGCGAAGCCATTGCCAAGGGTGCGCCGCTGATGCGTTACCACCTTCAGGAAGAAGCCGAGCGCGTACTGCAAAGAGAAGTGACCACCGGGGCCGCCACGGAGAATTTGAGGGGGCAGGTGCTTGATCTGGACCGCAAGCTTGCAGAAACTGCCGCCCAGCGCAATAAAGCCCGTCAGCTTGCAGCCTCGGGGCTTGGTTCTGCCCAGGCATCCAGCCGCCTGGAAGACGATGTGCACTCTCTGAAGCGCCGCATTGAACTTTTGACTGTGACCATTCAGAAGTCTGAACAGAATTTCGCCGCCCGACTCGAAGAACTGAGCGGCTATTTCGGCACAACCATCAAGGAAGGCGAGCGCCTGCCTGCGACACTTACGCTTACCTCTCCCATTGACGGTTATGTGCTGTCGCTTGACTCCACGCTCAACCCCGGTTCGCTGCTGGCTGCTGGCACCACGCCCGTGCGCGTGGGGCGGCTTGACCCCGTGCTGATCCAGGTGCCCGTCTACGAAGCCGAGATCAGCGGCATCAAGGCTGGCGACTCGGTGGAAGTTGAAATTCCTTCGCTGAACAACAGGAAGTTCAATGGTACAGTGAATGAAATTTCCTGGGTTTCTAATGATATGAATGTTTCAACCCCTTCATACTACACGGTGGAGCTTACTGTCCCCAATCCTGGTCTGGAACTCAAACCTGGGTTCAAGGCTGTGGTGCGATTCAAAGGGAGCAGGTAAGCCCGTTTCATGAAGCTGAAAAGCATCCCCCGGCGGTTGGGGTACATTCTGGGTGCGCAATGGACGCGCGACCTGGCATGGACCGCTTTTACTATTCTTCTTGCACGGCGCAGCCCCGATATACTGGGGCAGGTCGTGCTGGCCCTCACGTTCGGCTACCTGGTGAAAACCGTAGCCGACGTGGGGCTTAACGATTTTCTGCTCTCAACATTTGCCCGCCGAGAAGGGCGCCCGGTGGCCCTGCTGGGTGAAGTCACCTGGCTCAAGCTCGTTGTGCTTGTTCTGGCTCTCTGCGTTACATGGCTTGTGACTGGCTGGCAAAACTACACACCAGAGCTGCGGCTTGTGGTCATGTGCATTGCCGCTGGCCTGGGGCTGGACGGCGTGAGCGATTCTTTTTTTGCGCTCTGCCAGGCGCGGGGTCGGCAGGATGTGGAGATGCGCATTCGTGTGCCCTCCGCGCTGATGGGCATTGGCTTTGGCATCGCCTGCGTTGTGCTTGGAGCACCGCCCATTGTGATTGCCCTGTACAAGCCCATAGAATCAGTGCTGTGCATCATTTTTGCCTTGCTGGCATTGCAGCGCAATCCTCTGGCAGGTGTTGGCCTTGATGGCATGAAAGATCTGGCCCGTCACATGAAGCACGGCCTTATCTTTACCTGCATGGCTGGCTGCGCCATGTTTTATAACAAAATCAACGTCATATTTCTTAAACAGTATGGCGGAAATGCCGATGTGGGTGGCTACGGCGTTGCCTGGGAAACAGTTGAAGGCCTGTCGGTGCTTGTTTCCAGCGCATTGCTTGGCAAGGTGATTTTTCCGCTTCTGGCAAAACTGTGGCAGCAGGACAAAGGCGCATTTCGCCAGCTGGCCGGTCAGACAGCACGCTCCCTTTGGGCTGCATCGCTGCCCATTATCTTTCTTATCTGTGTGGAGAGCGACCGCTTTCTGCCGCTGATTTACGGCCCCAACTACCAAAGTGCGGTTACCGCTCAGCGCTTGCTTACACCCTGCCTGGCAACGGCTTTTTTGCACAACCTCGCGGCATACGCCATGATCGGCATGCGCCAGCACCGGCTGCTTCTGGTATTTTATCTCACGGGCCTGGTGTGCAATCTGGTATGCTGCTTTACTCTCATTCCAGCCATGCCCCTTGAAGGTGCGGCCTTGTCACTCACCATTACCAAGGTTTGGGTGGCCCTGCTTACAGTTGGCTATTTTCAGTGGGCCGCGCGCCCCATGTCGCTTGGGCAGTGGGGACTCATGCTTGCCGCATGCGCCGTCTGCATAGGACTGTGGTGGGGGATAGGGCTTGTTGCGCCGCGTGAGCTGGCAGAGCTGGCAGGCCTTGTGCCTTTGCTGGCCTTGTTCTGGCGTTGGCGACCACCGCCGCCGTTTGAGAAAGCTACGCTTGCCTGACCGCATCAGGACTGTCAGTTGCCGTGCAGGGGCTGGTGTGGCAACCTTCGCCCGGATGACCAGACCGTGCCGGGCAAAGTGCCAGAGATGTTGACGCCACGGTAAAGGCAGGCCTATAAAATTACTGCAAGACAGTAACAGGCAAGGCATTCCCATGGGCAACAAACGGCTTTTACAGCGCAGGTCAGTCATTAAGGCCATGGCAGGTACCGCGGGCTTATCGCTGGCGGGTGCAACTCCTTCCTTGGCTTCAAGCCTGCAGAACTGGGGCAGCGGTGATGACCGTGCCACCATCATTGATGTGGATCTCTGCAATGGGTGTGGAGCCTGCGTGTCGGCCTGCCGCGACAGAAATCTGGCAGAAATCCCCGTTCCAACGCAGCCGATCCCCCGGCCTTACCCCGCATGGGTGCGCGGCAATGACTGGTCGACCCGCCGCGATGAAGTTTCCCGCCTTACTCCCTACAACTGGCTTTTCATCCAGTCGTGCTCCATTACGGTTAACGGTGTGGAGCGGCGGATATATTTGCCACGGCGCTGCTTGCATTGTCTGAACCCCCAATGTGTCACTCTGTGCCCCACAGGCTCATTGCGCCAGAGCAACGAAGGAGCAGTTTACTCCCACCGCAGTACCTGTCTGGGCGATGGCCCCTGTGATCGGGCCTGCCCGTGGGGTATTCCGCAGCGCCAGGCCGGGGTGGGGCCTTACCTGCATTTTGCGCCCAGCTATGTTGGCAACGGGCAGATGTTCAAATGTGATTATTGCAGTTCTCTGCTCAAGGCTGGTGAAACCCCTGCCTGCGTGGCGGCCTGTCCACAGGGGGCCATGCTCATAGGGCCTCGTGAGGAAATGGCAAAGCTGGCCAAGGAAATGGCGGAGCAGCGGAGTGGGGATATTTTTGGGCTCAAAGAAAATGGCGGCACAAACACCATCTATGTTTCTTCTGTGCTTTTCCGCGATATTGAGGCCAACATGCTGCGCCAGGGAAAGGTAGGCTTTGGTATGCCGAGCCTGCGCCCGGCTGGTGCCAGCATGGATAAGGAAAACAGCCTGCTGAAGGCTGTTCTGCTTGCCCCGGTGGCCGGTGCGGCCCTGGCTGGCCTGCGATTGTGGCGTGAAAGAAAGATGAGGCGCAAGCCATGAAAAATCAGCCCTCGCTTTTTTCCTCAATCTTCAGCATGCTGTGGCTGGCCAGCATGCTCGCAGCCGTGTGGAGCGGCCTTGCGCACTTGCCGCAGGCCACGCGCTATGGGCTGATTCAAAGTGCCAGCTGGTCGCCATCTGTGGCGCATTATTATTCATCAGCTGCGCTGCTGTTCTTGGGAACGTACGCCTTTACTGTTTGGCGTCTTCAGGGGCGTAGTGCCTACTGCCTGACCCGCTGCGGACTGCTGCGCGTCATTTTGTTGATAGGCCTGGCCATGAGCGGGCTGGCGCTTATCGTCCACAATATGCCCAATTTTTCTTTGTACGATGGCGTATATGCATACGTCAAAATGCTGCATCTTGTGTGCGCCCTGGCCTTGCTTCCCCTGCTGATTTACAGGCTCTGCCGCCGCTGGACCGGCGGTTACGGCTGGTTAAAGCCACGCGATGGGGCAGACACGTGCTGCGGCGCTGCAAGGCGGCGTCCGGGCCGCCGCTAGAGCTGATCCTACACAGCGTTTGCTCCGCTCGGTCTTATTGCGCCTGTCTGTCCGCCTTAAGCTGTCCACAGGCTGCCTTGATGTCCTGTCCCTTGCTCTTGCGCAGTATGGCCGTGATCTTGCGCTTCCAGAGGTACTGTTCAAAGGCAAGTACGCTTTCTTCCGTGGGGGCGGCGTAAGGTGCGCCTTCCGCAGGATTGTAAACAATAAGATTCAGCTTGCCGCGCACATCGCCCACCAGCCGGGCCAGATCCCTGGCCTGCTCCAGCCCGTCGTTGACCCCGCCCAGCAGCAGATACTCAAACGTAATGTGCTCCCGCGTTTTAAGCGGGTAGGACTTGAGCGCTTCAAACATCTCGTCAAGAGGCCAGTGTGAGGCCTTGGGCATGATTTGGGCCCGTAGTTCCTGCGTTGGCGCATGCAGCGAAACCGCCAGATAGGCAAGGCCGCTGTCTCCCAGCTCGCGCAGCCCTTTTTCAATGCCGCAGGTGGAAACTGTGATGCGGCGGGGTGAGAAATTCAGCCCCTTGGCATTGTTCAGGCCCTCAAGGGAGCGCATAAGCTCGCGCATGTTGAGCAATGGTTCGCCCATACCCATGAAGACAATGTTGCGCAGCATGGGCCATTCCGGCCTGTCGTCGCCCAAGTGCGCACGTGCCACAAGTATCTGCCCCAGAATTTCGGCCATGGTCATGTTGCGTTCAAAGCCCATTTGCCCCGTTGAGCAAAAGGTGCAGGCCATGGCGCAGCCCACCTGGGATGATACGCACTGCGTCCAGCGGCGTACGCCTTCACGGGAATCCGATGGAATGAGCACTGTTTCAACCAACGCCCCATCTTCGAGGCGCAGCAGAAATTTTGTGGTGTCGTCCTGGCTTTTTTCTACCGTGACAACCTCGGGCCAGACAATGACCGCCTTGGCAGTCAGTTTTTCGCGACAGTCTTTTGAAATATTGGTCATGGATTCAAAGTCGCGGACCATGCGTTGCCACAGCCATTGCCAAATTTGCATGGCGCGGAACTTGCGCTCGCCCAGTTCGGTTTGAAGCCAGGTTTCCAGTTCGGGAAGGGTCAGATTGAGAAGATTGGTCATATGTTCTGCCGGAATTAGATAAGGTTTTATAGTGCAGATATGATGTGTACTGGCAGTTGAACTACGATGTTTGGCGCTGATGGGCAAGAAATTTCCGTGTAGGCAAAACCGTGTTTATGCGCTGCAAACAAGCAAAAAAGGGCGTTCCCAAAGGAACGCCCATAGTGTCAGCATAGGCGGTTGGCTGGTTATCCCACGGACTTGCGCGCGTAGTCGCGCACAAAGGCCACAGCGGATTCAACATCAGTAACTTCGCCAGCAATCTGGGCCTGCAGCAGGGCATCGCGAATAATGCCCACCAGCGGTCCGGGCGACAGCTTGGTTTCGCTCATGATCTCATTGCCGTTCAGCAGCGGTTCCAGCATCTGTTCCGGCGTTTCCGCGCGATCCAGATACTTCATATTGTGGTTGAACGAAGTGAGGATGCCGTCGCGGGCCTTGAGGTCGGCCCTGGCCATGGCGATAAGCCGGGGGTAGTCGTCCAGCGCCTTGAAACGGCGAATGCCCCTGTCGGTCATCATGAAGTGGAAGCGCATGTGGTGGCGCACCAGATGGCACAGCAGATCGATATCTTCCTGTGCAAAGTGCAGGCGACGCAGTATCTTGCGCGTTACCTTGGCGCCCACGCGGTGGTGCTGGTAGTACGTCCAGATGCCGTCGAAATATTCGCCGGTGTAGAGCTTGCCCACATCGTGGAACAGCATGGCCATGGTGCCAAGCCAGTCGTAGTGGAAATCCTCTTCGGGGTAGTGCTTCATGCACTCAAGCGTGTGTTCAAACACGTTTTCCGTATCGCCTTCCTTGTTGCGCATCTGGGTGAGGCAGGAAAGGGAGGCCACTTCAGGGATAAGGCCCTGAAGGATATGCGAATCAAAGAGCAGGCGCACGAAACGGTACATGGATTCGGCAGCAACCTTGCGCCATTCGTCCATGATGTCCGTAGCCGGGACGTAATCAAGCACGCGGCTTGAGGCGCGCACAATGGCAAGCCATGTGTTGGGCTCGATGGGCAGGTCAAAATTGGCTGCAAAACGCAGGGCGCGTACCGCCAGCAGGTAATTGTGGCGCAGGGTTTCATCCGGAAGGCCCGCAAGCTGGATAGCGCCGCCCTTGACGTCTTCAAAGCCGTCGTAGGCATCCTGCGTGGTTTCAGGGCTGCCAAAGCCCGTGATGCGCAGCTTGAGCTGTTCCTCATGGGGCATCCTGTCCATCATGGTGGGCGTGATGCGCAGCAGGGAAAGTTCCGGGTGCCCGGCAGCAGCTACTTCCAGAGGGTAAAAACAGAAGACAAAGCCGTTTTCTTCCAGCGTTGCCAGAGCGCGCTTGTCGTGCTGCGGCACTGCCTTGGGAAAAAGCTTGATAAGCGTATCGAGATCCGTCTCGCAGGCAATATCCACAGTGGGCTGCGTGGCGTTTTCCAGCAGGTGCTCCTGCAAGGGGGCGTTGATAACATGAGCGTCATAGCCGTTGCGCAACAGTGTTTTGCTTATGGTTATGGCGTCTTTGAGCGCTTGATGCATCCATGGCTCCTTGCGAATTAAATAACGGGGAATGGCTGATACTATGCCCGCGAGCATGGGTGCGAGTCAAGCTTGCGGTTGAAGAAATGCCCTTACGGTTACGCTGGGGCATTATCTGCACGGCTTGCGGCCATACGTCGACAGACCAGCCAGCAAGACAAAACGCCCCCGCGTCAACGACGCGGGGGCGTTTGAGTACACATGCCTGACGGTTAGTCAGAGAAGTGGTTCACTTCTTTTTTCACGCCAAGCGCAATCCGCCAGAGCAGGGAGACTACCAGCGCGCCCACGGCGTATACGCCAAGGGCCACGGCAATTTCCTTGCCGGTGGGCATGTAGGGGGTGATGGCTTCAAACATGTTGGGGGTGAAACCGCCAATCAGAAGGCCAAGACCCTTGTCGATCCACGAAGCAGCCACGAGCATTGCCAGAGCAATGGGCATGAGCGTGGGGTGCGTGCGGAGTTTGGGCGGAATAAGAATGGCCAGGCAACCAAAGGCCATGATAACCGCAGCCCACATCCAGTAGCTCACCCACAGCAGGTGCCCGCCGTGACCGAAGAACAGAACGTGGATGGGCTCCATGTGGCCGGGAATGTTGCTGTAGAAGGCCGTGAACAGTTCCAGCACAAAGAAGAACACGTTCACGCACATGGCGTACACGATGATGGTGGTCAGGGTCTTCACGGCTTCCTTGCCCACGTCAAAGCCGGTGAGGCGGCGCAGCAGGAGCATGAGCAGCATCAGGATGGCAGGACCGGAGCAGAAGGCGGAAGCCAGGAAGCGGCCAGCCATGATGGCGGTAAGCCAGTAGTGGCGGCCAGGAACGCCAGCGTACAGGAAGGCGGTCACCGTATGGATGGAGAAGGCCCACAGAATCGAAAGATAGATGAGGGGCTTGATCCATTTCGGGGGATCGATTTCGTGACGTTCGGCTTCAAGGGTCACCCAACCGATGATGATGTTCAGGCCAAGGTAGCCGATGAGCACCAGCATGTCGTAAAACATGACGGAATTGGGTGTGGGATGCAGCATGACGTTGAGCATGCGCTGGGGCTGCCCAAGGTCAACCACAATGAACAGGGCGCACATGACCACGGCCGCAACGGCCATGAATTCGCCAAAAATGATCATGCGCTTGAATTTTTTATAGTGGTGGAAGTACGTGGGCAACACCAGCATAACGGCTGAGGCGGCAACGCCGACGAAGTAGGTGAACTGCGAAATATACAGCCCCCACGAAACGTCGCGGCTCATGCCGGTCACGGAGAGACCGTTCTGGAGCTGATCCAGATACACAATGCCGCAGCCTGCGATCACGCAGAGCAGGAAGAGCAGCCACAAGTAGTAGGTCTTGGGACCTTCGAGCAATTTTTCAACCATGGCCTGTCCTCCCTATATGAGGTAGTAAACGCCGGGCTGCGTGCCCAGGTTGGGCTTGCGGCGGATACTGTAGTTGGCGGACAAAGCCTGCCGCACCGTTGAATTGGGGTCTTCCAGGTCGCCGAAGAGAATCTTGCCGCCAGAAGCTTCAACGCAGGCGGGCAACTGGCCAACGGCCAGGCGCTCGGCGCAGAAGGTGCATTTTTCCACCACGCCGATCATGCGCGTGGGGAAGGCCGGATTGGGCACGGGATCTGCCAGGAACTTGCGCGGATCCTTGAAGTTGAAGGAACGCGCGCCGTAGGGGCAGCCGGCCATGCAGAAACGGCAGCCGATGCAGCGGTGGTAGTCCATGGCCACAATGCCGTCTTCCATCCTGTAGGTGGCCTGCGTGGGGCAAACGCGCACACAGGGCGGATTGGTGCAGTGGTTGCACAGCAGCGGATAGCTGGCTTCGGCCCGGCGCTTGTCCAAAAAGGCGTTCATTTCATCAGGGAAGGTGTGCTCGAACGAATCAAGCCAGAACCATTTGATGTTCTGATCGCCCGGAACGTGCGGGACGTTGTGGAATTTATGGCAGGCTTCGATCAGCGGTTCGTAGTCCTTGGGGCCGTTGAACTGGCGCGTATCGATAACCATGGCCCAGCGCTTGGCGTGCAGGGCGTTGGCACCTTTTTCATAGTGACCGGGGGCAATCTTGGCCTGAGCAACGCCGGACAAGGCGCCAAGGCCAGCCAACCCGCTGCTCAGGGCACAGGCAGAAAGCCCCGCCACTTTCAGAAAGCTTCTTCTGCTCTTGTTCATTACTTGCTCCCCTGGGGAATGATGTGGCAGGTCCAGCAATAGGGATCAACGCTGTTGGCCACGTGGCACTTTTCGCAGAATCCCTTGTAGTCAGTGTGGCACTTCATGCAGGTGTTCTGCAGGCTGATGGTCCACTTTTTGCCGTTGGATGCCACATAGGTGCGGTTTTCGTTGCGCAGGGCTTCATCACGCCACTCGTTGAGCAGCTGCATGTGCTTGTCGCGCATGAAATCCACATTTTCCACACACTCTTTTTCATTCTTGGGCAGCGCAATACCGGTGCTGGTATAGCTCTTGCCCAGCATGCTTGCCCAGAACGGGGAGGTGAACAGGACCACAAAGATAATGATCCCAAGAATTACTGCTTTGGAGTTATACATCTATTGACCCTCCCCCTGCGCCTCGGGCGCGTCATCATCCTCTACCACGTTGGGCAGGTCTTCCTGGCGCATATCCATGGTGCGCTTGCATTCGCCCTTCATCACAAGGGCATTGCCCACCAGTTCGTGCAGGCCGCTTACATTGACGCCGGGCGCCCAGTAATTGGCCAGCGGGGGCAGGGTGGCGCGGTCAATGGCGCACACGCAGGCCATGTGGTTGACGCCGTGCTTTTCCTGCACATAGCGCAGGGCATTGCCGCGCGGCATGCCGGAACGCATGCGCAGTTCCATGATTTCTTCTGTGTTGAGGCCGGAACCGGCGCCGCAGCAGAAGGTCTGCTCGCGGATGGTGTTCTCGGGCATTTCCACAAAGTTGTTACACACGGCGTTGAGCACGTAGCGGGGTTCATCAAGCAGGCCCATGCCGCGCGCAGGGTTGCACGAGTCATGGAAGGTGGTGATGATATGGTCGTTACGGCTGGGGTCGAGGTTCAGCTTGTTGTGGTGGATCAGGTCAGCCGTGAACTCGGCAATGTGCACCATCTTGGTGGAAGCCGCGTTCTGGAACACCGTGCCCGTGTAAGGCGAAACAGGCGTCGTCATGTGCGCGGGCGACGGGCCGTTGTAGGTGTCCATGTACTGGTTGATCACGCGCCACATGTGGCCGCATTCGCCGCCCAGAATCCACTTGGAACCCAGACGTTCGGCTTCGGCGTACATTTTGGCGTTGAGCTTCTTTGCCATGTTGAACGTGGTAAAGGAGCCGAAGTTGCCGCCTTCCGAAGCGTAGGTCGAGAAGGTGTAGTCCAGATCCAGCTCGTGGAAGAGCATCAGATAGCCCATGAAGGTGTAGATGCCGGGGTCGGCAAATACGTCGCCGGAGGGCGTGATGAACAGGATTTCGTGGCCCTTTTCATTGAAGGGCGTCTTGGGACGGATGCCGGTGATGGTTTCGCAGTCATCGGCCAGCATTTCCACGATTTCCACAAAGGAGTGGGGCTTGATGCCAAGGTGGTTGCCGGTGAAGCTGCAGTTCTTGACCGGATCCATGATCCAGTGGATGCCCAGGCCCACTTCGTGCAGCAGTTCGCGCACGATGGCGGTGATTTCCGCCGTGTCGATGCCGTAGGGGCAGAAGAGCGAGCAGCGGCGGCATTCGGTGCACTGGTAGGCGTAGTAGAAGAGTTCCTTCACTACTTCCTTGTCCCAGCCGCGAGCGCCCACTTTCTTGCCGAGGATCTTGCCCAGCATGGTGTGGTCGCGGCGGTAGAGCGAACGGAGCAGCTCGGCGCGCAGCACGGGCATGTTTTTGGGATCATTGGTGCCCAGGAAGAAGTGGCATTTGTCGGCGCAGGCGCCGCAACGCACACAGATATCCATGAACAGCTTGAGCGAACGGTGCTTTTCAAGGCGTTCTTCAAAAGCGTCGCAGAGAATCTGTTCCCAGTTTTCGGGCAGGTTCCAGTCTTCTGCCGCCGGATCCCATTCGTGGGGATTGGGCATGTGCAGAAGTTCCATGGTCTCTTTCTTGGCCGGATAGCAGAAGCTGCCCGGTGTAAATTCGGGCTTGGTGTCAAGCCAGTCCTGGGCGGGAAAGGCCGGGCGGCTGGACACAAGCATTTGCGGCGTAGGTAATTTTGCCATCGTGGAAACTCCTTACTCGGCGGCCTTTTCGGGTTGCTTTTCCAGCGGCAGCCCGGCATCGGCCATGGCGTCGCGGTAGGTATCCTCGTACTCGGCGTAGGTGAAGTACTGCTTGGGCGGATTCCAGGGGTTGATGTGGCGCACGCGGCGGGAATTATTCGCCATGTTGCGCGTGGGGCTGAAGAACACGCCCGGCATGTGCATGAGCTTGGAGAAGGGGAAGTAAATCAGCAGTACGCAGACCAGAGTAAGGTGCGTGAAGAACAGGGCGTTGATGCCCGTGGTCGCCACAGGCGCAAAGTGGGTCAGGCCCATGACGAAAATCTTGACCTGGGCGATTTCGGTCTTGTCGAAATAGCGCAGGCAGATGCCGGTGCCCACAATGCTGATGATCAGCCACAGGGGGAAGTAATCGTTGGCAAGCGAAAGGTAGCGCAGGCGCTCGTTGAACAGGCGGCGTCCCAGAAGGAACAGCAGCGCTACCAGCAACAGGCCGCCCGTCCAGAAGAAGCGGGGCGAGCCAAACTGCATGATGCCGTCAATGCTTTCCAGAAAGCGAATACAGGAAGGCACGGGTTCCATAAAGAAACGGAAGTGACGGATAAAAACCAGCAGGAAGCAGTAGTGGAACAGCAGGGCAAAGACCCACAGCCACTTGGAGGAATAATAAATGGTGCGCGGCCCGTTGCTGACGGGATCAAATTCCCTTACTTCCGCAACAGTGTTGCGGAACAGCGAACGGAAGCAGAACACTTCCAGAAACATGCGCTGCACAACACCCCAAGTTGTGCTGGGACAGTCGATTTTTGCCTGCTTGATGAAGTCAAGCGACTGCTCCTGCCCACCAGTGGTGGGGATGCAGAAGGGCACGGGCGATTTGGCCCAGTACACCATGCGCCAGACGACACCGGCGATGAACACGACTACTGCCACATAAGGCAGCGCCACGCCGAACAGGCCCGCAAGCCCTATGGCCGCTCCCGCCCAGGCGATGGCTCCTATGAGCAGCACCAGCAGTAATGAATTGAACATTCCCTACCTCACTTCCACTAAAGTTGCCTCAAAAGCCCACCACGGGATTTGAGAGATCTCTGGCCCGCATGCTGCAAAGCCCACGGTCAGGCCCTACGGCCTAATGAACGCGGAATGTCAGCGGTCGTCCCCGGAAGGAACGGCTCCGCTTTCCAGTTGTTGCGCCCAGCGCGCCAGTTGGGCGTGCTGGTTGCGTATTTCCGTAATGCGCGACTCAGCCAGAATTTCCCGGTCTTCCATATACATGTCGAAGGCCAGGAGCGTCAGGCTGTCGATGCGCGATTCGGTCTCAAGGTAGGCCGCCAGGTCGTCCTGGGCCATAAGTTCAGGCATGACGTGTTGCCGCAGAAGAGGTTTCATGAGGCTGAACACCGCCAGGCTCTGGCTGGGGGAGAATTTTTGCACTGCCCGCAACTTGATAAAGCGGTCCATTGCCTTGCGGGTCTGGGCCACTTCCACGGATTCGCCGGTAACTGCATCGTACACGGCCCCTGCGGCTTCCTTGGTCATGTTTGCTACAGGATTGCCGAAGGGGTCGTCTTTTGTGCGAAGAAAACCAGTTGTTTCAAATGGATAGGTGTCGAATACGGAGTCTGTCCATAGACGCACCATCTCGCTCTTGTGTTTACGAAACACGTCGATTGCTTTCATTCTGTCCCCGTGCCCTTTTGTCTAAGGCTCTCTCATATAAATAGTAAGCGCAAAGGGCGTCAAGCCCCTATGCGCTTTTAAAACGCAAGGTTTGTCATTTTTTGCACAAGGCCCCGATGGAGGCGATAAGCCAGGGCAGTTTAAGGCCGCGCCTGAGCAGGCTAAATCGACCCGTGCAGTTCCTGCGCCGGTGGCAAAAAGAACTGGAATCGATTTTGCCTAGGGGCAGGGCGTTGTGCCAGAACACTGACCAGCTACTTGCGGGTCGAGCGGCAAGTCTGCACTGCCTGTTGCCGGGGGGGGAGTAGAGGCTTGGGGCAAAGAAGCCTGACCTGCCTGCTGCTTGGTATTCTTTTTCAGCATGGCGGGCAAGCCGTGGTATTCAAAAAAGGGAACAGTCTGCGAACCGGCCATGAACACATGGGCCTTGTTGCGCAGCATACGCAGGCGCAGCAAGAGCATATCGGGCGCGGTGGCGGCCATGCCCGTCGGCGCAGCAATGTCCTTTGCCTTGGTCAGGGCTTCAGAAAGGCTTGCGCCATTGTCCATAAGGCGCAGCATACGCGCGACGGTATGAATATCAGCTTCGTTTTCTGCCAGAGGGTAGAAGGCCACATCCACATGGCCGGAAAGAAGGGCGATGCCTTCCTGGCAGCTGGGGCAGGAGGGAGAAAAAAACATGCGTACGCTGGCTTCGTTGCTGTTGTCGGTGATGGCCCACACGTCCGCCTGGGTGCGCAGGGCGGTACCGGCGTTGACGATGAACAGCAAAGCCCAGAGAACAAGCAAAAGTGAGCGGCCGGGTTTGTCTGTCGGAAGGCCGGAGCGGCTGCGCTGCGCCGCCTGCCGAAAACCAGCGTAGATCATGGCAAAAAAGCAGGCCACTATAAGGCAGCTCACGCAAGGGGCCGTGACCGCCATGAGCAGCAGAAGGCCGATATCACCCAGAAGGGCCAAACCCGCCAGAATCAGGCCCAATTGGGCCGCACCCATCAAGGCTGCTGCGGCAAGCAGCGTGAACATGACCCCGCCAGCCCACCAAAGCGATATGCCCGCAACGGATGTATCCTGAAACAGTGCGCAGCCCGAAGTTACACACAGGTTCACTTCGTTGCCAAAGGCGCTCCAGATACAGAAGGCCGCAGCCAGAACGGCCATGCTCAGAATGCCGGGAAATAATTGATGGGTTCGGTTCATAGGTACCTGTGGATGTAATAGCTTTTCGGCTGGTGCAGCAATAGCGCGACAGGCCCGGTACTGACCTTCATCAGGCCCGCCGAAACATCGGGCTGTAGCCGCGATTTCATGCAACTCGTTTCAGGTTATAGGCTGTTTTTGCTTTTTCGTAAAGCGCGGCCCCATCTCTGCTGCATCTTGGTTGCGCGGCAATGCGGGGCTGTGCAAACGTATATTGCAGGGGATGTGGCAAAGGTATGACGTGCACAGTCATTTCAGCTCACATACGGCAAGGGCTCGCACTGTGCCCAGTTCGGCAGGCCCAGGCCACATGGGGAGCATAACAGCTGGAACGTATGGGGATGCAGCTAAAACAAAAGGACGCCCTTTCGGGCGTCCTCTCGCGTTGTGTTGCTGCGGTCAAGCTTACATGGTGGAGCCGGAGGCCGCACGCTGCATCTTGATTTCAACTTTTTCGGTCAGGCTGGCATAGTATTCGCGCAGGATGACGAGCACTTCGGCGCGGCCAAAGTGATCCGGCACTTCCGCGCCTTCGGAGAGCATCTTGCGCAGCTTGGTGCCGGACAGGATGACGCGATCTTCCTTGGTGTGGGGGCAGGTGCGCATGCTGGCCATGCCGTCGCACTTTTTGCAGTAGAAGGTCCAGTCAATGTTCAGCGGGTCGCAGAGCAGACGCTTGCCTTCTTCGGCGGGCACAGGGATCTTGCGGAAGATTTCCTGAGCTTCAAACATGCCGTAGAAGTCGCCCACGCCAGCGTGGTCGCGGCCAACCAGCAGGTTGTTGATGCCGTAGTTCTGGCGGAAGGTGGCGTGCAGCAGGGCTTCGCGGGGACCGGCATAACGCATGTCCAGGGGGTAACCAGCCTGAATGACGAAGTCTTTCACGAAGTACTTGTCAACCAGGGTGTCGATGCACTTCACGCGCACTTCGGCGGGGATGTCGCCGGGCTTCAGGGAGCCCACGAGGGAGTGGATAACCACGCCGTCGCACACTTCCACGCCGATCTTGGCCAGGTATTCATGCGAGCGGTGCATGGGGTTGCGCAGCTGAAGAGCGGCAACCTTCTGCCAGCCGCGTTCGTCCATCTTGGCGCGCAGCTGAGCAGGGGTCATGTACACGCCGGGGAACTTTTCGGGGAATTCGCCCTGCGAAAGAACCTTAACGGTACCGGCAACGTTGAATTCGTTCTGAGCCAGAACCATCTTCACGCCGGGGTGGTCAGCGGGGGCCACTTCCCAGAACTTTTCGGAGTCAGGGCCAGTGCCCTTGAACACCAGTTCGCATTCCCACTTCTTGTCGGCTTCGGTCATTTCATAGACTTCTTCGACCTTCATGGTAGCCATGATTTCGCCTTTGCGAACCAGGGCCACTTCTTCGCCGACCTTGAGGGCCTTGGCGTCAGCAGCGGGAACATCCAGGGTAACGGGCACGGGCCAGAAGGTGCCGTCAGAAAGGGTCATCTTTTCGCAGACGCTCTTCCAGTTGGCCTTGTTCATGAAGCCGTTCAGAGGCGAGAAACCGCCAATGCCCATCATGATCAGGTCGCCCTTGGCGCGGGAAGAAATCTCGATCTGCTTCAGGCCTGCGGCTTTTTTCTTCTCGTCATCCAAGGCCTTACCTTCCAGAAGGCAACAGACCAGACCCTTACCGCCATGAGGAGCTACCAGCTTGGACATTGCGAAATCCTCCGTGTTTTAGTTATGTGGGCATCCTTCCGTGGCCGCGTCGCCATGCGGAAGGGCAGCGTTCAGTTCGCATCTTGTGAATAATCTAACAAAAAGTCAACTACCTCTTAAAACTTTTCCTGACTACTCGCCAAAAAAACCACAGCCACAGCGGGTAATACGGAAAATTCACCGACACCTATACGCTGAATCGCGCAAAAAGAGAAGGGGGATTCAGAATAAAAATGTGCCTGAACCCGAAAAATCATGTGAAAGTGCGCTTTTTTTCGCAAAGTCTTTTGCTAGGCTATCTTGCGCGAACGGGCGTGATTGCTTGCGGGCAGCGAAATAGGGCGAAGAACTGTTTGCCTGGAGAGAAATTCGCAGGCTGGGGGAAATTTTTCTCAACCTCCATGCCGAGGCCTGCGTCAAACCTGAATCAACAAAAAAGGCGTGGATGTACATCCACGCCTTGCGGTCATTAATCGTAGGGAATCAGCCCCTAGAACGGCACATCGTCCATGTTGGAGGCTTCGGAAGGGAAGGCCGGGCCGAGATCTTCGTCCATGGGCTGCGGCTTGCGGTTGCCGCCCTGGGGGGCGTAACCGCCGCGTCCGCCCTGCGCGCCCTGTCCGCCCTGGCCACCGCGCGGGGCATTGCCGCGCGGAGCTGCTGCAGCAGCGGGCGCGCCGTAGTCGTCTTCAAAGCCGCGGCCACCGCCGCCTTCACGGGGGGCATCGCCGCCCTTGCGGTCAAGAAACTGCACGCGTTGGGCCTTGATCTCAGTGGTATAGCGATCCTGTCCCTGCTGATCCTGCCACTTGCGGGTTTGCAGGCTGCCTTCCACATAGATCAGGCTGCCCTTGGCAAGGAAGTTGGCGCAGTTTTCCGCCTGGCGCTGAAAAACAGAAACGCGGTGCCATTCAGTGCGATCCACCTTGTTGCCGTCACGGTCGGTGTAGGATTCGTCGGTGGCGACATTCAGGGTGGCAACGGGCGAACCGCTCTGGGTGTACCGCAGCTCGGGGTCGCGGCCCAGACGGCCAATAATCATTACTTTATTCAGCATGGTGATGCTCCAAGGTGGTATTCAAGTTTCAGACTCAGGCGACAAAGGCCTTTTCGAGCTGATCCAGTACGTCTTCTATGGCGTCGCTCAGCTTGTTGGCTTCGCGCGGCTGCCATTCGGCAAGGGCCGCTTCCAGTTCGGCCTTGAGCCTCGCGGCTTCAAGAATGCCGGGGCCAAGGGCCTTGCGGCGGGCTGGCGACCAGGGCAGAAACTGCAATCCTTCATCCAGCGCCTTCACCATTTCAAGCACGCCATGTTTTTCGTGTTTGATGGGAACGCTGAAGGCCAGCTCTGTAAGTTTGGGCCAGAGTTTTTCCAGCAGGTCTTCGTTCCAGGTGACGGCGCTCACGCGGATTTGCAGTGCATTGCCCATAGGTGCTCCTTGGCGGCGGGCCGCCCATATGCGAGTTTGCCGCGCCCAGACCCGCTGCTTACGGCAGCATGCTCCAGGCCCACGGTCAGTGCTGGCAGGAGAGCCTAGTCTTTTTCAGTCCATTCGGTCTGCACACGCATGATGACTTCCTGAATGGCGGGAAGCTGATCCTGCGGGCATACGCCGATGAGGGGCGCTCCGGCGTCGATATTTTCGTTATAGGTAAAGTAGACGGCATAGATAACGCCCGCAGGCCCAGTATAGACCAGCGGCACCTCGCGCTTCATGCGCGACATGATGAGCAGTTCCATGCCTTCGCGCACGGCCACCGACTGTGAATCAGCCGCGCGGATTTTTTTGTCCACCTCAGGTGTGAAGTAGTACTTGGCCCGCTCGGGCGCAACAAAAAGATGCAGGGCTTTTTTGAGCAGGATGCGTTCCACCTCTGCGCGGGTGAGCATGTGGCGCACCACGGCAAGGGGGGTGCCTGCCTCCACAAAGGTGCCCTCAAGCTCGGTGTGCAGAAGGCTGATTTCGCCTTTTTCGTTGGCGCAGATGGATTTGGGATTGCGCTCGCGCTCAAGCGTGGCAATGAGCGTCCCGGGCTTTTCCTTCCACTGGCCCTGCGGGCCAACAACCTTGTCGCCCTGTTTTATGACCGCAAAGGTCACCTTGCCCGTGTGGGGCGTGCTGATGACTATTTCGCGGTAGGGCGAAGCCTTTATTTCGTCCAGCAGTGCAGATATGTTTATCATGCTTGGGTCCGTTAACGTTATATATTGGCGACGCTCCGGCTGGTGGGGCTGCTGCCCCCTAACCTCCGGCGCATGGCGGCCGGATTGTTCCCGGTCGCCGCGTCGCTCGGAATATTTGTCGTTTTTCTACGCAGTGGGCGCTATCTGTAATACAGGTTTCTGCCGCCAATGGTCAGCAGAGCCTGCTTGAGGTTGGCGCGCACTTCCCTTCTGTCCCAGATGCCCTGAATGTGCCCGCGCGAAAGGGCGCGGTACGAGCGGTGGTACTTGGGCGGGATGTCCATGCCCGTGGTTTCCTTGATAACGCCCGGCCCGGCAAAGCCGATGTTGGACGAGCGCACCGCGAACTGGTAGGGCGAGCAGCCGAGGAAGCTGGCCACCGGCCCGGCAAAGGAATTGGTGTCGTACAGCACCATGTACAGGCCGCCGGATTCAATGTAGCGGCGCACCGCCACTGTGCAGCGGGGCATCTGGATAACGCCGTGCGTACCTTCCTGAATGCGGATGCCCGCCGTGCCGTGCACATAGGCCAGGAAGGGATAACGCTTCTTGGCGGCGCGCTGGGCGGCTTCCACAAACTTGTAGCCTTCTGCCGCGCCCACGGAGCCGCCCCGGAAGGTGCCCATGAGCATGGCTACGACCATCTTGGTATTGTCTATGCGGGCTTCAAAGGTCATGCAGCCGCTCTTGGCCCCTGTTTTCTTCTGCGCGTCGAGCACGCGGTCGCCGAAGTTGGGGAAATCAAGGGGGTTGCCCGCTTCAATCTCGCTGTTGAATTCAAAGACCGAGCCGAGGTCAAAGACGTTCTTCACATACCATTCCGGCTCCATGGGAAAGTGGTAGCCGCAGTGGCTGCACACGCCTGCGAATTCGGCAAAGAGGTCAGGCCCCCACAGGTCAAGGCAGCCATAGGCGGCGCTGTTGGGGCAGGTGATGGCGCGGTCAGTCTTGTAGCGCGGCGAAATGTAGTTCCACCGGCTGCGGCGGCCGTCGTCCGACCACGTGGACAGGGCGGTCAGTTCCTTGACCTTGCTGCTTTCGGCCTTGGCGCTGGGCAACTTGCGGGTGAGCTTGTGCCAGGGGGCCAGCAGGCGGCTCTTGAACACTTCCCACTCGTTGTCGATTTCTTCCATAAAGGTGCGGATACGCATCTGGTGCTTGCGGTAGAAATCGTACTTGAAGCTGACCCACGGCTTGGTGAGCCAGTCCCAGGTGGCAACGGCCATCTTGGTAAAGAAGGGACGCCTGTCGCGCGCTGCCTGACGCGAGAGCCGCAGGAACTTTTGCTGGCGGCGTTCGCGCAGCCTGTCCTTGGCGGCAGAGGTCAGACCCCAGCGGGTGTACATTTCGTCCAGGTTGGCATCGGGCTTGCGCACACGGGCCAGGGCCAGGCCCTTGAGGCCGGGCATGGTACGTGTGGAGATCACCACTTCATCGGTGGCGCGCAGCACTTCCTGCCGCAGACTGCGGAAAAAGTCGAAGTGCCAGGGGCGCGCGCCCAGAGGCGGCTCCTGCACCACGCGGTCGATGTAGCCGAACTTGAGGTTGTCCTGCGCAGTCATCTTGAGGTTGGTGGCGCAGCTTTCAATCAGCTCGGGCGTGGCGCGCTGGCCAGCCTTGATGCGACCTTCAATGGCGGCGGCACCTTCGGGTGAAATAACCGAATAGTAGCCGTGCGAGAGCATCAGGCGCTTGTCGGCAAGGCCGATGGCTTCCGCGCCGCCGGAGCCGCCTTCGGAAATAACGGCGATAACGGGCACGCGCAGGCCAGCCATGCTGTAGATGTTGCGGGCGATCTGCTGCGCCGCGCCGGGGTAATCCTCAATGGGATACGAGCCGGGCGTGAAGATGTAGGTGTGGACAGGTATCCCTTCGGTCTCGGCCACGCGCATGTACTGCTGCGCCTTGGCGTTGCCCCAGGGCTTGACCGAGCCGCCGTTGCGGAATTCCGCGCCGTGGCCCTTTTCCTGCCCGATAACCATGACGGACTGGGTGTAGACCTTTTTGCCCCGGCGGCGGGTAATGACCGCGCGGGCAATGAGCATGCTGGGGTCGAGGCTGTGCTCGTCCTGGCCGCCCACTTCGGTGAAGTTGTCGTAGACGTTTTCAAGTATGTCGCGCAGGCAGATACGCTGGGAGTGGCGCACAATGCGCACCTTGTCCATGGGCGTGATGCTGCCCTCTAGGCGGCGTTCCACATAGTTGAAAAGGTCTTCTACCGTGGCAAGTTCGGCATAGGGATCTTCCACATTGCCGGAGCGGACGCGCGCAGTGAAGGCGGTCAGCTTTTCTTCAAGCAGGTCGGCGTTGTCCTTGTGCTTGCCGGCGAATATGTCCACCAGATAGGTAAGTCTGTCGCGCAGACTCTGGATGCGTTTTTCGATGTTGTTGTCCATAGTATATTGGGGCCAGCTAGACTGGTTTTTTTAGGTAGGCGAAATCCCCGGAATTCCGGGCGGCCAATGGCTTGTCTGCCGGCATGCGTCCATCCTGCGGGCGTAACGTTTGCGCCCCGGTCGCGGGGCAGGAGATTCCGCAGTCTGCGGAAACCTGCGCCAGATGTGTGGACGGTGCCGTGCTCATGGGCTGGTCCCGGTCAGAAGCGCAAAATACGCTCTGTGTTGGCCGCAAGGAAGTTGACGTTGGACTTCAGTTCCTCGCCCGAGGCATTGTGTCCTTCCAGCCGCAGATCCCCAAGAAATTCAAGGCCGCGGGCCTTGGCTTCCTCAATATCCTTGCCCCAGATGATGGCAAGAGCCAGGTTGGGGTCAAATTCTGTGGGAATTTCGTAAGGCTCAGTTGTCGGAACATGGGTGAGCATGGTCAGCCATGGCTGGTCTTTCCAGGCAAATTTTTCTATGCGGCCCACCCAGGGGGTGAAGTTGCTGTCCGGATCTTCGGCGATCAGGCGGTATTCAATGCCCAGACCTTCAAAAGTGATGTCCGACTGCCCATAGCCCAGCGGCTCGCCAAGGCCAATGCGGATCTGTTCGGCAATGAGGTCCACATCGCCCTTGCCGCCCACCTTTGAAATGCGGGCGGACACGCCGTTTTCCACCTGAATGCGCGTGTTCACTTCCATCAGGAAGGGCTCGCCCTTGCGGGTCACAATCCATTCCCAGGTTCCCACGTTGTCGTAGCCCACCTTGCGGGCCATGGTGAGGGAGTAGTCAACAATATCGCGCAGCACCTTGCCCGCATCGAAGGTGTACTTGAGTTCCTCGGGTGCAAAGCCCGGGGCGATCTCAATGCGCTTCTGGCGGCCAGTGGACTGGATGGAGCAGTTGCGGGTGCCGAAGTGCACGGGGTTCTGCCCGGAGCGGTCAGAAACAACCTGTACTTCGAGGTGGTTGAAGTCGGTGATGCGCTGCTCGATGAGCACGCCTTCATCCTTGAACTGGCGCAGGGCGTAGCTGCGGATGCGGCGGTAGACCGAGCGGAACTGATCCGGGTCGTACACTTCCTCAATGCCCATGCCGCCGCCGCCGGCGGAAGCCTTGACCAGCACCAGCGGGCGCGTGATGCCCTGCTGATCCTGAAACTCGAACACGCTCTTGGCGATGCGTTCGGCTTCCATCTCGTCATAGATAGGGCGGTCGGAGCCGGGAACGGTAGGTACGCCCAGGCTGCGCGCCAGGCGCTTTGTGTTGATTTTGTCGCCCAGCTCGCGAATGATTTTCCACGAGGGGCCGATGAAGATAAGTTTCCTGTCGCGTTTGGTCACGCGGCGTGCAAAACGAAAATCCTCGGCAAAAAAACCGTAGCCGGGGTGAACTGCTGTGCAGCCCGCCTCGTCGGCCACGGCCATAAGTTCGTTGGCGTCATGGTAAGACGACACGCGGTACAGGCTTTTTTCTCCGCCTTGTTCGCGCGCCAGGCGCACATGGCCCGATGCCGCGTCTTCAGCCGTGAAAATGGCGGTAAAGGCCACTCCCAGCTTGCGGCAGGCGCGCATGATGCGCATGGCTATCTCGCCACGGTTGGCCACCAGAATTTTGTGCTTTTGCAGGGGAATGCTGTCCTGAGCTTTGTCCAAGCCTGTCTCCCTCATTGAATTGCGCTTTTTTGTGTTGGTTTATGCCCGGCAGGGCCGCGATTGCCCATGAGGCGGAGCGGGCGTGTGCCGGAGTTTGGATTTGCATCGCGGGGTGTTACGGTTCTGTTTCGTTGCCCGCTCCCCCCTTGTGGGGTGTCGCTTGGCGAGCTATACAGACTGTGCATCCGCACCTCTTACCCGCTTTTGGCGCGAAAATCCACTCGCGCAGGGGCTGTCCGGCACAAAAAGCCGCGCAGCGGCAAAGGAACGCGCGGCGCGGATTGCGGCCTGACAGCAGACCACTAAGCGTATTTTTCTGGAGGGGATTCTATGCAAAATTTTCAGGATGTCCAGCGCGCCGCAAAGGCGCTCCGTGACGCCATTCAGGCCGCGCAGGGGCCTCTGGCCTTGCCCTTGGGGGCGCGCAGGCTTGACCCCAAGGCCGCGCCCGATGCGGATGCACCTGTGGGCATTGTGCTGGGTACGGGGCTTTCTGCTCTGGCAGATAAGCTGCAAGACCGTGTTGTTATCCCCTATACCGACTTGCCGGGTTTTCCCGTTTCCAGCGTGGAAGGGCATGCGGGCGCATTTGTATGGGGCCGATTTGCCGGAGCGTGTGGAGAGGACGACTCCATCGGGCGCTATGCGCTCATCCAGCAGGGGCGCTGCCATCTCTATGAAGGGCGCACTCCGGCAGAGGTCTGCATGGGCGTGCGGGTTATGGCGCAGATGGGCGTAAAAACGCTTGTTATCACCAATGCGGCGGGCGGCCTGAACCCGCAGTTTGATGCAGGCGGCATCATGTGCATGAGCGACATCATCAACCACACCGGGCATTCGCCCCTTACCGGAATAAACGTTGAAGAGTGGGGGCCGCGCTTCCCCGACATGTGCGCGCCTCTGGACGCGGATTTGCGGGCGATGGCCATGGAAACCGCAGCAAAAATGGGCCTGCGGCTTGAGCGCGGTGTATACATTGGCGTGCATGGGCCGGAAATGGAAACGCCCGCAGAAACACGCATGTACCGCCAGTGGGGCGCCGATGCCGTGGGCATGAGCACCGTACTTGAAATCATTGCGGCACGTCATATGGGCATGCGCGTGCTTGGCCTTTCATGTTTGACCAATAAAAATTTACCTGACTGCATGACCCCGGCCCCCTTGGAAGAAATCCTCGCAGTGGCCGCTGTGGCGGGCAAAAATCTGGGTCGGCTCATCCGCGCCATGGTGACAAAACTCTGAAAAGTGCGTAAAAGCGCGGCCCGGACATCATTAAAGAACAAACAATACCGACTGCCGGTTTTTCCCCCTGCCTGCGTCGGCCGCACCCGGCGCTGAACTGGCGCAGCTTCGCTGCCAGTCGGAATCTCCCCCCGGCGGGGAACAAAACCGCACTACCTAGTGTTTTTTAAGGGCACAAAGCCATGCAGCACAATGAATCCCTTCGTAACGTCGCCATTATCGCCCACGTTGACCACGGCAAGACCACCCTCGTGGACGGTCTGTTCAAGCAGGGCGGCGTGTTCCGCGCCGACCAGCAGGTTGACGACCGCGTGATGGACAAAATGGATCTGGAACGCGAACGCGGCATCACCATTGCCGCCAAGAACTGCGCCGTCAACTGGAAAGGGGTCAAGATCAATATCATTGATACCCCCGGCCACGCCGACTTTGGCGGCGAAGTGGAGCGTTCGCTCTCCATGGCTACCGGCGCAATCCTGCTGGTGGACTCCTCTGAAGGGCCGCTGCCGCAAACGCGTTTTGTGTTGCGCAAAACCCTTGAGGCCGGTCTGCCCGTGGTTGTGGTCATCAACAAGATTGACCGCAAGGACGCCCGCCCCCAGGAAGTGCTCAACGAAATTTACGACCTGTTCATCGATCTGGACGCCAACGAGCACCAGCTCGAATTCCCCGTGCTGTACGCCATTGGGCGCGCTGGCGTGGCCATGAACAACATTGACGACGAGCAGAAGGATCTTTCGCCTCTGTTCGATGCCATTGTTAAGTACATCCCCGGCCCCAGCTACGACCCCGAACAGCCTTTCCAGATGCTGGTGGCCGACCTCGACTATTCCGACTATCTGGGCCGTCTGGCCGTGGGCCGCATCATGCACGGCACTGTTTTCGCCAAGGAAGCCCTGGCCTGCATTGGCGAGGACGGTCAGGCCAAGCCCCTGCGCGCCACCAAGCTTCAGGTGTATGATGGATTGCAGGTGGTGGAAGTGGAAAAGGCCCTGCCCGGCGATATCGTGGTTCTGGCAGGTATTGAAGATGTGACCATCGGCGATACCATCTGCACCCGCGACAACCCCCGCGCCATGCCCCGCATCCGCGTGGACGAACCCACCGTGGCCATGCGCTTTGGCATCAACAGCTCTCCCCTTGCCGGTCGCGAAGGCAAGATCGTGCAGAGCCGCGCCATCTATGACCGCCTGGTCAAGGAAACCCTGCGCAACGTGGCCGTGCGCGTGGAAAACACGGCAGACCGCGACGCCTTCCTGGTCAAGGGCCGTGGCGAATTTCAAATGGCCATCCTTATCGAAACCATGCGCCGCGAAGGTTTTGAACTTTCCGTTGGCCGCCCCGAAGTTATTCTGCGCAAGGACGAAAACGGCAAGGTCATTGAACCTATTGAACGCCTGTATGTGGACTGCGACGAAGTGTTCATGGGCGTGGTGACCGACAAGCTGGCCCAGCGCAAGGGCCGCATGCTCAACTGCGTCAACAACGGCACGGGCCGTGTGCGCCTTGAATTCAGCGTGCCTTCGCGCGGCCTTATCGGCTACCGCGACGAGTTCCTCACCGATACCAAGGGTACCGGCATCATGAACTCCTATGTGGAAGGCTACGAAGAATGGCGCGGCGACTTCCCCACGCGCTACACGGGTTCCATCGTTGCCGACCGCGCTGGCGCTGGCGTGGCCTATGCCCTCTTTAACCTTGAGCCGCGCGGCGTTCTGTTTGTGGAACCCGGCGACCCGGTGTACGAGGGCATGATTGTGGGCGAGCACAACCGCGATAACGATATCGACGTGAACCCCACCAAGGAAAAGAAGCTCACCAACCTGCGCGCTTCGGGCAAGGATGAAAACGTCACCCTCACCCCGGTGAAAAAAATGACCCTTGAGCACGCCCTGCACTTTGTGCGCGAAGATGAACTGGTGGAAGTCACGCCTCTTTCCATCCGCTTGCGCAAGGCCGAACTTTCGGCCATGAAGCGCTACCAGACCGCAGGCAAGCGCAAGAACAGCTAAAGCCTCAATACAGCGAACGGCTCCCTGCCGTTCCTTCAGATAATTCACCCCCGCAGGACATTGCCCTGCGGGGGTGTTGCTGTTTGCGCCACGCACATGAATTTTTTAGTCGGGGCAGGATTTTTTGCTCTAATTGGCGAAGCTTTTCAGGCAAAGACCCTTAAGTTTTTATTATACAGTCGATAAGGCATGGTGCGCAGCTCTGTCCGCAGTACAAATAATAATTTGATTATATGTATTGAATACATGCTTAAATATAAAAGTATAGAATGCATTTGACTGTCATTAATTGTTTGTGTGCTAATAAATTCATAGTTTGTTGCTTATCATTTTTAATAAGACAAACCTCGATACGCGCAAAAATACCTCTTTAAAAAAAATCAGAGTATCATTGACTTTTATGCAAATTTTTTACAGGTTCTTTGCCCCCCCGCTTGAGTTTTGATGTAGCTACTGTAATTTGCAACGGATTATCAATAGTCCGTTCTTTTGCTCTGCGTTGCGGCGCCAAGAGAAAATCCGAGCGAGGTGATTGTGCGCGACCCCCATGCGTCCACGAAAGAGGCCGTAGAGCAGCTGATTCCCTTTATGCCTGATATCAGGCGATGCCACACGGTGTTTTCTCAACTGGAACGGCAATGGACGTGGATCGCCCTCACGGGCAAGATCAACTGCAACGCCATTGCCGCCACCCTCTTTGATTTCATCTTCAAGACCCGCGATACGTTTGGCCTGCTGCGGCAGGACATGACCAGCATGCTGGGCGAAAAGCTGCTTGAAAAAGCCGTGCGCGAAATGTCGCCCGTAGCCCAGGTGGTTATGGACATCATCAAGCGCAATCTTTATGAGCGCACTGCGGATGTGAGTTTTCTGGCAACAGATGGCGAAATTGTGGGCTTTTTGCAGAGCGGCGCATTCGACGTGCCCACGCTACGCGCCCGGCTTGCGGCCTATCGCTCCAAATACAGCGTGTACCGCGACATTCTGGTACTTGATCCTCAGGGCCGGGTGTGCGTGCAGCTTGATACCAAAAGGCCTGTGAGCGCCTCAAACGATCCGCTGGTCAGGCAGACGCTGGCCGCCCAGGAATTTGTGGAAACCTTTCGGCCTACCGATCTTTCCCCCGATGGCAGGTCGGCCCTAGTGTATTCCCATGCTATCCGGGCCGAAGGCGTCGCCGACCCCCTGGGCGTGCTCTGCCTTGTCTTTGATATGGACGGTGAAACCGCAGACCTCTTTGCAGGTATGGCGCGCTTTGCGCAGGATATGGTCATCCTGCTGCTGGACGAAAAAGGCCAGGCCTTTGCCAGCAGCGATACGCGCATGGTTCCCGTTGGGCGCACCTTTGCCCGCACCCCGGAAGACAGCTTTGCCGTGACCACCCATGCCAGCAAGGCAACTCTGGCGGTCTCGCGTCCCTCAGAAGGCTATCAGGGCTATGAGGGGCAGGCATGGCAAACCCACGTGCTGCGTAACGCGCAAAGCGCGTTTGCCAGCAAGGCGGCAGAAGGCCTTGATGTTGCCCTTGTGCGGCGGGAAGCGGGGTTTTCCGCCCAGTTGACCAGCATTGAGGAACAGGCTGGCGATGTTATGGGCGATCTGACGCTGGCGGCGCTCAACGGGCAGATAATGGCCGCCCGTCAAAGCGGCAACGCGCGGGAAGACGAGCGCCACGCCGCTCAGGCTCTGCCGCCCATATTGGATGCCGTGCGCAAAATGGGCATCGAGATGGAGCATGAGTTCCATTATTTCACCGATGGCCTGCTGAAAACGGTCACGGCCTCGCGTCTGAACGATGCCTCCTTCCTGGCCTCCATCACCGTGGAAATAATGGACCGCAATCTGTACGAACGCGCCAACGACTGCCGCTGGTGGGCGCTGACCCCGGATTTTCGCCGGATCCTTGCACAGCCCTCCGTCAGCAAGGGCGACCTCTCACGGCTTGAGGACATTCTGGAGTACATCAACAGTTATTATACGGTGTATTCAAACCTGTTTCTCTACGACGCGCGGGGAACCGTGGTGGCCTGTTCGCAGGCCGGGGAACGTGGCCTTTACGGGCAGCAGATAGGCGAGGAGTATGTGCGCCGGACGTTGTCGCTCAAGGATTCGGACGATTTTTCCGTTTCGCCCTTCCGCGCGACAGAGCTGTATCATCCCAAGGGCGCTGCGCAGCCCACCTACGTGTACAGCGCCCCCGTGTTTGCGCCCCAGGGGGGGCAGGCCGTTGGCGGTATAGGCATTGTTTTTGATTCCCTGCCGCAGTTTGCGGACATGCTGGGCGACACCCTGCCCAAGAATGGGGACGGCGAGGTGATTGCCGGGGCCGCAAGCTTTTTTGCCGAGGCGGGCGGAACCCTTGTGGCTGCCAGCGAGGCCCACATGCATCCCGGCGAAAGTTGTGAGCTGCGGCCTCAGTGGCTGGCTCTTGGACAGGGCGAATGCGCCTCGCAGCTCGAATCTGTGGATGGCGTGCTGTATGCCGTGGGTTGCGCGCGTTCGCGCGGCTACCGCGAATTCAAGCGCGATGGGCGCTACGCCAACGATGTGCTCTGCGTTGTGCGGCTGCCCATTTAGAGCCGTAACCCATGTATCCGTAAACTGCGCTAAAAGTTTTTTCTGCCAGTCAGAGGCCGGAATTGCAAAAGCCCGCTGCCACTCAAATGTCGAGAGGCAGCGGGTTTTATTCGTATCTGGCCCTGGCGCAGGTCAGGCTATGTGCTGCACATTGGCCCGGCAGGTGATGGCGGGGCCGTCAAGGGAACTCATGGCGTCCAGCAGCAAGGTGCGGTAGGTGCCTGTGCCGCCGCCCACGGCTCCCATGTTTTCTGCGGCAATTTCTCCGGCTACGCCCATGGAGCACATGGCGCACAGGCAGGCCTGCGGCAGTTCAGTCGGGGCAGCGCCCACGCAGCAGCCCACCACGGCGGCGGTCATACAGCCTGAGCCCGTGATGCGCGTCATGAGCGGGTCGCCGTTGCTGACGGCCCAGGCCCCTTTTGAGTGGGCCACAATGTCGATGCGACCGCTGATGACGATAACCGCACCAGTGGCGGCGCACATGTCCATAGCCATACGGGCCGATGCGGCAAGGTTGTCTTCTGAAACGAGCGTGCCTTCATCGGCGTCAACGCCGCGCGCCGTGGCTTTGTCGCCCGCCAGAAAACGGATTTCAGAACTGTTGCCCTTGATGGCGGCAAAGCGCACTTCCTGCATCAGGGTACGCAGTGTTTCGTTGCGCAGGCTGGAAGCGCCCGCGCCCACAGGGTCGAGCACAACGGGAATGTTCAGGGCATTGGCGCGTTTGCCCGCCGCCAGCATGGACGCCGCCGTGCGGGTGTTGAGCGTGCCGATATTCAGAACCAGGGCCGAGCTGAGGCCCACAATCTGCTCCACTTCCGCCGCATCATCAGCCATGATGGGCGATCCCCCGGCAGCCAGAATGATATTTGCGCAGTCATTGACTGTCACATAGTTTGTAATGCTGTGCACCACGGGGTTTTGGCGGCGCACCATGTCGAGAATTTCCCCAAAGCATTCCATGCTCTGTCTCCCCCGGCCAGACCGGAAGCAATAGTAAAAAAGCGCAGGGTAGAGCGCGCTCAGACAACGCAGATGCCCACAGAAAGGCAACCCTTCCTAGGGCTTGATGTAGGCGAAGCCTTCGCGTTGCAGGCGCACAATTTCCACAAGACCGGCGGGCACAACATCGCAGCCGGGCCAGATGTCGGCATGGTCGATCTTGTTGTCGGCCAGCGCGTTGGCGCACAGCAGAATGCGCAGACCCTGATCCTGCAAGGGGGCCGCAATGGCGCGGAATTCTTCATTGCCCTTGACGAACTGGGTGACGGCGGGGCCGTTGGCCACAACCACAAGCTGAAAGCGTTCTTCGGGCAGGGCTTTGATATAGTTGGCCGCATTACGAAGAACAAGGCGCAGAATGGCGGGGTCCTTGCTGTCCATGTGCAGGCAGAGATCGTAATTCATACTTCTTCCTGTTGTTATGCGTTGCGCAGGCTGCAAGGCCTGTTGCACCAATCCTAGCCAAGCGGCAGTTTTTTGCAAGTAACAGTTGCGAATGGTTCTTGATTCATGCGGCGTGGCAACGTATAGTAAGGCATGATTTTTAACCTTGGCAAACCAAGGCCCCGGGGGGCGCACTACCTTGCCTTGCTGCGAGCTCTCTCAGTCTTGGTCTTGCTGCTGTGCGCCGGTGGCTGCGGTTTGCTGGCCCGCGCGCCCGCAGAAGAACCGCAGCCAGCGCCCCCGGGGCTGGAAACGGCCTGGCAGGGCAAGCCCGTGCCGTACAAGGTGCGCATCAAGGTGCAGGACGGCCCGGATTCTCTGGCAGGGCAGATGAAGGCTTCAAGCCAGCTTGTGCAGCTTGCCAAGGAGCCGCCAGACAGTCTGCTGGCTCTGGAAAGGCGCGCCAGGGCAGACACCGCCAGCGCGCAAAGCCTGCTGCACTCCCAAGGCTATTATGACGGCCTTGCTTCCGTTCAAATAGACAAGGACGCCTCGCCCGTTGTTGTTGACCTCGTTCTTTCGCCGGGCAAGCGCTACAGCCTTGGCCGCGCCGATGTGTATTACGACCCGGAACCCGACATCCCGCAGTTTTTTCGCAACCGGCAGCGTGAGGTGGGCTTTTGGGGGCTGCAAACAGAGCCCGTGCCCCCGCCGTCCTTCCCCACAGTTTTGCCGGGTGTAGCCATTGGCAAACCCATTGCCGCCGATGACCTGCTCGCGGCGGTGGATGCCCTGCCAGAATCCTTGCGGCGGCAGGGCTACCCCCTCGCCGCTGTGGCGGATACCAGCTACACCCTTGACCGCGAGGCCCGCAGGCTCAACGCCGACATTCTGGTGCGGCCCGGCCCTCCGGCACTCATGGGCCGCATCGAAGTGCGCGGAGCAAAGGAAGTGAACGCCGAATACGTGCAGCGGCTCGCCCCCTGGAATGTGGGCGAGGAACCGTGGGATTCGGACATGGTGGAAGATTACGCCAACAAGCTGCGTGGTCTGGGGCTGTTCCGCTCCGTGCAGGTCAAACCTCTGGAAGAAAATCTCGCCTGGGGCGCAGGGCGCGAAAGCGCCTCCGTGCTGCCATTGGAAGTGACTGTGGCGGAAGCGCCCTTCCATTCGGTGGGGGCCAGCGCCCGGTATGATACGGATACGGGCCTCGGTGTGGAAGGCATGTGGGAGAACCGCAACGTCTTTGGCAATGGTGAAAAGCTCACGCTCACAGCACCTCTGGCTACGGAAACGCAGGGCCTCAAGGCAGTGTTTGAAAAGCCCGCCTTTATGGACAGGGAGCAGAAACTGCTCGTCACAGGCTCCACACTGCGGGAAAATACCAGCGCCTACGAAAAAATTGCGGGCAGCGGTTCCGGCGACATCGAGCGGCGGCTTTCGCGCCAGTGGTGGGGCAGCGCGGGGCTTGGGGGCGAAAGCGGCTCCATCAAGGATAACGAGCAGGATCCCAAGGGCTACGGATTCTTTGGCCCACGCGTGGGTCTGCGGCGCGACACGCGCAACAATATCCTCAATCCTTCCGACGGCTCGGAGCTTGCGGTCAAGGTCAAGCCCTACACTGGTTTTTACGGCGAATCGTTCAACGTCATGACAGGCGTTGTTTCTGCCAGCGGCTATTACGCCCCCTTCCGCAAGGACGGCCTGCCGGACGACAAGCTTGTGCTGGCGGGCAGGGTAGAGGCCGGGGGGCTTGCGGGCGCCGGGCTGCGCACAATCCCGGCCAGTTTGCGCTACTACACGGGCGGGGCTGGCTCTGTGCGGGGCTACGCCTATCAGTCGCTCGGCCCGCGCGACCACAAGGACGAGCCGCTGGGCGGGCGTTCCTATCAGGTGGTCAATCTCGAGGCCCGCTATAAAATTACCGAAGATGTGGGCATTGTGCCTTTTCTTGATGGCGGCATGGTCTACAGGGACGAGCTGCCGCGCATCATCGGCGACATGAACTGGGGCGCTGGCCTTGGCCTGCGGTACTATACGCCCATCGGGCCTGTGCGGCTGGATGTGGGCTTTCCCTTGCAGCCCATTGACGGCGATCCCCCGGTGCAGATTTACGTCAGCATAGGACAGTCTTTCTGATGGATCAGGAACACAGCGCGGCCCCACCGTCTTCCTCTTCTTCCGCATCTGCCGCTCTGGGCGGCAAGGCTTCCCCCAATGCGGGGCAGCCCGGCCACAAAAAAAACTCAGGACGGGGCCTTGGCCCTCGCCGCAAGTGGCTGCTCCGCGCAGGCTGGGTGCTGGGCCTGTGCGTGCTGCTGTGCGCAGTTGCCCTTGCCGCAACCATCGCAGCCCTGCGCAGCGAATCCGTGCAGGGCTGGCTGACGGAAAAAATCAATACGGCTATGGAAGCCGCGCCGGAGCCCGGCACGCCGCCTGCCGGGGTACGGGCACGCCTTACCCATCTTTCCGGCTCCTTGCCCTTTGAATTTTCTCTTGGCCTGGAACTGCTCGACAGTGACGGCCTGTGGATGCGCCTGCCGGACTGCCGCCTGCAGTGGGACTGGCGCGCCCTGCCTTCGGTCGTGCGTATTGCTTCTGTACATGTGAATGACGCCCAACTGTTGCGCCTGCCCATACTGCCGGACGCGCCCGTTCCTGCGCCTGCGCCGTCCCTGACAGAGGCGGCCTTGCGCGCCATGCTGGGCGATGCCTTGCGCACGCTTGGCGGTTTGCCCGGCTGGTTGCCGCAGGTGCGACTTGAAGGGCTGCACATCCTCAATGCCCGTTTGCCGCAGGCCTTGCTGGGCGGGGTGCCTTCTGCCTCTGCCCGTCTTGAAGCTAACCTGAGCCTTGTGGCCGGAACACAGGGCGCGCAAGCATCTCTGCTGGTCAGAATCGCCTGCGCGGAAGATAGCCCTTTGCGTGTGGGCGGTGCGGCAATCTACGGTGTGGAATCAACAGCCAAAGTGATTCTCACCCCCTCTCGCGCGGGCGAAACCCTTGCACTTGATGCAACAGCCGAGCTTGCCTCGATGCTGCGCAGGTCTTCTGACCCTTCCCCTGATTCTTCTGCAAGTTCTTCCCCCGTAAAAATATCTTCTGCCAGTGATCTGCCCGCAGAATCAGGCGCGCTTGCCGCCTTGCTGCGTGAGGGCACCAATGCACGGCTAGGTTTTGCGGCGCGGGTTACAGCTCCCGCCGCCGGTGCCCAAGCTGCCGGGGCCAGCGCCGCGCTGGAGAGCATCAGCCTTGAAGCCGGGCCTCTGCGCCTTGCCGGGCACGCAAAGTGGGACTCTGGCGGAGGTTCTTCCTGGCTGGACGGGCCTCTGGATGTGGATATTCAAGCCAGCCTTGGCGAGAAAGCCGATACGGAAAAAGACGCTGCTGAAAAATCCGCGCCTGCATCAGCCGCCGCCCCTTCCACAAATGGCGACGGGCTGCTGCCCGAACGCGCCCAGTTGCGCATCACGGCAAAGGGGCCGCTGCAAACTCCAGATACCCAGATAGCGCTGGCTTGCCCCGCGTGGAACCTGGGCGGTCACGCCCTTGCGGATATTTCCCTGAAGCTGGAATCCACGCCGCTCGGCTGGGGGCGGGTGCTGCTTGGCGCTCTCAAGCAGACAAGTGCAGATCCGGCAGAAGTCGGGCTGTCAGACCCCGGCCAAAAAAATGCGGAGCAGGCAGCGGAGCTGACAGTTAAGGTGCAGGCCTCGGCCGTGGTGGATAACCATCCCCAACGTTTTGGCGCTACGCTTTTTGCCCTGAACGACAGGGAAGGCGGGCATGGGCTATTGCGCGCTGGCGTGCGTGATCTTCAATGTCAGCTGCTGGGCGTGGCTGGTTCCGGCCAGGTGAGTGCAGCCTTGCCCCTGCCGCCTCTGGCGGGCGGCATGCCCCGCGTGGACGGTAAGGTGGATGTGCGCGTGGCCGACTGGCAGGCGCTGTCCGCCATGTTGCCGGGGGCGCGGCTGGACGGAGACGCCGCGCTTTCCCTCGAACTGGCTTCGCAGCGGGCGGAACCCGCGGCGCCAGCAGCCGCTCAAAATTCGTCAGGTCAGGATTTATCAGACAAAAATTCTCAAACCCAGGCAACGCAACCTCAGGCCTCGCAGGGCGCGTACGCCCAGCAGGCAACGCTTCGCTGGCGTGTGCCCAGGCTGGCCTACCGGGCAGGCAACGGCCAGCCGGTGGAAGTTCAGGGATTGGAGGGCGAGGCGCTGCTGACCGATGCCCTTGGCAAGGGCCTGCTTGCCGCCCGGCTTGACCTTGCCGGGGTGCGCAGCGGGGCTGTTCGCCTAGGTGCCAAGCTGCGCGCGCAGGGTTCTATATTCGGGCCATTGGAAGCCAACCTCGAAACAAACGGATTTGCCGCAACGCGCTGCGCCGTGCGCTGGCAGCCCGGCCTGCTTGAACTGCGCCGCCTTGATCTTGACCTGCCCGCGCAAAAGCTGGGCCTGCGCGCGGCGGCAGGGGCCACAGTGCGCTACGGCGCGGGCGATCTTGCGGTCAGCGGTCTTGATGTGGGCATGAAGCCTTCTGGCAGGTTGCGGGCGCAGGCCGCCCTTGGGCCGGAAAAGCTTGATCTGCGCCTTACGCTTGAACATCTTTCGCTCGCGCCCTGGCAGGTGCTGATCCCGGCCCTGCCCAAGGGCGAGCTTGAGGCCAGCGCGCGGCTCACAGGCACCCCGGCCCAACCCGGCGGGGATTTGCGCGTGGACGTGCGCGGCCTTGTGGTGCCGGGTGCGGCGCTCAAACCCATGAATCTTGCGCTGACCGGAAAGCTGGAACGTGACAATGCTGGCGGCGGCGCTCTGGCCCTGCGCCTTGTGCCGGATCAGGCCACTGTGGCGGCTCTGGGCGGTACGGAATGCCGGGTGGAGGCCCGTGTGCCTCTTCTTTTCGGGGCGGACGGATTGCCGAACCCGAACATGCAGGGGCCGTTGCGCGCGTCAGTGCGCTGGAACGGGGCCGTGGCTCCCTTGTGGAGCCTGATGCCTGTGGCTGACCAGCGGCTTGCGGGGCGGCTTGCGCTTTCGCTGGATGTGGGCGGCAGTCTTGAAGCCCCGGCCCCCAAGGGTTTTGTGCGCATGGACGATACCCGTTACGAAAATTTGCAGTATGGCGTGCTGCTCACGGGCATCAATATGCGGCTTGATCTTGAAGAAGGCCGTGGCGGCGCACTGGGGCTTGCCCACCTGAACCTTGGCGCTGCCGATGGGCAGGGCGGTACAGCGCGCATCACCGGGCAGGCCAGGCTTGACGGCAGCATGCTTGATTTCAAGGCCGTGGTTGACCATCTGCGCCCGCTGCGACGCCGCGACATCCGCGTGGAACTCTCCGCGCAGACGTCTGTGTCCGGCAGCGCCGCAGCGCCCGAGGTGCGAGGAACCCTGACCGTGAATCAGGGCCTTGTGCTGCTTAACAATCTTGACGTGGGCGGCAGTATCACCACCCTGCCCATCAGCGAGGTTTCGCCTGCCTGGGCCAAGGCCGGGTATGAACCGCCCGCACCTGCCGCGCCGCAGGGCAAAAAGGCCGCATCCTCCGCTGTCGCCGGCCCGGCCTCAACGGCTGCCGCATCTGGCGGCAATGCGGGCCTGCTGGACTTGCGCATTGTCATCCCCGGTCGCTTTGTCGTGGAAGGGTTTGGCCTCAAGAGCGAGTGGAAGGCAGACATGCATGTGGGCGGCACGCCCGCCGAACCGCTGATCTCCGGCCAGCTTAGCGCCGTAAAAGGCAGCCTTGATATCCTGGGCAAAAATTTCAAGCTGGCGCGGGGCGCCGTGACCTTTGGCGGCGGGGCTGTTTCCAATCCGCTGCTGGATATCATGCTGACCACTCAGACCCCTGCGCTCACGGCCAATATCAGCATTGTGGGCACCGTGCGCAAAATGCAGTTGATCCTGAGTAGCGACCCGGCAATGCCGCGTGATGAAATTCTGGCCCAGATACTTTTTGGCAAAAGTGCCAACGAGCTTGGGCGGTTCGAAAATCTGCGGCTGGCCGCAGCCGTGGCGCAACTGGCCGGATTCGGCTCGGGCAGCGGCGGTGGTGGAGTGCTGGATTCTGCACGCCAGGCGCTGGGCGTTGATGTGTTGCGCTTCAATTCCGGCGCTTCCGGCACCAACGGGACGGGCCAGGGCGGCGAGGGCATGGCGGCGGGCAGCTCGGTGGAGATGGGCAAGTACCTCACGGAAGATATCTATGTGGGCGTGCAGCAGGGGGCCAAGCAGGGCACAACCGCCTTTGTCATTCAGCTGGAGCTGACCCCGAAGGCCAACCTTGAACTGCGCACCGAGCAGCAGAGCACCAAGGGCGGCCTGACCTGGAAGTATAATTACTGATGCGGCTCGCCTTGGCGGGCGGCGCAGGCTGTGATAACTTACGTAAATAGTGTTATTAGATAGCTCCGCGGCTCACGCGCCCGCAAGCGGTTTCCCGCCTGCGGCGATCCGGCGGGTGGGCAGGCATACCTGATGTGTCAGGCAGCAGGCTTGCCTCCGGACTGGACGCACCCGCCTATCTGGGGCAGACTGCGGGCAGCCGCTTGCGAGCGGCAAAGCATAAAGACAGTAAAGGAACAGCATTATGGGCAAGATTATAGCCATCTGTACCAGCCAGAAAAAAGGCACGGCCAAAAAGGCCGTGGATCAGGCAAATATTATCGAAAATCACGGCATTGAGGGCGACGCCCATGCGGGCAACTGGCACCGTCAGGTCAGCCTGCTTTCGTGGCAGGCCATTGAGGCCTTCAAGGCTCGGGGCGCTTTGGTCGCCAACGGCTGTTTTGGAGAAAATCTGATAGTGGACGGTATTGATTTTGCCGCTCTGCCGGTGGGAACCCGCATTGCGTGTAATGACGTGCTGCTGGAAGTTTCGCAGATCGGCAAGGAATGCCACAGCCATTGCCAGATATTCCACACCATGGGTGAATGTATCATGCCCACCCAGGGCGTCTTTGCCAAGGTGCTGCACGGCGGCGCTGTGCGCACGGGCGACATGATGGAAGTACTGGCTCCCTCTGCCGGGGAAGCCTCGCCAGCATAACACGTTCAGGTCGGGAGATGTATGGAAACTCTTAAAATGTTGTGGCGCACGGCGCTGTTTCTCGGCGGGGTAACAGTGGTTTTTGTGGCCTACACTGTTTGCGTGGCGCTGGTCGAAAGACATTTTTCGCCCAAGTACGCCAAGGGGCATGAGCAGTCGCCCTCGGCGGTGGCTTCTGCCGCGCCTGACCGGGAGGCTCGCGCCCGCGCCCTGCTCGACAGCGGTCAGCTGGTCAAGGAGCAGTTTACCCTTGAGGTGCAAAGCCAGGTGCCGCCCCTGCGCGTGGACCGCACTGCCGGTCTGCTGGCGGGGGTTGCTGCTCAGAGTGGACGATGAGCGGCGCTGAAGGACTGGGCAGTACTTGCGAGGTTAGCATTCGGCAGGCAACGGCCTGTGACCATGCGCCCCTGGCGGATTTGTGGCGGCGCAGCGTGGAGGCCACCCACCATTTTTTGCCCTCCGGCGAGGTGGAACGCTTGTTTCATGATGTGCGCAACGCCTACCTGCCGGGCGTGGAAGTTTTATGGGTGGCAGAGCTTGCGCCTTGCGGGCAGGCGGCTTCCGCGCAATACGGTGCGGGCAGCACGTTGGCGGGCTTTATTGGCTGCAACGGCGCGCAGGTGGAGATGCTCTTTGTGGAGCCGCGCTGCTTCCGTCACGGCGTGGGCAGGGCGCTTCTGGAGCATGTGCGGGCCTTGCATCCCCGGCTGACGCTGGATGTGAACGAACAGAATCCGCAGGCTCTGGCATTTTATGAGCGGCAGGGTTTCAAGGTAGTGGGGCGGTCGGCTCTGGACGGGCAGGGTAATCCCTATCCGCTGCTGCATATGGAGTGGCAGGGCGAAACAGCCTGACATGTTTCGGCGCACGGTTCTGCCCTGCGCCGTTTTTCTTTGCTACACATAAAAATAGAGGCTGTGCAGCAGGTATTCCACCTTATGGCGCTCGGCCAGGGTCAGCAGCAGGCGCTTGACGCGCGGCAGGGCGGCAATGCCGTTTTGCAGTTCGGCCATGCCCGCCATTGCGCGCTTTTTTTCTGCGGGCGAGGCCAGCTTGTCCACATAGCCCCATACATGTTCGGCGGCATTACGCGCTTGCGGGCCGTAAAGCTCCTTTCCCATCGCCTGCTCCACCAGTGCATAAAAATCCTTGGCATCGGGCGTCTCCGCCTTGAGCAGGCCGCGTATGGCCGTGTAGGCTGTCTGATCCCGTTCCAGCACCAGATATTTGTATCTGGCCCACTGGGCCGTAAGCTCCTGCCTTGTCAGCCTTGGGTTGGCGAGCTGGATGCATTTTTCGGCTGAAAGGTTTTTGTCCTTCACTTCCAGCATCACATCCACCTCGCGCTGCCCCAGCGATTGGTGAAATTCCATAAATTCCCGCATGGCAATGGTGCGCGAGTGCATTCCCGGTTTGCCGCCTGCGAGCTGCTGGCTGTAATGCAGTTTGGGGCGGCCATGCTGCGGACGCCAACTTTCCATGGCCTTATCAAGCCAGTAGGCCAGATTCCCCTTTGCCGGGGCGTTCAGGGAATGGTGAAAAACGTCAAAGATGGCAGGCAGGCCGCATTTTTTGCAGATATGCAGCGCATCTTCAATGGTGAAGGTGCGCTCGTCATTTTCAAGCGAAATGCGGGCCAGCACGTGCGGCGGCAGGGCCAGCAGATTTTCTGTCAGCCGCGCGAGGGCGGATGCCCTGTCGCCATAGCCCCCGCCGAGGTGCAGAACTATGCGGGCGCTGCCGTCCGCCCCCAGCGCGTCAAGAAAGTCAGCATGAAATACAAGGTCGGCAACGGCATGCTCCACCACCTCCTGCCGGGGAGAGTTCAGCACCGTGTATTGGCCGGGATGCATGGAAACCCGGATGCCGGTTTGCTTCAACACGGCGCGCAACGCCTCAAATTCCTCGTGCAGCCGGGCCCGCCAGTCAAATGTGTTTTGCGGATGCGAGGCCAGCGGGATGATGTCCGAGCTTATGCGCATCAGGGGGATGCGCGCCGAGGCGCAGTAGCGCAGCATGGCTGCCAGCGCGCGCAGGTTGTGACGGCACACGGCGAGCATGTTTTCGGGCGTGGCCCGTGCAAGGGTAAGAGCGCTCAGGTCTGCGCCGGGCACCCCGATGGTCTTGCAGGCAAATCCATAACGTATCATGGGCATACTGTAGCGGATTTGCACCAAACCACAATGGGGATGCGGAAACTGCGGCAGCAGTGCCAGTGTGCACTACGCAGGGTTCCTTAACGGTTTCCTTACACAATAGAAGGCATTTGTGGACGATATGACGCTGCCGGCGCTGGGCAGGGCAGCAATACTCTGGGGTTCAGGAGCGGCGGAGATCGCCGGATACAACAGGAAGGCGCAATGATCGTTATTGGCTCAGATTCGTCAGTGGCCTTGGCCGCGCGTCAAAGTGCGCAGGGGCGGAAGCCTTTTTTTGCCCTGTGCCTTTTTTGCGGGATGCTGTTGAGCGTGTTGTGCGGCCCCGCCTGGAGCGCTGATGCACAGGGCGTGGTGCAGAAAAAACTTTCCACATCACCCGAGCGCCTTTTTGTGCAGTGGCAAACCGCCAAACAAGGCGCACTGCGCGCTCTGGTGGATGTGCCCGCGCAGCCACGGGCCGCCGTGATCCTTTTTGCGGGCGACAACGGCTGTCTGGGGCTGACGGAAAACGGGGATCAGACAAGCCTTCAGGGAAATTTTCTGGCCCGCTCCAGAGAGCTCTTTGCCAGGGAGGGGCTGGTGGCGGTGCTGCTGGATGTACCGACAGGCATAGGCAACCAGAGCGCCAACAGTTACCGCACAAGCGCGGAGCAGGCCCAGGATGCCGCTATGGTCATGGAATTTGTGCGTAAACAGTGGCATGTGCCCGTAGTGCTGGTGGGAACCAGCAGGGGCACCATATCCGCGGCCAATACCGCCGCGCGGCTTGAGCACGGCAACGCCGATGCCCTGGTGGTCAGCTCCACCGTTACGCAGAACAGCAAAAAGAATCCTGCCACCATCTACAATGCTGACCTGGGGCGCATATCCATCCCTGTTCTCATTCTGCATAATGAGCAGGATGCCTGTAAGGTCAGCCCGTATTCCGGCGTGGCGGGTTTGCAGCGCGCCTTCAAAAACGCGCCCCGCAAGGATGTGATAGCCCTTTCACACGCTGACGCCATTGCCGATGCCTGCCAGGGTATGTCTGCGCACGGCTTTTTGGGTATAGAAGGGCAAGCGGTTTCTGCTATCAGCACCTGGATATACAAAAATACGCCCGCCGCGCAAAAATAGTTTCTGTCGCGTTTTTTTCCGATTAATGGCCGGGATATGCCCGGGCCACCTTACGTTCCCGAGCCAGCCAAAGTGCTGGCTCGTTTTTTTTGTCTGCTCCAGTGGTCACGCTGTCAGAATAAAATGATTTTTGTCATTTTATTCTGACAAATCCTGAGGCCCCTGCCATGCAGCAGATCACAAACTACCGTTAATCACACAAATTTTCAAAACAGGGTTTTTGGCACCCCTTTTGCTCTTTTGTGGCGAAATTCACAATTTGCGCCCTGCCGCAGGCATATCCCCGGACGGGAATGCCCTTTTGGCTTGGCGGCACCATCAGCCATGGAGACCAAAACCATGCCGTATCCTTCTAAGCGCGTCTGGATTGTGGGCTGTATCGCCCTGGCCGCGTGCGTGGGCCTGGCGGCAGCGGGAGTGTCGTATTCGTCGCGGACGGAGTTTTGCCTGTCTTGCCACGAAATGCGCGTGTATCAGGATGAACTGATGCTCTCCCCGCACGCCAAGGACGCACAGGGCAAAGCCATCGGATGCCCACCACTGCAAGGCCACGGCTTTAAAGGTCTGTTCGGCTGCCTCTTGTTGGCGCTTCACAGCCTCTTTTTCCGCTTGCTTGTGGACACTTGGGTCAATGTTCTGCGCCAATAGCTTCTTGGCCTGTTCGCGTCTCTCTCTGGCATCCCTCAGCCCCACGACAGGGTAGGTGCCCAGTGATATGCGCTTTTCCCTGTCCTGGAAGCGATACTTAAGACGCCACCATCGCCCCCCGCTTGGGGCAACTTCAAGATAGAGCCCGCCACCGTCAAAAAGTTTGATTGTCTTGTCGCCGGGCTTTGCGGCCCTTATGGCTGCGTCTGTTAGGCTCATTGGGGGGCAACTCCTGATATGGTGTGGGGGCAGGTAAAAATATGCCCCCATAGTTGCCCCCATTTTTGCGATACGTCAACGGGCTTACTGATACTACCTGAAACATCAAACAGGCAAAAAAGTGAAGCCCCACAAGGCTTTTTAGGCTTTATGGGGCTTCGTGAGATTATTACTTGGTACCCGGAGCGGGACTTGAACCCGCACAGCCTTGCGGCCGAGGGATTTTAAGTCCCTTGTGTCTACCATTCCACCATCCGGGCATGTGCTGCGCGTGGCAAGCGGCGTGGGCCGCCATGATCTGTTATGCGTCCGGCTCTTCTCCGTCCATATCCTGCGGGCCGGAGCCTGCAATGCGCCACGTTTTGAGGCCGCTTGGCGGGTCTTCGGGAACAGGGCGTTCCTCTTCCTGCCATTCGCCGGGGCGCAGCCAGAAAATATGCATGGATTCAAAATTTTTGTCCATGCACAGCAATCTGCCGCGCACGCCCTGCGGCAGCAGGGCCGCAATTTCGAGCGCAATCTTGCGGTACACATACAGTCTGTGCGCTTCAAAAACGCACTGGAACATGAGCGCATCGCCCAGGGGCGTAAAGTCCAGATGGGCCGCCCCGGCCCGCTGGAGCAACTGCTCAACCTCGCGGGTCAGTTCTTCCTCCACTTCAAGCAGGGCCTCGTATGTGAGGCTGTCGTCATAGCTGAAGTGGGCAAAAAGTTCGCTGCGGTTCTTGTCCATGAGCTTGCATATACGGCAAAGAAGCCCTTTAGGCAATAATTGCGCGTGGATGTCTTCAGTGCTGGTCTTGCGGGCTCTTTGGGCGTAAGGTGCAAAAAAAACACGCACATAGCGGAGGCCGCATGAGTTTTTTTGACAAGCTGATTCTGTCGTTCTGCCGTCTGGGCGTAGCCGGGCTTGACCCCAAGGCTCCCGGCACATGGGGCACCGCCATAGCCTGCCTGCTGGCGCCGTATATTTTTCTTCCCCTGTCCCTGCCGTGGCGAGCCGCGCTGCTGGTCGCGATTTTTGTGGTCGGCGGGCTGGCCTCCACCCGCGCCGAGCATTTGCTTGAGCGCAAAGACCCCGGCGAGGTTGTCATCGACGAGTTGGTAGGGGTGTGGCTTGTGCTGCTGCCTTTTGAAAGCCCCAGTTTCTGGCTGGTGCTGGCGGCTTTTGCCTTTTTCCGGCTGTTCGACATCTGCAAGCCGTGGCCCGTGCGGGCTTCTGAAAACTGGCTGCCCGCCGGGTTTGGCATCATGATCGATGATGTTGTGGCTGGCGTGTGGGCCTTGCTGTGCGTGGCTCTGCTGCGTGTGCTGGGCCTTGTGTAGGCTGAGAGGGCAGGGCCACAGAATAGGCGGAAAGCTGCAAGGGGGCGCGGCCAATGGCGCAAAAGGCCACTCTGGTGGCGGAAAAAGCCGCCGCGCCCGCAGCTACTTCATGCGGTAGGTGATGCGCCCGCGGGTGAGGTCGTAAGGGGAAAGCTCCACCTTGACGCGGTCGCCGGGCAGAATGCGGATGTAAAACTTGCGCATCTTGCCAGAAATGTGGGCCAGAACTTCGTGGCCGTTCTCCAGTTCCACACGGAACATGGCGTTGGGCAGAGCTTCCTGCACCACGCCGTCTACTTCAATCGATCCTTCCTTGGCCATGAGTACTCCAAAATATGATGTGGATAAACGCCGGTCAGCTTCACAAAAAAGCGGGGCGCTGTCAACACGCCGGTGCCCCTGCCCAGGGGATATTCGGCGTGCAAACAGCGCCCGCTGTCACTGCACGGGCTGAAAGTTATTTCTTGCGTCCCTTGGATGATTTGCCGCTGGACGATTTGCCGCCGGGGCGGGCTTTATTCTCCACAGGGGGCACGTGGGGGGCAAGCACCGGGGCCTTGCGGCACAGCAGCCACAGGCCCGCCAGTATGAGCGGCACGCAGAGCAGTTGCCCCATGGTCAGCCAGCCAAAGGCCAGATAACCAAGCTGCACGTCAGGCATGCGCACAAATTCCACGGCAAAGCGGAATATGCCGTAGCCCAGAGCGAACAGGCCGGAGACCGCGCCCGTCTTTCTCGGTTTGGACGAAAAAATCCACACCATGATAAAGAGCAGCAGCCCTTCAAGCGCAGCCTCGTAAAGCTGCGACGGGTGGCGGGGATTAGGCCCGGCACCGGGAAACACGATGGCCCACGGCACATCGCTGACCTTGCCCCACAACTCGCCGTTGATGAAGTTGCCGAGCCGCCCGAAAAAGAGGCCCTGCGGCACCAGCGGCGCGATGAAGTCAGAAACTTCCAGAAACGACCTGCCCCGAGAGCGGGCAAAATACCAGAATGCGCCAAGCACGCCCAGCAGCCCGCCATGAAAGGACATGCCGCCGTTCCAGATACGCAGAATCTCCATGGGGTCGCTGATGTAGACAGGCAGATCATAAAACAGCACGTAGCCGATTCTGCCGCCCAGGATGATGCCGATCATCACGCAGGTCAGCAGGTCGTCCACATCGGGGGCTGTCCAGCCGGAGCCGGGCCGCGAGGCGCGCCAGCGGCCCAGCGCCCAGCCAAGACCAAAGCCCGCCAGATACATAAGCCCGTACCAGCGCAGTTGCAGGCTGCCGATGGAAAGGGCTACGGGGTCGATTTGAGCGAGGTTCATGCGTCAATACCCGAGGCGTTGAATTCGCCGCTTTTGCCTCCGCGTTTGTGCAGCAGGCGCACACGGCTGATGACGATATCCCGTTGCACGGCCTTGCACATGTCGTAAATGGTGGCCGCTGCGGTCTGGGCCGCAACAATGGCTTCCATCTCCACTCCGGTGGGACCGACCGTGCGGGTCTCCGCTTCAATACGCACCGTGGGCGGCATTTCTGTTACGGTAAAGCGCACGTCCACATAGGTGAGGTTGAGGGGGTGACACATGGGGATAAGCTCGCCGGTGCGTTTGGCAGCCATGATGCCGCCAATCTTGGCGCAGGTGAGCACATCGCCCTTGGGCACGGCGTTTTTGATCAGCAGCTCCATGGTGGCCGGGGCCAGTTCCACAACCGCTTCGGCTATGGCTACGCGTTCTGTGGGCGTTTTTGCGCCCACATCCACCATGGTCACGTTGCCCTGGCTGTCGAGATGCGTAAAGTTGTCGTTCATTGATACCTCAAAAATTCCCGCAGCACGGGCTGCCGGGATGTCGTTTCAAATATGCGTTCCGCATGTCTGCTGGAAAAAAGCAGCACTGTGGAGCAACTGTTGATGCTACCCCAAAAAACACTGGGAGTCATTGCGTCTGTAATCGCGCTGCCCGCTTCACTTTCTCGGGTGGAAATCATCCCGAGATAATGAATCGTCTAGGCTTCGGGCAGGGCATGCCAGAGCCTGGCAGAGCCGGACAGGGCGGGTTCAGCGCAAGCCCACAAGCCATTGCTGCAGCGTGGGACTTGTGGGTGGCCGGGGGGCTTGCCAAAATGAGTCGCGTCCGCTGTCAGAAAAGCGCATCCGCTCCCGCAGCAGGCGCTGCGGAAAAGTGGCGCTTGTGGATACACGCGGCCCTGATGTTGCGGCATTTTCCTGAGCGGCATTTTCGGCAAGGGCGTCCGGCTCGGCGGGCTGCGGCGCAGGGGTCAGCTCCGCCATATATTTAAAAGGAATATCCGCGCTCGGGCGCATGCTCATGATCTTGCGCACAATGGCAAGGCTGCTGCCAAACCGCTGGTCGTGGATCATCACGTAGGTGGGGGGCGTGGCCTTTGCTGCCTGCGTTGCCTGCGGATTATCAGCGGGCAACATGTCTGCGGGCAGGGGAGCCACCACTGGCAGCAGGGTGAAATTCAAAAAAGCGTCGGCCACAACAGACTGCCGCGCAAGATCGCGGGCCAGGCTGTCGGGCAGGGCCGTGGCGGCAATTTCCGGGCCACGGGGGGCGCCAAGGGCATTCATACCCTGAGTGTACACCATGCCCCCGTTGGGCGTGGCTTCCGAATACAGGGCGCGCCAGAAAAAGGGCGAAAAGGCATCCGGCAGCACCACAATTTGCTGAGGCGCGCGGCCTTCCGCTGTGAGGCGCTCGCGGGTCTGCGCCGTATGCCAGGCGTTGAGGCCTATGGAAATGCCGGGATAGACAAAGAGCCACGCCATTGCCATCAGCAGGAGGCCACGCCGTGCGCGCCAGCGCCAGATGGCCCACAGCAGGGGCAGGGTAATCAGCAGGTCAATGATAAACACTGCGTTCAGCCGCACCCGCATGTGCGAGAAAGGCACAAAGATCATGGTGCCGTATGTGGTGATGCAGTCCAGCCAGATGTGCAGCAAGACCATGGCCGTCATGAACAGCCATGTTTTGGCAAACCGCCAGTGGCCGGGAGTTTGCGCCCGCCACAGCGAGCAGCCCACAAGCGCCAGCACAAGCCCCAAGAGCGGGGCAAAAAACAGGGAATGCGTGATGCCCCGGTGCAGCAGCAAAAATTGCAGGGGGGTGTTTGCCATGAGCACATCAACATCGGGCGAGGCGGCGGCCAGGGCGGCCAAGGGCACAGCCCATCGGCTCGCGGGGCGGTGGGGCATGGCAAGCATGGCCACCGCCCCGCTTGCGGCGTGAGTTATCGGGTCCATATATTACTGCCTGAACGGGCTGCGCTGCTTGGGCACAGACCTGTATTGCGGGTCTTCGGGGCTTACATCCGTATCAAGGCCGTTCATGCGGCGAAACTGCTGCATGCGCAGTTTTTGCATGTTCACCATGACATCGGGTCGATTTTGATAATAGAGCATGCGCTGGGTGTTGTTTGACCCGTACACAGGGTAGCGCAACTGATCTTCCACGCTCACGCCCTGAGGCTGCGAATCGCTCTCGCTGGAGGAGCCCGCGCCGATGTCCTTGGGGCCGCAACCGCCCAGTCCGCCCACGGCGGCCAGCAGTAGCACAAAAAGGCAGGCAACGGATTTTCTGTTCATAGGAATAGTATAGCTGTGTCGCAAAAACTCTGCAACAGGGGCGGAGGCGCTCGCCTGCGGGCACATCCGGAAGCCTGCGGGCGAACGCTGGCCGCGAGGGATATCTGCCGCTGCGACGTGACGGTGTTGCCACCTCCGCCCGCGCGTATCCTTATGCCACGGCATGCACCTGCGGGCTTGCCTTGCAGAAAAACTCAGGGTATGTAGCACGTTCAACACTTGTCCTTTTTTATTCAAGCGTTGTCCGGATTTGTCCGGCTACGACAATTTATACAGGAGTCGCCATGCGTACACCCAATTGCGGCATCACCCCCGAAGGCTGGCCCTGCATCGGCCTTACCGCGCTCAGCGCGCTGGTTTTTGCCTGCATGGGCTGGTGGCTTCTGGCTGTTATTTTTCTGGCCCTCTGCTGGTTCAGCATGCACTTTTTCCGCGATCCCGAGCGGGTGGTGCCACAGGGCGAGGGGCTTGCCGTAAGCCCTGCGGACGGCAAGGTTATCCGCATTGAGGAACGCCCAGACCCCTTCACCGATGAGCCCAAACTGTGCATCAGCATCTTTATGAATGTGTTCAGCGTGCACGTGAACCGCGCCCCCGTGGCGGGAACTGTTGAAAGTATCCGTTATTTCCCCGGCGCGTTTGTCAATGCCGCTTTTGACAAGGCCTCCACGCACAATGAGCGCTGCGCCTACAGCATGCGCGATGCGGACGGCAACCCCTGGACCATGGTGCAGATTGCCGGGCTTATCGCCCGCCGCATTGTCTGCCGCGTTGACGAGGGCGACGCCCTTGCCCGGGGGGAGCGCTACGGCATGATCCGCTTTGGTTCGCGAGTTGACCTTTACCTTCCTCAGGGATATGTTGCGGCCACACGCATCGGCGAACAGGTCTTCGCCGGGCAGAGCGTGGTGGCCAGAGCGAAGTAGCACAGCCGAAAAACGCGCCCCAAAAGCCGACAGACAGGCACTTAGTTTAGTAAAGATGGTGAATGATGGCCCCGGAAGTTAAAAAGCCGCGCAAGGGAGTATACCTCCTGCCGAACATGATCACGACGTTGAGCATGTTTCTCGGCTTTTTGTCCATGGTATGGGCCGTGCAGGGGCGTTTTGAATCGGCCTGCTTCGCCATCCTGCTCTCTGCCGTCATGGACGGTCTGGACGGCAAGGTTGCCCGCCTCACCAATACGGCCAGCGAGTTCGGCGTTCAGTACGATTCGCTTTCCGACCTTGTGGCCTTTGGCATTGCCCCGGCCATGCTCATGTGGCAGTGGGAGCTTTCGGCCCTTGGCCGCATGGGGCTTGCCGCCGCCTTCATTTACGCTGCCTGCGGCGCTTTGCGCCTTGCGCGCTTTAATGTGAGCACCGCGGCTGTGGGCAAACGCTTTTTCATCGGTCTGCCCATTCCTGCGGGCGGCTGCACTGTTGTGACCTTTGTTTTTTGCGCCGCGCATTTTCCTGCCGCCATGGCTTCGGCCCTGCCCTACATGACCCTTGTTCTCGCCATTGGCGTTGGGGTTTTGATGGTCAGCAAGGTGCGCTATTTTTCCTTTAAGGAATATGATTTCCTGCGCGCCCATCCCATCCACACCATGCTTTTCTTCCTGCTTGTGCTCGGAACGGTCATTTCCTTTCCGCGCGTCATGGGATTTGTGCTTTGCGCCGTCTACATCATTGGCGGCATTGTCTACACCTTCGTCATCCTTCCCCGCCGCAATCGTCAGCTACTACGCGCCCTATCGCCCCAGAGCGATTGAGGTTGCGTAACGGTTGCCGCCCCCTAAGGGCGGAAACGCTCCCCTGGACAGCCGCCCTTTACGGTGGCCGTTATGCAAGATATAGCCATCTTTGTCAGAACCAGAGGAGTTTGTCATGAACAACCGCGTCTATTTTTTCGATACCACTTTGCGTGATGGCGAGCAGTCGCCCGGCGCCACCATGAACTTGCAGGAAAAACTGCGTGTAGCCCACCAGCTTGAAGTGCTCGGCGTGGACATTATGGAAGCGGGTTTTCCCGCCTCCAGCCCCGGCGATTTTGAGTCTGTGCAGCGCATTGCTGCCCAGGCTGGCGACATTCAGGTGGCGGGCCTTGCCCGTTGCGTCCCCAATGACATCGACCGTTGCTGGGAAGCCGTGAAAGTGGCTAAAAATCCCCGCATCCATATCTTTTTGTCCACGTCTCCTCTGCACATGAAGCACAAGTTGCGCAAAGACCCCGAAGACGTTCTTGCCATGATCGTCGAGGGCGTCAAGCGTTGCGCCACATATACCAGCAACGTGGAATTTTCCCTTGAGGATTTTTCGCGCACCGAAGGCGATTTTGCCTGCCGCGTGGTCGAGGCCGCCATCAAGGCCGGGGCCAGCACCATCAATCTGCCCGATACCGTGGGCTATGCCGAGCCGCAGGAATACGCCGCGCTGCTTGACCACGTCATCAGGAACACGCCCAACAGCGACAAGGCCATCTTCAGCGTGCACTGCCACAACGACCTCGGCCTTGCCGTGGCCAACACCTTGGCCGCCTTCCGCGTGGGGGTGCGTCAGGCAGAAGTTACGCTGTGCGGCATAGGCGAACGCGCCGGCAACGCCGCCCTTGAAGAAGTGGTCATGAACCTGCGTGTGCGCCACGATTATTTCCAGCTCGAGCACAACATCGTCACCGAGCAGCTTTACCCCTCGTGCCGTCTGCTTTCCATGACCATTGGTCAGCCCATTGCCAACAACAAGGCCATTGTGGGGGCCAACGCCTTTGCGCACGAGTCGGGCATCCATCAGGACGGCATGCTCAAGAACCGCGAAACCTACGAAATCATGACCCCGCAGTCTGTGGGCCGCACCGAGAGCAATCTTGTGATCGGCAAGCACTCTGGCCGCAACGCCGTGCGCAACAAGTTTGAGAGCATGGGCTACAAGCTGGACGATGAGCAGCTCAACCTCGTGTTTGAAGCTGTGAAGCAGCTGGCCGACCGCAAGAAAACCCTGCACGATGATGACCTCATGGCCCTTGTGCAGGAAGAAGTCTACCGCATGCCCGATCTTTTCCGCCTGCGCCATGTGAGCGTGCAGAGCTCCGATGCTGGCGGCGTGCCGCCCACGGCTGCCGTCATCATGGACATCAAGGGGATTGAAAGCAGCGGCGCTGGCTTTGGCGTTGGCCCCGTGGACGCCCTGTTCAACGTGATCGCCGACATGGTGGGCCGCCAGCCGGAGCTTGAGCAGTACGCCATCAACGCCATCACCGGCGGCACCGATGCCCAGGGCGAAGTGACCGTGCGCCTGCGCGAGGGTGAAGTGAGCGCCGTGGGGCGCGGTACCCATCCGGATATTTTTGTTGCCAGCGCACGTGCGTACGTCAACGCCCTTAACCACCTGTTCAAGAAGGAACAGGAAGGGCCAAGGCTGCACTGCCAGCACGATTAAGGGCTGTTCCTCTGGTCTGCAACGGGTCTGACCGCCCCTCCCCGGGGCGGCGGGCCTGTGGAGCCAGGACGCACCCTCGCCGCGCGGGCAACGCCTGTGCTGGCCAAATAAAAAAACAGGCGCTGGATTTTTGCCGCGCCTTACGAAACACCGTATTCGCCGCGCCCCCCTCGGTGGAGCCAGGATGAAAGGAGTAGATCATGCCACAGACGCTTGCGCAAAAAATTTTGCAAGCCCACACAGACGAAGTTGTGGAACAGGACGGCCAGATTGTTCAGTGCCGCGTGTCGCTGGTGCTCGCCAACGACATCACCGGGCCGCTGGCCATTAAATCTTTCAAGGGAATGGGCGCGGAAAAGGTTTTTGACAAAGACAAGATCGCTCTGGTCATGGATCACTTTACGCCGCAAAAAGATATTGATTCCGCCAATCAGGTCATGGTGACGCGCAAGTTCGCCGAAGAGCAGAACATCACCCACTATTATGAAGGCGGCGACTGCGGCGTGGAACACACCCTGCTGCCCGAGCAGGGCCTTGTGGGCCCCGGTGATGTGGTCATCGGCGCAGACAGCCACACCTGCACCTACGGCGGCATCGGCGCTTTTGCCACGGGCATGGGCTCCACCGATATCGCCGCCGCAATGGCGCTGGGTGAAACCTGGTTCAAGGTGCCTTCCACCATCCGCGTGAACATCAACGGCCAGATGCCCAAGTGGCTGCGCGGCAAGGATCTCATGCTCATGCTCATCGGCGCTATCGGCGTGGACGGCGCTCTCTACAAGGCCCTGGAATTCGGCGGCTCTGTGGTGGACGACCTTTCTGTTGAAGGCCGCCTGTGCATGGCGAACATGGCTATCGAAGCGGGCGGCAAGGTGGGCCTGTTTGCGGTGGACGCCAAGACTCGCGCCTATTGCGCGGAGCACAAGCGCCCCGGCCTGACGCAGGATCTGGCCGCAGACCCCGGCGCGGTTTACGAGCGCGTGGTCAATATCGACGTGACCGGCAAGGAGCCTGTGGTGGCCTGCCCGCACCTGCCCTCCAACGTCAAGCCCGTCTCCGAGGTGCGCGATACGCCCATCCAGCAGGTGGTTATTGGCTCCTGCACCAATGGCCGCATCAGCGACATGCGCGATGCCGCCGAAGTGCTGCGGGGCCGCAAGGTTGCCAAGCACCTGCGCTGCATTGTGTTGCCCTCCACGCCCACGGTGTGGAAGCAGTGCCTCAAGGAAGGCCTCATTGAAACCTTCATGGAATCCGGCTGCGTGGTCGGCCCCTGCACATGCGGCCCCTGCCTTGGCGGTCACATGGGTATCTTGGGCGATGGCGAACGCGCCGTGGCCACCACCAACCGTAACTTCAAGGGCCGCATGGGCAGCCTGAGTTCCGAGGTTTATCTGGCAAGCCCCATCGTGGCAGCCGCTTCGGCCATTGCGGGTTGCGTGGCCGGGCCTGATCAGCTGTAGGCAGCACACATCAGCACCTGTCTGCGCCCTGGCTCACCGCGCCCGGCGCAGAGAAAGAAGGACAGCCTCATGAATTACAAAGGTAAGGCCCACAAAGTGGGCGAGCACATTGATACGGACGCCATCATTCCCGCGCGTTTTCTGGTGACCACCGATTCCAAAAAGCTGGGCGAAAACTGCATGTCCGGCCTTGAACCCGACTGGGTCAAGCGCGTGACCCCCGGCGACATTATGGTCGCGGGCCGCAACTTCGGCTGCGGTTCCTCCCGTGAACACGCGCCCATAGCCATTCTTGGCGCGGGTATGCACGTGGTCATTGGTCACAGCTTTGCGCGCATTTTTTACCGCAATTCCTTCAATATGGGCCTGCTGCTCATGGAAGTGGGCGATGACGTGGACAAGATCAATGACGGCGACGAGCTGGAAATCGATGCCGCCACCGGCGTTATCCGCGATCTGACCAACGGCGCGCAGATAACCTGCCCCCCGCTGCCCAAGTCCATGGCCGCTATTCTGGATAAGGGCGGGCTTGTTGGCTATGTCAAGGAACGCTTGGCCTAAATTGGCCTTTTGCCCTCTGGCTGCGTTAGATAATCCTTTTTACTCCGGTCGAGTACCATGAGAGTACACTCCCTGCGTAAAAGGATTATCTGCCTTGCCTGAGAACAAAAACCCAATTTTTACAGAATATTTTTGGCCAGGCCTGCGTCAAAGTGGGCTTTTGCCTCCAGTCGAATACCTAAGAGTATACTCCTGTCGGCAAACCCCATTTTTCCTTGTTCTGGCGCAAAAATCTTCATGTAAAAAAAGAGCTGGTAATCGGCTAATTATAAGAAAATATGCATCAACAGACAGCATTGAGTTCAAGGATATTTTATGAAAAAGACCATCTGCCTCTTGCCGGGTGACGGCATCGGCCCGGAGATTCTGGCCGAAGGTGTTAAGGTTTTGAAGGCCGCCGCAGAAAAGTTCGGCCACGAATTTATTTTCGACACCGCCCACATTGGCGGTTCCGCCATTGATGCGGCTGGCGACCCCCTGCCGGAAGAAACCGTGCGCAAGTGCCGCAATGCCGATGCCGTATTTCTGGCGGCTGTGGGCGGCCCCAAGTGGGACGCTCTCGCGCCCGAAAAACGCCCGGAAAAAGGCCTGTTGCGCATCCGCAAGGAGCTTGAGCTTTTTGCCAACCTGCGCCCGGCCATGCTGCTGCCCGAACTGGCAGGCGCGTGCCTGCTGCGTGCCGACATCGCCGCCAAGGGCCTTGACCTTGTGGTTGTGCGCGAACTGACCGGCGACATCTATTTTGGCGAGCCGCGCGGGCAGGAAATGCGCGACGGCCTGCGCACCGGCTACAACACCATGGTGTACAACGAGGAAGAAATCCGCCGTATTGCCACGGTGGCCTTTGAAACGGCCCGCAAACGCCGCAACAAGGTCTGCTCTGTGGAAAAGAGCAACGTGCTGGAAACCTCGCGCCTGTGGAAGGAAGTGGTCATTGAAACGCACCGCCAGTATACGGATGTGGAACTGACCCACATGTACGTGGACAATGCCGCCATGCAGCTTGTGCGCGATCCTTCGCAGTTTGACGTGATCCTCACGGGCAATATTTTTGGCGATATCCTGTCGGACGAAGCCTCGGTCATCACCGGTTCGCTGGGCATGCTGCCCTCGGCCTCCATGGGCGCTGCAGGCCCCGGCCTGTTTGAACCCATCCATGGCTCTGCCCCCGACATCGCGGGGCAGAACAAGGCTAATCCCCTTGCCACCATTCTTTCCGGGGCCATGATGCTGCGCCTTGGCTTTGATATGGGCAAGGAAGCCGATGCCATCGAGGCGGCAGTGCGCACGGCTTTGGCCGATGGTTTCCGCACTGGCGACATTATGGAACCCGGCAAAACCCTGCTGGGTTGCAAAGAAATGGGCGACAAGGTTGTGGAGCGGCTCTAGCCGCTGCTCCGAACCATTTCAAAAGGCCGTCCGCACCATCGGGCGGCCTTTTGTGGTTCTTACCATGCAGATTTTTGCATAAGGGCATAGAGGCAGAATTATGAAAGCGACCACAGGCAAGCTGAGCGACTGGGTAGTCAAAAGCGCGTGCGGCAGGGATTTTGAAACGCAGCTTCAGGATGTTGCAACCACAGGCCAGCACGGCGCGCCGCAGGTGCTGCGGGCCATGGCTCTGGGGGCCAATGGCTTTGCAGGGGCTCCGCAACAGGCGGATCTGGCGCTGGTTTTCGGCTGTTACAGGCCGTTCAGCACTCCCAATATTTTGCGCGAGGTGGCGTGGATTTTGGGTCGCCTTGGCATGGCCCACACCTGGCTGGAGAAAGAAAACTGCTGCGGCTTGCCCCTGATGCATCAGGTCGCGTCTGAGGACAGGCCGCAGATGGTAGAAGCCGCCCGGGGTTTTGTGCGGGGCAACAGCTCGGCGGCAGCGCAAAAGGGTGCATCCCGCCTCGCATATTGCTGCGCTGGCTGTGCGCACGTGGCCGAGTCGGTTGATGCCGGGGGCGATGTTTCCCACAGCTATATTCTTGATGTGCTGCTGGACGCCCTGAAAGGGCAGAGCTTGCGGATCAGGCCCTTGAATGTGGCCTATTTTGAAGGATGCCACACCTCGTACCGCAGGCATTTTCCGCAGACATCGTTGAACTGGCCCGCTTACAGGCAGTTTCTTGAAGGGGTGGAAGGGCTTGCCGTGCAGGATGTTGCGGGCGGCCTGTGCTGCAAAAATCAGCCAGAGCGTATTGTGGCGGCGGCGCTGGATGGCGGCGTTGACGCCCTTGTATGCGCCTGTTCCGGCTGTACTGTTGCCGTGCGCGGTGCTGGTCAGGGCAAGATCAGGGTTATGAGTTATACCGAATTGCTGGCCCGTGCCCTGGGGTATGAACCAAAAGGGCTGTAGCGTTCTGGCAGCAGAAAATAAAAAAGCGCGGCAAATTATGTTTGCCGCGCTTTTTTATGCGTGTTTGTGGCGCTGAAACAAGGCTGTTATCTGCTTGCCCAGCATGACCAGGATCACCGATGCGGCAATAAAGGCCACCCCTGCGACCAGCGACATGCTGAACGGCTCGCTGAACACCAGAATACCCACCACCACGGCGGTTACAGGCTCCATAACGCCAAGGATGGATGTCAGCGTGGAGCCGATGCGCTGTACGGCAAGAATGAGGGTGAGGTTTGAAATTACGGCTGTCACCACGGCCAGCAGGGTTGCAAGCAGCAGTTCCCACCATGAGTGCAGGGGCTGGAACGAATCTGCCAATAGGGCGTTGGCCCCGGATATCGCGGCTCCAAAGGCCAGCACGTAAAAAGTCATCACCAGGCCGCTCATGTTGGGTATGCGCGCGGCGTAAATAGCTGTGATGTACACGGCATTGCACAGGGCGGAAAGCAGAAGGAGGCCCACGGCCAGCAGGCTTGCCCCGCCCATGTCGCCATCGTTGCCGCCGCAGAGCAGATAAACGCCAGCGATTGCCAGCAGGATGGACAGGGCCGTGATCCACGAGAAGCGCTCGTGATAAAATACAACCATGATCAGCATGACCATGACGGGATAGGTGAATTGCAGCGTTGCCACAACACCGCTGGGCATATGTTTGAATCCCCAAAAAAAGAGCAGGGCAGCCATGGTGTACATGAAACTCATGCCGGCAAGCTTGCACAAATCTATGCCGCGCGCGCTGAATCTTTCGCCGCGCAAGGCAAGCACCATGCCCAACACCACTGTGGCAATGGCAAAGCGGTAGAACAGGGCGGAAGGCCCTGAAACGCCGCCATGCATCAGCGGTAGCGTGAACAGAGGGATAAGGCCAAAGGCCGCAGAAGAAATAATGCTGTAAAAAAAGCCCATGACGTCCTTCTTGGTGGGGAATAACAAACAGATTCCATACCGAGGAAGCCGCAGTGTGGCAAGCTTGCACACGGCATAAAAAAACGTCCCCGGTACATACCGGGGACGTTCTCGCGCGTGTGCAGCGCGGAAGGTAGTATTGCGCTGTTACTTGGACTGATCCATGACCACTTCAGCCTCGGGGTGAACCTGGCGCAGTGCTTCATGCATGGCCGCTGCATCCGCGAAGGCGCGGAAGGGGCCGATTTTTTCATCACCCTGAGCGGCGTTGTAGCGCACAAAATATGCTTCATCGGGTTTGAGGGGCGTGCCGCTTTCGTCACTGATGACTTCCAGCTTGACCTTGCTGATGCCTTTGTCATCAATATCAATCTGTTGCGCAGCGGCAAAGGAGAGATCAATGATGCGTCCGCGCACAAAGGGGCCTCTGTCTGTCACACAGACCATAACGCTCTTGCCGTTATTCTGGTCGGTGACGCGAACAACCGTGCCCATGGGCAGGGTGCGGTGCGCGGCGGTAAAGGTGTACATGTCGTAATCAAGCCCGCTGGCGGTGGAACCGCCGTGGAAATCGCGTCCGTACCAGGAGGCCTTGCCGGACATGATTTCGCTTTCCTGAGCGCGTTTCAGCCAGATATCTCGGCTGTCGGTGCTATCCCTGCGTTCTTTTTCGGATAAGGACGCAGTGGATGAGGATTTGCGTTGCTTGGATTTGGAGCGCGATTCAGCTTTATCGCGCTTGGAGCGCGAGCTGTGCGAAGAGGCGGTTTTGTCACTGGTCTTTTCGCGTTTGGATTTGCGAGTTTCAGTGTCGCCGGAAGACTTTTTGGCGGCGTGGGGGGTAGCGTTCGAATGCTTTTGATCGGAGGGAGCGCTTTGTGAAGCCGCGTCGGCGTTCATGGGGGAGGCCAAAAGCATGCATAAGGCTATGGCCGCCAGCACTAATGGCCAGCGTGAATACTTCATGATCGTTCCTTTGTTAGTGTTCGAGGCTGGCCAGCGAAATTGCCGGACGAACCGCGCCCGCGGTTCTGACCCCAGGAACCTTCCAATGATGGCAGCAAGCGCGCCTTGCGCTCAACGTCCATCGGTTCCCCAGGGGAATGCCTGTTCTTTGTGGAGGCACTATACAGTAAAAAAATGCCCCGTGTCAAACTGATAAAATCTTTTAATCCAGATAGTTATTGAAAAAGATAGTCTAGAAAATGTCAAAATTGCAGCAGAGGGGTATGAAATCGGCACGATCGTGCGGCATGGCGAACCGGCATGGAGTTGAGGCAAAAGCCATGCGCGCGGCAGAAATATTTGCGCAAAAATGCAGGGAATGGCGCCGGATTCCACCAAATAAAAAGGGCAGGCAGCCGCAAAGCCACCTGCCCCGACAGTTCTGTGCAGCGGTGTTACCAGTCCAGCGTGCGCTTGAAGGCGCGGGCCAGATCTTCCACCGACGAGTTGACGATGACGCTGTCGCCGGATTTCATGGTCAGCTGACCGTTACCAGTGACAGTGCCGATACGGGTGCAGGGCTGCCACATTCCCAGCGCATCAAGAATCATGGCCAGATCGGGCTTGACGCTCACAACCAGGCGGCTGGCGCTTTCGCTGTAGAGCAGTTCGGTCACGTTCATGGCTTCAAGGGCGGGCACGGCATCAAGGTTGATTTCCGCACCAAGGCGGCCGCCGATGCACATTTCTGCAATGGCCACGGCAAGGCCGCCGTCAGAGCAGTCGTGGCAGGCGGAAATGGCGCGCTGGCCCATGAGGGCGTTGACCGCGCGGTAGCGCAGCATGGCGTTGGAGGCGTCCACATGGGGAACGCGGCCACCCTTGAGGCCCAGCTCCGTGGCGGCTTCGCTGCCTGCCATTTCACGCCATGTGCCGCCGAGCACGTAGATGGCATCGCCGGGCTGCTTGAAGTCCGAGGTCTGGGCAGCCGTGACGTTGCGGATGACGCCAAGGATGGAGAACAGCACCGTGGGCGGAATGGAAATGCGTTCGCCGCCGCCGGTGTAGTCGTTCTTCATGGAGTCCTTGCCCGAGATGCACGGCACGCCGTAGGCCAGCGAGAACTGGCGCAGGGCGCGGCAGGCGCGCACAAGCTGAGCCAGCTTGTAACGTCCGTCGGGGTTGGAGGGGCTGACCACCGGGTCGCACCAGCAGAAGTTGTCCACACCCGCCAGGGCGTCAGGGTCCGCACCCACGGCAACGGCATTGCGGATGGCTTCGTCCATGGCGTTGGCCATCATCCAGTAAGTGTCGTAATCGCTGAATTTGGGGCAGATACCGTGGGAGATCACAAGGCCCGCGTCCGATTCCAGCAGGGGGCGGATAACGCCAGCGTCTGCCGGGCCATCGCGCTTGACGCCCACAAGGGGTTTCACCACGCTGCCGCCGCGCACTTCGTGATCATACTGGCGGATGATGTATTCCTTGGAGCAGATATTGAGCGTGCCAAGCATGCGCTGCAAAAATGCGGTCTGCTCAACTTCGGCCACGTCCACGGTGACATCGGTGATTTCAGGGGCCTTCCATTCGGCTTCAAGTTCAAGCTGCGGCACACCGTCGTGCATGAACTCCATGGGCATGGAGGCGATGATGCGGTCGTGGTAGCGTACTTCAAAGAAACCGGAGGTGGTGAAGCGGCCAAGGGCTGTGGCTTCCACATCCATGCGGGCGGCAAGGGCCATGAATTCGTCGAGCTTTTCCGGCGAAACGGCCAGGGTCATGCGTTCCTGCGCTTCAGAAAGCAGAATTTCCCAGGGGCGCAGGCCGTCGTATTTCAGCGGAGCCTTGGCGATATCCAGCACGCAGCCGCCGGTGTCTTCGGCCATTTCGCCCACTGAGGAGGAAAGGCCGCCAGCGCCGTTGTCGGTGATGGCGTGGTACAGGCCCATATCGCGGGCGCGCATGATGAAGTCGTACATCTTGCGCTGGGTGATGGGGTCGCCGATCTGCACCGCAGTGGCGGGCGAGCCTTCGTGCAGCTCTTCAGACGAGAATGTTGCGCCGTGGATGCCGTCCTTGCCGATGCGGCCGCCGGTCATGACAATGTAGTCGCCTTCCTCGGCCTGCTTGAACCAGCCGGGGCGGCCATGAATCTCAGCGGGGATGATGCCAACGGTGCCGCAGTACACCAGCGGCTTGCCAAGATAGCGCTCGTCAAAGACCAGCGAACCATTGACCGTGGGAATGCCCGACTTGTTGCCGCCGTGCTCCACGCCTTCGCGCACGCCTTCCAGCACGCGGCGGGGGTGCAGCAGGCGCGGGGGCAGGTTTTTATCGTGGAAGGGCGAGGCAAAGCAGAACACGTCCGTATTGCACACCAGTTCCGCGCCCATACCTGTGCCCATGGGGTCGCGGTTCACGCCCACAATGCCGGTGAGCGCGCCACCGTAGGGGTCGAGCGCCGAGGGGCTGTTGTGGGTTTCAACCTTGATGCAGGCATCGTAGCCGTTGATAAAGGCGATAACGCCCGCATTGTCCTTGAAAACGGACTTGCAGTAGTCGTCCTCGCCCATGCGCTCGCGCAGCATGGCCGTGGCGTCGCGGATGCAGGTCTTGTAGAGGTTGTCCACCACTTCGCTGCGGCCCGTGGCGGCATCGGTATAATTGATGCGCGAGGCAAAAATTTTGTGCTTGCAGTGCTCGGACCATGTCTGGGCCAGCACTTCCATTTCCACATCCGTGGGGTCGGCGGGCAGGCCAAGGGCCTTGCGGCGGTCGGCTTCTTCCTGCGCGGTGAACTGCTCGCGGATGCTGTGCATTTCCTTGAGATTGAGCGCCCAGGTGTTTTCGCGACTGGCCTTTGTCAGGGCGTCGTCGTCCATGGCGGAAAGAGCGATGGTGTCAACGGTTTCGTTGATCTCGCCTGTAACCCGTGCGGCCTGCGCTTCAAAGCCGGGCTGTGCGTCCCATTCCTGACGGCTCTTGATGCGGTAGCGCTGGATGAGCGTATTGCACAAAAGGTCGCGGGCCAGCATGTCCACCTGCTCGCGGGTGAGGGGCGCGGCCTTGTCGCTGCTGATGCGGTACTGCACGGCGGTATACACGCGCAGGCTGTCGCGCGGGATGTCCAGCACCATGGCGGCGGTATCGCGCGCGGTGCGGGCCTCGTTATCCGTCACGCCGGGGCGGAAGCCCACTTCCACAAACCAGTCTGCCGCAGGGTCAAGCAGGGGCAGCGGCTCAAGGGAGGCTTCCTGAAGGATGGGGTCGTGCCAGATGCTTTCGTCCAGCAGACGGGCCACCTGCGCGGCATCAAGCCCGTCAGCGGTAAAGACCTTGATCTGGCGAACGCCAGAAACAGAAATGTTCAGCGCCTTGCGCAGGTGCTGGGCCGTCTTGCGGCCCTGGGTATCGTCAAGTCCGGCGCGGGGGCCGGTTTCCACCCTGTAGAGCATGGTTTGCATTCCTCTTGGTTTGGCTGCTTACTTTTTTCTGTCGCGCACGTAGTCGGCCATCTGGCGCATAAGCTCGCGCTCGGGCCTGTCAGGCAGAGTTTCTAATGCCTGCCTGGCCGCGTCAAGAAATTCATCGGCCTGACGGCGCACGGCATCGTCATGCCCGGCCTGCCGGATGCTCTCGGCAATGCTGGCGGCATCGGCTTCCGTCATCAGCCCTGCGCAAAAGGCGGCGTCAAAGGCGCTGCGTTCTGCGGTGCTCAGGCTGTCGCGGTAGAGGCGCAGGGGGGGCGTAAGCTTGCCCTCGCGCACATCGCCGCCAGTGGGCTTGCCGGTCACGCTTTCTGGCGCGAAATCAAGGGCATCGTCCACCATCTGAAAGGCCATGCCAAGATTTTCGCCATAGGCGGCGGCAGCGGCCACTGCGGCATCATCGGCTCCGGCGGCAAGCGCGCCCATTTCACAGGCAGCGCGGATAAGCCAGGCCGTTTTGCCGCGCACCATGTCTTCATAGTCGGCGCTGTTCGAATCCACGCGGCGCTGTGCCGCGATTTCAAGGATTTCACCCGCAGCCGTGCGGCTGGTGGCCTCCGAGAAACAGCGGGTCAGCCGGGTATCGCCATAATTGGCCACCAGGGCGTTGGCCCCGGCCAGCAGGGCATCGCCCGCAAGAATGACGCTGGAAACATCAAACAGCGTGTGTGCAGCGGGCTTGCCACGGCGGCTTACGGCATTGTCCAGCACATCATCGTGCAGCAGGGTTGCGGCGTGGAGCATTTCCAGCGTGATCGCCAGATCCTGTATGCTCTTGGCCTCATGGCCCAGCAGGCGGGCCGTGAGCACGGTGAGCAGGGGCCGCAGGCGCTTGCCGCCCGCATCAAAAATATGCCGGGCCACAGGCCGCACCGGTTCCGGCAGGGTGTCCACTGCCTTGTTCAGAGCGCGGTTGATGCCGGGCAACTCAAGGGCCAGACGTGCTTTCAGTTGGATCATATGCTACTCAGATAAGGTTAAGCGCGGGCAACACCCGCGTGAGCGCGCGCAGCGCGCCGGGAAAATCCTTTTCGTCATTGGCGCGGGGGCCGACCTTGTTGGAAACGCTGCGCGCCTCCACACAGGGTATGCCCTCGCGGGCGCAGGCATACGCCACGGCAAAGCCTTCCATATTTTCCAGATCAGCCCGGTAGCGGGCGCGCAGGTCTGCCGCTCTGGCAAAACTCGCGCTGACCCCGGCAACGGTGAGCGATGTGCAAGGCAAAAAAACATCCGGTTGCTGCCGCGCGCCAAAGCGTTCCAGCGCTTCCGCTCCTGCCAGAGGCAGGCGGTTGCGTACCGCAGGCCCGGTCTCTGGCTGCCACTGCGGAAAGCCAAAAGCCTCGGCGGTGACGGAGCGCCCGTCGTGCAGGCCGTATTCGGGCCAGATTTCTTCGCTCACCGTGCACAGCCCCAAGAGTGGGCGCTCTGCCAGATCAAAGGCCCCGGCAAGACCAGCGTTGAGCACAGCCTTTATGGGCGTGCCCTCGGCTTTAGCCCTGCAAAGGGCCATACCCATGGCCAGCGCGGCGTTAATGGGCCCGACCCCGGTAATGCAGCACAGCGCAGCGCCACATTTGAGGCGCACGGGCCAGAGGTGCATTTCTGGCCAGGATTTTGCTGGGCTTTCAGTTGCTTCCCCTGCTGGCGCGGCAAGCCCCGCCGGGGAAAATCCGGGCACAAGGCTCGCCAGTTCCGGGCCGGTAGCGGCGCAAAGCAGTAGGCTCACAGGATCACTGCCTTTGGCTGCTGCTTGCCGGGCGCAGGGCTGGGCAAAACGCGCCTGCGGGGTTGCCCCGGCAGGTCATGCCTGTGCCATTGTGCAGCGCCGTGTGAGCAGCCATGATTCGTTCCTTTACAAAAGGCGGGTTTTCCGTCACCAGAAAACCATGAAATTCGATTACGCCCTTTTTCTCCGCGCTCTTGGTCTGGCCATCGTTATTGAGGGCCTTTGCTGGACACTCTTTCCCGGCGGCATGCGGCGCGCCCTGCTGCAATTGCTACCCCAGTCGGAAAGCCGCCTCCGCGTTATCGGGCTGATCGCCCTGGCCATGGGGCTGGGCCTGGTGGCACTGGCCTCGCGCTGAGGCCTGATTACCCGCGCATCGTTTCTGTCTTGCCGCCCGGCGAGCCTTCAGATGCCGCTGTGAATGCGTCACGAGAACGGCATGTTCTGCGCCAATCTGATCTAGCGCGCTTTTTCACCCACATGCAGGCAGACGATGCCGGAAGTGAGCTTTTCGTGCCATGCACGTTCAAAGCCCGCTGCGCGCATTTCTTTTTCAAGGCTGAGGGCCGAGGGGAACTTGCGGATGGTATCGGCAAGATACTCATACGCGCCCGGATCTTTTGAAAATACTTTGCCAACCCTGGGCAACAGGTGGTTGAGATACACGTTGTACAGGCCACCCCAGATACGCTCCTGCCCGGAACCGAATTCAAGAATGCAGGCCCTGCCGCCGGGGCGCAGAACGCGCAGCATTTCGGCAAAAGCCGCCTCGCGGGGCAGAATGTTGCGGATGCCAAAGGCAATGGTGATGCAGTCAACAGAAGCATCGGGCAGGGGCAGGCGCTTGGCGTCTGCGGCAACGGGCAGAATGCTGCGGGCGTTGGCGTCCTTGAGTTTGCGGCTGCCGCGTACCAGCATGGGCGGGCAAAAATCCATGGCCGGAACAATGGCCGAGGGGTGGCGGCGGCGAATGGCAAGGGAAACATCCAGCGTGCCAGCCGCCAGATCCAGTACGCGCCCGGTATCGCCCAGGCGCACATTTTGCGCCAGCACCTTGCGCCAGTACTGGTCAAGCCCGAGGCTGAGCACGCGGTTCAGCAGGTCGTAAAAAGGCACAATACGGCCAAACATGCCTGCCACAGCCGCATCGTGCGCAGGTTTGACAACAGTTTCCGTAGCGGTGTTGCGGGGAGATTCCACGTTTATTTCCCGGCCTTGTCCTGGTCGGCATCCACACCGATGGCGGCGCAGACAACACGATAGACCGAAGGAAATACCTCAGCAAAATTGCTGGGGGAAACCGTGCGCGTTTCTATGAATTTGGCGGTCAGTTCCTTGGCAACCTGTAGGGCTTCCTTGCGATCCTTATCCATGCGGGCCTCAGCTTCCGGCCCTGACGGGCGCGGCAAATATGAAAAACCCGCCCCTTTGGGGAACGGCCGTGACCCACAGCGGGTATTGCCTGGACGGGTTAAGAAACGGAAGCAACAGCCCCCGCCCCTTTGTTTTATTGATTGAGAATCGCGGGGCAGCGCCCGCGAAACCGCGCAACAGCATATGCGTTCCGCCTGCCATTGGCAAGGCCGACATGCCTGCGCGCCTGGAGCCTTTTACCCTGAAATACCTGTTGCCAGCGAAGCAGCGACTGGAGCAGGGCCTTCGGCATGGGGCGAAGCTGGTTCGGCTTGCAGGCGCTTCGCCAAGGGGATTTCTCCAAAAATTGCACAACCCATGCGGGCAGGTATGCTGCCAACCGGCATCAACAACCCGGAATAGTCCGGGCGGCTGCTTGCGGCCTGGACGCTGGCCGTAGCAGAGGGCAAAAATCCCTCTACTGATCTTCGAGCAGTCTGCCGATCTCTTCGCGCAGTATACGCGCCGCAGCCGCAGCCGCGGCCCGTTCCACCCTGTCGTTGAAGCGCGGTTCAAGGGCGTCCAGCCGTGTTTCGAGGGCATCTATGCGCGCCGTGGCGCTGCGGGCGGCAGTGACAACGGGTTGCAGGCGCTCTTCCACAAGCGATTGCGCATCGTCATGTTCTGTCTGCGGGGCCGGGGCAGATGCCAGGGCTGCGGCAACCGCCTTGGCGATGCAATCCATGAGGCTCTGGTACAGGGGATGGCCCTCGACAAACATGTCTTCCAGTTCCTGACGGGGCAGGCTGTTGGCGGCCAGTTCCTGCGAGGCGTGAATCTGCGCTTCCAGCGCGGTTTCCAGCGCGATGATGCGATCCCCGGCTTCCTGAAGCGCGGCCTCGCACTGCTCAACGCGTGCCGTGAGCTTGCTGGCGGTTTCGGCTGCGTCTGCCGCGCGCGTTGAGGCGTCAAAGGCCTGGGCAAAGGCGTCAATGGCGTGAGACGAGGCCTCCTTGGCCTGTTCCATGACAGCCTCAAGGGCTGCGCCGGACACAGCGGCGGCGGCCATGTCGGTTGCCATATCTGTCGAATCCGCAACAGGGGCCGCCTGAGGCCTGAATGCAGGTTCATAGGCGAACTGCCCGGCGCTTTCCGGCATATCTGCCGCAGCAGGCTCCACTTCGGCAGTTTCCTCCATGGGAGTTTCCTCATCGGCAGGCTCAGCCGTGAAAAGTTCGGCTCCGGCAGATTCCACTTCGGCAGGCACCTCCACGGAAGGCTCTGCCTGCACGTCGGCATCCGGCGGCAGGATTTCATCGGGTTCAAGCAGGGGAAGCTCATCAACCGGCGCTGGTCCAGCTGCGGCAACAGCTTCAAATACATCGGATTCTGCCTGCGCGGAGGCGTCTGCCATAATGTCCTGCATGTCTGCCGGGGTGGCATCCTCAGGGGCGACAGCCGTGGGGGCCACGTCCGTATGGTCGGTGGCGGCTTGTTCCGTAGCGGCGGCCAGCAAGGCGTCAAAATCTGTGGGCAGTTCCACAGCCTGTTCGGGCTGGGATTCCTGAACTGGCTCCAGCACTGGTTCCAGTTCGGGCAAAGAGTCGGGCAATGTTTCAGCAACAGGCTCTGGCTGGGTATCGGCCATGAGTTCCAGCTCTGGATGGAGCAGCACATCGGAAATGTCTTCCTGCGGTTCTGCGGCAGGGGCCGCACCGCCGGTCACAGCAGCCAGCAGGCTGTCAAGGTCTGCATTCAGATCGGGCTGTGGTTCCGGGGTTGGAGCGGGTGCTGGCGCGGGAGCCACTTCGGGCTGGTCAGCGTCAAGCTTGCCCTGTAAATCGTCAGCGGCGGCAGCCAGGAGGCTGTCGATATCCACGCCGAGGTCGGCACCCATGTCAGGGCTTGCAGCGGGGGCTGGCGCTGGAGCTGGCGCAGGAACAGGAGCCGGTTGCGGCGCGGGAGCCGTTTCTGGCTGGACAGCGTCAAGTTTGTTCTGCAAGTCGTCTGCGGCGGCAGCCAGGAGGCTGTCGATATCCACGCCGAGATCGGCACCCATGTCAGGGCTTGCAGCGGGAGCTGGCGCGGGGGCTGGCGCTGGAGCTGGCGCAGGAGCAGGAGTCGGTTGCGGTGCGGGAGCGGCTTCAGGCTGGGCAGCGTCAAGCTTGCCCTGCAAATCATCAGCGGCGGCAGCCAGCAGACTGTCGATATCAATCCCCATGTCTGAACTGGCAGCGGGTGCCGTTGCCGGTGCAGGCGCCGAAGCTGGTGCCGGAGCTGGTGCAGCAGCAGGCGGGGCCTGCGCAGGAGCCGGGGCCTCGTCCAGTCCATTGGCCGCAGCAGCCAGCAGGCTGTCGAGATCATCATTGGAAAAAGTCGGGCCTTGCGCTGCCGCCGGTGCCTGTTGCGGTTGAGCCGCCGCGAGGTTGCCAGCGTTGAGCAGGTCATCAATATCGCTGGAGTTTCCGGCGGCCGGGGCGGCATTCACAGATGCCAGCAGTTCGTCCAGATCAGGGATAGTGTTCTGCGGCTCAGCGGGTGCTTGCGGCGCAGGCGCGGCGGCGTGGAAATCGTTCAGCAGGGCGTCCACGGCATCGTCGGCGGCCTGATTGGTGGCCGGACTCGCGGCCTGGCTTGCGCTGGCAGGTGCGGCCTCTTCCGTTTCCCTTTCCGACGGCTGGGGAGGGATATCAAGGGCGTTCAGCAGATTGTCCACATCGCCCATGCCCGGCATGAGCAGCTGCTCATTGGGGTCGATGGGATGATCGGTCTGCGTGGACGGGGCAGAGAAGTCCAGCGCCACGTCATTGGGGGCGTCCTGGCCTTCGTCCTTGATGTCCATCTGGGCGAGCAGGTCGTCAATTTCTGCATCCGCAGCACTTGAACCATCGTTGAGGCCGCGCATGTGCTCGTTCAGCGCTTCCTGATCCGCTTCCACCTCGGGGGCGGCAGCGGCCTGGGGCTGCTCGGAAGGATCGTTTGCCGGAACTTCGCCTTTTTCGATCAGTTCTGTGAGATCGATGATCTGGTCATCGGTTTCAGCGGTGTTCTTGGCAACCATGCGCCACCTCATGGGGTTATGTGCAGTGGCCAGAGGCCGGAGTCATGCAAAATACATCGTTTCATACTGCAAAAACGACAGATTTTCGTATCAGTTTATGGCAAAAGACGCAAATAGGACAAAACTCTTTGCGCCAGAATTGCCTTCTGCCGCGATTTTGCAAAAAAAGTCTGGCCGGAAAACAGTCAGGAACTGTTGCCGTCAGTGGCAAGGTCGGCAAGCCAACAAAAAAGCCGCCCGGAGGCGGCTTTTGGAGCAAGGCAGCTAACCAGGCCTACGGATGGCACTTGGACTTGGCGCAGGCGGTCAGATCTTTCTTGAGTTCGGGCTTTTCTTCCACAACCTTGGAGTGGCAGCCGATGCAGTTGTTGTGCTTGAGTTCTTTCTTGGTGTGCACAACATAGTACAGGCTCTTTTCGCCCTGCTTGCCTGCGAGGTCATCGTGGCAACCGGAGCTGCCGCACTTGGCAAAGCTTTCCTTGCCGTCAACCTGATGGTGACAGGTAACGCATTCAACCTTGGCATGCACAGCGTGCGGGAACATAACGGTCTTTTGGGAACCCTTGAATTCCAGCGGTTTGTCAGGAGCGGCGGGCGCTGCAAGCGCGGGCAGGGCCAGGGCAAACACCATGATACAGGTAAGAACCAGAACTTTCTTCACGGCAGACCTCCTTTTGTGCGGCAGATGAGAACAAATTGGTGTGATTTTACGGCCCTCATTACGGTAAGTCAATGACTATGGAAAAATGACATTCCAACTATTTTGATAAGTTACCGAGATTGGAACTCTTTTTTCGCGCATAGCCTCTGGGGGTGAGCATGAAGTTCCCCAACGCCCGGCTTTCTGCATTGCCGATGATGAGTATGGAGAGCATGTCGACCTGTTCCGGGTCGAACTGGTCAAGGCGGAACACGCGGGCTTCTTCGCCGGGGCGAAAGGCCTTGCGCACAAGCCCCACAGGGCAGTGCGGCGCGCGGAACTGCCGGGCAATTTCAAGAGCCTGTTCCAGATGGTGGGGCCGCCCCTTGGAACGGGGATTATAGATGGCGCAGACAAAATCGGCCTCAAGGGCCGCGTGGAGCCTGCGTTCAATGGTTTCCCACGGCGTGAGCAGGTCGCTCAGGCTGATGCAGGCAAAATCGTGCATCAGGGGAGCGCCCAGCAGGGCTGCCGCCGCGCATACAGCCGGGACGCCCGGCACAACAGTGAAGGGCACGCTGCCCACAAGGCCCCGGCTTTCCAGAATTTCGAGGGCCAGACCCGCCAGCGCATAGATGCCGGGGTCGCCGGAGCAGACAAGGGCCGTGGGCTGGCCCGACAGGGCGGCGTCCACCGCCGCGGCGCAGCGTTCCTCCTCATGCCGCATGCCGGTGCTGATGCACTGCTTGCCTGCCAGCAGTTCCGGCGGCACCAGTTCCATGTAGAGGCTGTAGCCAGCCACGCAGGATGCATTTGCTATGGCCATGCGGGCCTGAGGGGTGAGACATGCGGCATCGCCGGGGCCGAGGCCGACAACATGCAGACTGGCTGGGTTCATCGTTCAATCCTGTCCGAGATGGCTAAGGCCAGAGTCAACTGGCCCTGCTCGATAGTTTTGGGGAGGAGCAGGCGGGGCGCGCCCGCCGGGAAAATCTGCGCTGCCGCCAACAGGGCCGCGGCCTCACAAACGCTGAAAGGCGGCTGTTTAAAGCGCCTGCCAGCTGCTGCGGAGGGATTGGGCGTGGGGCAGCGTGCGAGGTCGGCGGATTCAAAGCCATGCAATGGAACGCCCATCCGTTCGGCAAGGGCCAGCAGGGCGGGTTCCTGTAATTTTTCCTTTACGGTCGCCAGCGCAGCCACAGCCAGAGGTTCAAGCCCTTGGGCAGCCAGCAGTTTGCGTGTGGCGGTTTCCACCATATCGCTGGGCGCGTTTTTGCGGCAGCCCAGGCCGATCACCAGCCGGGGGACAGCCACGCGCAAGATTGCGGGGCTCGGCGCAAGCTCGCGCCAGTGCGCCGCAACCAGAGGGCCGCAGTGTTCCGGCGGCGTGGCCTCGGCTTCCCCCGCGGGCAGGCGCTGCAACAAGGGATGATCCGGCACGGCATGGCAGGGATCCCAAAGCCCCAGGCTTTCCCCTTCGATCATGGCGGCCTGCGCTCCGGGCAGGCGGTTCCAGTCCACGGGCAGCAGCCCCGCGTCGCGCAGGAGCATATCCAGAGCAGCAGCGCTCTTGCGGGTCTGATTTGTTCCTGCGCCAGGCGTAATGGAGGCTGTGTCCGATGCCGTGGTGATAACTGGCGTTGCGCCGAGCAGATGAGCCACATGGCTGGCCAGTTCGTTGGCTCCGCCCCAGTGGCCGGAGAGCAGGCTTATGACGTGCTGGCCCGCAGGATCAAGTACAATCACAGGCGCATCGGTGCTCTTGTGCGCCAGCAGAGGCGCAAGCGCGCGCACTGCTATGCCCGTTGCACCAATGAAGGCATGCGCCGCAAAATTTTTATAGGTTGCCGCCAGCAGGGAGCCGATTTTTTCAAAGGGCGTAACCCCAGCAGGGCAAAACCGCGATGGGGCGAAAATTTCCACGCGGGACAAACCGGATGGCTTGCCGGGGGCGGGATGCTCTGATGGCTGGGCCGGACGTGCGGGATGCTGGAGTTGACCGGGCAGGCCCCACGGTTTGACCGCAAGGCAGTCCGCCAGGCGCTGCGCCAGAGGCAGGGCAGACTGGCTGAGCGCATAGCAGGCAAGCGCGGTTATTCGGCGGGGACTGTGCAAGGGGCCTCCCTCGGCTGCCTGTCTGGTGACGCGCGGCCACAGGGATACGGGCGGAGCCGCTGCGTGGAAAAAATAAAGAAGGGAACCCCGCATGCGAGGTTCCCTTCTTGCTGTTCGACTTAAAAAATGACCTTGCGGGCCGCGTCCAGAGCCTTGTTGAAATCCTCGTCCGTGTGGACAAAGGAGACCATGCCCGTCTCGTAGCCGGAAGGCGCAAGGTAAATGCCGTGAGCGCGCATCTGCTTGTAGAACGTGGTGAAAAGCGCCTGATCGCACAACGTGGCGCTGGCAAAATCCGTCACTTCCTGCTCGCTGAAATAGGGGCAGAACATGGAGGCAAGGGTGGGCATCTGAATCGGCACGCCCTTGGATGCCAGGATGTCGCGCAGTTCCATGGCAAAGGCATGGGTGCGCTTTTCAAGCGCCGCGTAGTCGGCGGTTTTGAGGTAGCACAGGGTGGCTATGCCGGCAGCCATTGCCAGCGGATTGCCCGAAAGCGTGCCCGCCTGATACACGCCGCCTCTGGGCGCGATGAGTTCCATGTAGCGGCGCTTGCCGCCAAAGGCGCCCACGGGCAGGCCGCCGCCAATGATCTTGCCAAAGGTGGTGAGGTCGGGATCTATGCTGAAGCGGGCCTGCGCGCCGCCAAAGGCCGCGCGAAAACCGGTGATGACTTCGTCAAAGATGAGCAGGCTGCCGTACTGGTCGCAGACGGCGCGCAGGCCTTCAAGAAAGCCGGGCTTGGGCAGCACAAGGCCCATATTGGCGGCCACAGGCTCCACAATGATAGCGGCAATGCTCGCGCCGTGCTGCTCAAAGATGGTCTTGACGGCATCAAGGTCGTTGTATGGCGCAAGCAGGGTGTCGGCCACAACGGCTGCGGGCACGCCGGGAGTGCCGGGAATGGAGAACGTGGCAAGGCCCGAACCGGCGGCGGCGAGGAAGGGATCGGCGTGGCCGTGGTAGCAGCCCACAAACTTGAGCACCTTGTCCCTCTTGGTGGCGGCGCGGGCCAGGCGCAGGGCGCTCATGGTGGCCTCTGTGCCGGAGTTGACCATGCGCACCATTTCAAGGCTGGGCATGGCGGCAACCACTTCTTCGGCCAGGGTTACTTCTGCCGGGCAGGGAGCGCCGTAGCTGGTGCCGCGTTTGGCGGCCTCGCACACGGCCCGGGTGACGGAAGGTTCGTCATGCCCAAGGATCATGGGCCCCCAGGAGAGTACAAAGTCGACATACTCGTGGCCGTCCACATCGGTAATCCGGCAGCCGTGAGCTTCGGCTATGAACAGGGGCTGGCTGTCCACGTTGTGGCAGGCGCGCACAGGGCTGTTGACGCCGCCGGGAATAACAGCGCAGGCCTTTTCAAAAAGCTGCCGAGAAGTGGTATCCATCAAAGGCTCCTTGTATCAGGCAAAATAGGTCATGGAAATTTTTTTCAGTTCCTTGAGGCTGCGCAGCACGGCATGCTCGCGCAGCAGGGTATCACGCTTGAGGTCTTCCACCACGCCAAGGCACTCGGCCTCGCTGCGGCCATGAATCATGGTGTAAAGTTCGTACGGCCAGTCGGGCGCGGAGCTCGGACGGTAGTAGACGTGGGAGATGTGGTCGTGCAGGGATGCCTGCGTGCCGCACTGTTCCACCTGATCGGCGTCGATCTTCCAGGCAACCATGGCATTGTGCGTCCAGCCGGTTTTCTGGTGTTTGATGCTGGCTCCAAAACGGCGGATTGCCCCGGATTCCTTGAGCGAACCGAGCAGCTCAAGCACCTGGGCTTCTGTCATTCCTGCCTTTTCGGCAATATCTGCGTAGGGCGTGAGCGAATCAGGCAGGTTGTCCTGCACGATGCGCAGCACGGCCTGCTCTGCGGGGGTAAACTGACGGCTCATGAATTCTCCGGTACTATGGGCTGAGGCGCTGCCTGCGCAGCCTGCGGCAGGTGGGTACATGCCGCAAGCACGGCCCCCGGGTCGTTTGCGAACCAGGGGCCGTTGCAGCAGAAGCGGATTATCTTTCTAGTGCATTGGCAATAGTATTCTGCTTTAGCGCGAAAAAGAACGCGCAAACAGGTCTTGAATGGCGATGCGGCCATTGTCTTCAAGAAAACGCGTGCCGGTGGCGGCAAAATGGGCATGGGTGATCATGGGGTCGTCTGTCTGGGTCCAGTTGTCCTTGTTCCAGAAAAACCAGGCGTTCTTGGGCTGATCAAAAACAAGCAGGGGCTTGTTGCAGATTTTGGCAAATTCCGCTCCCCAGCCGGTGCCGCCCTTGACGGTGCCGTCAGGCTGGACTGCGCCGATAACGATGATCTGCTCGCCGCTGCTGACCTGCCAGCAGATGGACTGCAAAACTTTGCGGAAAAGGGGTGCGCGCGTGTATTCGCGGCTCATGAGGCGCGAAACGTAGGTCAGGCTGACATCCTTGAGGGCCAGTTCTTCAGAGGTGAGCACCCGCACGCCGCGCGTGCGTTCGATCTGGTGACCTTCAAAGCTGTAGTTTACTTCTTCCATACCCCAGCTTTCGGCCAAAGCGCCGAAGAACTGCTCTGTTCCTGCGGCGCCGCCGCTGTAAAGCACACACTGGTTGGGGGTAAGCATGGATGCCCTCCTCAAAGGATTGTTGCGCCGGACAAGGGTATAAGGGCCAAAAAAACCGGCAGAAGCGTCATGAACATCATGGCAAAATTTGCAGCAGTCGGCAAGGCAAGCCCGCAAAGAAAAGCGTCGCAACCGGAATGCGTTGGCATACGCAGTCGCGCGCCGTAAAATAAGATGCCCTGCAATGCCGTATTGCTTTTGCGGATGTAGGTTACAAAATCTTTGAGCCTGCCCGCCCGAAAAATATCTGTTTTCGGGCGGGCAGGCTGTTTGATGGCCGCTGCAAGGCTACCTTGCCCCATGCGCGTCCTTGCGAGGCACAGGGCACGCTTGCGGTGATTAATGCGCCGTGGGCTTGAAAGCTCCAAGGCCGGTTTCAGACCGGATTTTCTGGTCGGCAAAAGCCTCCCTTTCCTTTTGCGCCTGCGGGGAGCGGTCGCATATGGACACTACCCAGATGCACAAAAAGGCCAGCGGCATGGAAAAGATGGCCGGGGAGGAATAGGGAAATGGCGCGGAGCCTGGCGGATTGCCCAAGGTCGCCACCCACACGGCATCCGAGAGCATGGTCATGACCAGCGCGGCCAGCAGGCCCGCAAAGCCCCCGGCGACAGCCCCTCTGGTGGTGCAGCCCTTCCACAGCACCGAGAGGATCAGGGCCGGGAAGTTGGCCGAGGCCGCAATGGCAAAGGCCAGAGACACCATGAAGGCCACGTTCTGTTTTTCAAACACGATGCCGAGAAACATGGCAATGATGCCGAGGGCCACGGTTGTCAGCTTGGAGATTTTAAGCTCCTCGCTGGAGCTGGCCTTGCCCTTTTTGAGCGCTGAGGCGTAGAGGTCGTGCGCCACGGCAGACGCGCCGGAAAGCGTCAGCCCCGCCACCACTGCCAGAATGGTGGCAAAGGCCACCGCCGACATGAAGCCAAGAAAGATATTGCCGCCAATGGCGTTGGCCAGATGCACGGCAGCCATGTTGCCGCCACCGCGCAACACGCCGTTTGCATCGAGAAATTCGGGATTGGTGCTCACAAACACTATGGCCCCGAAGCCGATGATGAAGGTCAGAATGTAGAAATAGCCGATCCAGGTGGTTGCCCAGAGCACGCTTTTTCTGGCTTCCCTGGCGTCCGGCACGGTAAAGAAGCGCATCAGGATATGCGGCAGTCCGGCAGTGCCGAACATGAGGGCAATGCCGAGCGAAATGGCCGAAACGGGGTCTTTGACAAAGCCGCCCGGCCCCATGATGGCCGTGCTTTTTTTGATGCCCACAGCGGCGGTGAAAAGTTTTTCGGGGCTGAAACCATATTGGGCCATAACCATAAAGGCCATGAACGAGGCCCCGCCGAGCAGCAGGCAGGCCTTGATGATCTGCACCCACGTGGTTGCCGTCATGCCGCCAAAGAGCACATAGGCCATCATGAGCAAGCCCACGATAACCACCGCATAGTGGTAATCAAGCCCGAAGAGCAGCTTGATGAGCTGCCCCGCGCCCACCATCTGCGCGATAAGATAGAACAGCACCACAACCAGGGTGCCAGATGCGGCAAAGATGCGCACAGGCACCTGTTTAAGCCTGTAGGCCACCACATCGGCAAAGGTGAAGCGCCCAAGATTGCGCAGGCGCTCCGCCAGCATGAAGGTAATGAGCGGCCAGCCCACCTGAAAGCCGATGGCGTAGATCAGGCCGTCAAAGCCCGTTGCCATGACGGCGGCTGAAATACCCAGAAAGGAGGCCGCCGACATAAAGTCGCCCGCGATGGCAAGGCCGTTCTGAAAGCCCGTGATGCCGCCGCCTGCCGTGTAAAAATCCGCAGCGGAGCGGGTGCGCTTGGCGGCCCACTTGGTTATCCACAGCGACGCACCGACAAAAATGGTGAACATAATGATGGCTGTCCAGTCGGTGTTCTGCTTTTGCGTTTCTTCTATAACGCCCGCCGCCAAGGTAATGCCGGGCAGAAGGGCGACAAAAAGAGCCATGAAAAATATTGAGGCGGTGATGGCTGGGGCGGGTTTATGTCGCCCGAATTTATGGCCGGATGTGCAAGCGCTTATTCCACTCATGACTGCACCTCTTTTTCAAGAATCTGCTTGAGCGCAGGGTCAAATTCGTTGTTGGCCTTGCGAACATAGACCGCCGTAAGCACAACGGTCAGCAGGATGATGCCGATGCCCAGGGGGATGCCCCATGTTGTCGTCATTCCTGCTGCAAGAGGTGTGGCAAAGAGCTGCTTGTCAAAGGCGACAACCAGAATAAAACCGTAATACGCGGCAAAAACCACAAGCGTGAGGCGCCAGCCAAGGGCGTTGCGCGTCTTGATCAAGTGCTGGTATTGCGCGTTCTTTTCGATTCGTTGCGTCAGTTCTGAGGCCATTGTTCCCTCCTCGCATACTTTTGTCCGCAATGTCTTTTGCGCAGACATTGGACGTTATGGGAGCCTGTGTGCGCCGTATCCGCGCGATTGCAGCGCCAGATACATCATGGCGGCTGTTATGGCATCGTTCATGGCATCGTGCCTTGGCAGCGTGGGAAGGCGAAGGTTTCTGACCATCGTTTCCCATCGCAGATCAATGTAGGCGCCAGGATATTGCGCAAATCGCCAGTCGTAATAGCGGCCTGAAACCTCTATGCGACTGTTTGGCAATGCTGCCCCCATCAGTGGCCTCAAGTTTTTGTTCAACACTGCAAGGTCGTATTGCAGATAATAGCCCACCAGTGTTCTGCCTCTGACAAACTGAAGAAAAGCCGACAACACATCCTGAAGCGGCAGACCCGTGCTGAAATCACACGGGCGCAACCCGTGCACGCGCACATTCTGCCCGTCAGGGGCATGCCGCGGCGTTATCAGCGCGTAAAAGGCGTCTCTGGTGCAAAGACGCTGGCCATCTATGCAGACGGCGGCGATGGATAAAAGCTCAGCTTCCTTCACATTGAGCGAGGTTGTTTCGCAATCAATGCTCACAAGCAGGCCGTCATCCTGATCCAGCAGGGAACGGTAAGGCTCCCGCAGGCCGCGCATGCGCCAGCGGCGCGCCACGGCCTGTGTCCAGGTGTTTTGCATGTTAGAACCTGTCCAGCCCGTAGCGCTGGTTGATCATGCGTTTGAAGCGCTTGACCACCTGGAGGGCGTCCTGCAACAGGTCTTTGTCCAGGGTGGACAGGGAGGCCGTGTCAACCTCGTTACTCAGGGGGTTCCCCTTGCGCAGCATTTCAAGGCCAGCGTCCAGCCGCAGGCGCATCAGAAATGCCAGAGATTCGGCCAGGTCATCTGCCTGTGATTTTTCAATAATACTCCGTGATGTCAGGGCCTCCAGTCGGTCAAAGGTGTTGGTGGCATCAATGCCCGCCTCCAGCGCCAGAATGCGGGCACCGTGCACAATGGGAAAAATGCCCGCTTTCTTGATGTCGAGCAGGGCGTTTTTTTCGCGGTTCAGCAGTTGCCGCCAAAAGCCGCTTTCGCCTGTTCGGGTGGGGAACTGTTCAATGGGCAGGGCCATGCGCGCAAACCACGCAGCGTCATCGTGCAGGGCCGAGCGCAAGGCCTTGCGGCAGGCCTCAAGCCATGAGGCCGGGCCGGAGACTGTTTCCGCATCCAGAAAAATTGCCAGATGCATAAGCCCCTCGCCCTGCGCGGAATCCGCCCACTGGCGCAAGGTCTGTTCCCATCCGCGCGCCGTGTGCCGCCAGAGCGGCTGGTTCACCATCATGTCGCCTGGGCAGGGCGGGTAGCCAAGGCTGAGCATGCGCTCGGTAAAGCTGTTTGCAGAGTGTTCCACCTCCTTTTCGTCCAGGCCTTCCGCAAGAATCAGCGCGTTGTCCTGGTCTGTTTTCAGTATCTGCTCGGCCCGTCCTTCGGAACCAAGAGCGAGCAGGGCGCTCCCGGCAAATACGGCGGGCGTGGCCGTCATCTGCCAGAGGCGGGCCATGAGCTGCGCGTTGAGCACCTGCACAAGGCGCGCGAGCTGCGGCGTTTTTATGCCCTGGGTAACGAGGGTTGTTACCAGGGCTTCCATATCCCGCATGGCGCTGTGCAGGTCGGCCAGTGTGGTAGCCGCCTCGAGCTGCCGCGCTATGGACAGGGAATGGTTGGAAAAATAGGAAAGCAGGTCGATCATGGCCAGAACGCCCACAGGCTGCCCCTTGTCCGTCACTACAATGCGGTGGATGTTGTGGCGGGTCATGAGGAGCAGGGCATTGAAAAGGTAATCGTCCTTTTCGCAGCTCAGCAGGGAAAAACGGGCGCAGTCCTTGAGTGGCGTCTGGTTGGAAACCGCGTTGGCCACGATGTCGCAAAAGTCGCCCGTGGTGAAAATTCCGGTGCTGGAACCGTCGCGCACAAAGATGGATCGCCTCCGGCTTTCCTTCATGCGCTGCGCGGCGTGGGCAATGGTATCCGTTGCCTCGGCAAATATGGGTGGCCGAAATCCCGCATCGCTGATCTTGACCGCAAAAAGGCTCTGCCATTCGCGGCGGTCGCGGTTTTGGGCAAGCTGGCCCAGCTTGTCGGACACGGTTGCAAAAAAGTACGCGCCGAAAAGCGAGTTCTTTTCCGTCAGGGCCAACACCTCCCGCCCAGGGAATACGCAAAGCAGCACTTCTTCGTGGGCCACAAACCTGTGCCGCGTTCTGCCTGTGGCCAGAGCGCGACAATCAAAGGCCTCGTGCTCACGGTATGCCCCCGCAATTTCTTCGCCCGACATTTCACGAACAAGGCCCTTCATGACCAGATAGAGCGCATCAACCTCACTCCCCGAGGCAAGAATCTCCTGATCATTGCTGAAAAAAAGGATATCGGCAGAGGCCGACAGGGCAGATGCCTCTGCCTTGGTCAGCAGATCAAAGGGGGGATGCGTAAGGTCAAAGCGGGTGTTGGGCATGATCTGTCCTGAATGCGTCCCTGCGGTATGATTGCATTTTTACCGACAGTGCTGTGTCTGCGTTGTTTCCCTATTGTACGAATTATGTTTGCAATCGATAGAAACTGTTCAATCAATGAGTGTATTGTAATTTACCAGTAAATAAAAATTAATATGCGTAAAAGATGTATGTGAAATATTTCATTGATTGTTTATACAGTTTAAATAAACTGAATTTAACATAAAACTTGCTATTGAAATTATCAACACACTACAATTAATAGTATGAGTCATGCAATAAATATTTTGTATAGTCAGCAATTTTCATAAAAATAGATTATAAATAAAATTTTTTGTTGAAATGACCATTTCTATACACATAAACAATCCAGTGATCAGGATTGTGTGCAATATATGTAGCTGGAGCATGCGGGTTCAGTAGAAAAAACAGGTATGCAATAGTAGCGGTTTCTGTGGCCTGTGGCCTTTCTTCCGTTACCGCAAGCAATAGGAGGGCGCGCGGAGCAGCTGTTTTGCAGGCAAGGGGCTCAGGCCGGGCTGTAATGCCCTTGTCTTATTGCATAGCAATGCAGTCTGGTTTTACGCGGAGGCGAACAGAGGTGGAGGCGTGAGCGGACAGCCGCTTCTCTGCGCGGTCAGAGCGAAGTTCTGGCTGCATGAAGGGGCAGGACAGGAGTGATGCGCAGGAATGGTGCTGACTCGCGTGCGCGGAACGTGGGCGGTAGGCGCGTGCGTGGGTGTGGTGCTTGAGTCAATGAGCTTTGCGGTATCAGATGCGGAGCAAGCTGGCGGTCTGGCAGGGGTTCGACAGTGCATGGGATGGCCCATCCTCTGCCTGTGGAGCACGGAGGGAGAAATATCTGGCGGATGTTGCGGCAGGAGGCAAAAATGCTGCGGCGGGGGTTTCGGCAGACAAGATCTGTCGAATCGCCCCGCCGCGCTAGAATGTGCAGGAGCGCCTTAGGCGATCCTTAAGAGGTGCGCGCAACAAAAAACGCCCCAATTGGGGCGTGTCTTTGTCCGTTACAGCGCCCTAGTAGCGGGGCTGACGCGGGGCTCTGGGTTTGGCTTCGTTCACGCGCAGCGTGCGACCGCCAAAGCTGAAGTTGTCCAAAGCTTCAATGGCGGAGTCGGCTTCGCCGTCTTCCATTTCCACAAAGCCAAAGCCGCGGGCACGGCCGGTATCCCTGTCGCTAACAAGCTTCACAGACAGAACGCTGCCGTATTCGGCAAAGAGGTCCTGGACCTGTTCTTCAGTGGCAGACCAAGGAAGGTTCCCGACATAGATGGACTTAGACATGAAACACCCTCTCAAAAAAAACAATCTTCCCGCGCTTACGCCCAGTAAAACGTATTACCGGTACGCGGCCCATGGAAAATATGGAAACACGCTTTGTCGGCCTTGTCAACGAATCGCCAAAAAAAAGTTGGTATTGCGTATTCGCGTCAGTAAAAAAAAGGCGCAAACCCGCAGTGTTACTGGATGAAGTGGAAGGAAACGAATGATTTTCTGGAGGTTGTGCAAAGAATCTCAAAACATGGTGGCCATCGAATGTTCAATACATGGCAGGAACACAACGGGCATTGAAAAGATACAGAGTGGCAAAGTGCATTGCTAATAATCGGATTGGTTGTTCAACCAACATTAAAATAGAAAGCTATTGCGTGGGAAATGTGTTCAGGCTGTAATTATTAGTGTCGCACCAATTAGCATGCTAAAAAGCCGCACAACGACAGCTTTTGCGTCAGTTGTACGGCTCTGAAATTGACTAGGATCCACCCTCTGATGGCGGGGGCATCCAGTCTGGCGCGATATCTTCAAACGAAGTGTAGGGCGACATATACATAAGCTCGGCAACGCCCACCGGGCCGTTGCGCTGCTTGCCGATGATAATTTCGGCAATGCCCTGGGGCGGCCGGTCGGCAGGCTTCTGGAATTTGTAGACGTCATCGCGGTACACAAACATGATAACGTCCGCGTCCTGCTCGATAGCGCCAGATTCGCGAAGGTCAGAAAGCATGGGACGCTTGTCGCTACGTTCTTCCACCTTGCGGTTAAGCTGCGAAAGCGCAACCACAGGCACGTTCATTTCCTTGGCAAGGCCCTTGAGCGAACGCGAAATATCCGAAATTTCCAGTTCGCGCGAATCCGTGCGGCGGCTGGTGCGCATGAGCTGCAGGTAGTCCACAACCACCATGCCGAGGCCTTTGTCCGCCTTGAGGCGGCGGGCGCGGGCGCGCAGTTCCAGCGTGGTCAGAGCCGGGGTGTCGTCAATAAATATGGGGGCACGGGCCACAACGTCGGCCGCGTCATAGAGGCGCTGCCAGTCTTCGTCTGTCAGCAGCGAAGGACGGCGCAATTTGGAAAGATCAACCTTGCCCCACACGGCCAGCATGCGTTGCATGAGCTGTTCCTTGCTCATTTCGAGCGAAAAAACAGCCACAGGCACGTTTTGGCGCACGGCGGCATTGATGGCCATGCACATGGAAAAAGCCGTCTTGCCCATACTGGGGCGGGCCGCAACAATAATGAGGTCAGAGGGCTGCAGGCCAGCGGTCAGTTTGTCCAGGCGGGTATAGCCGGTGGTGACGCCTGTAATGACGTCCTTGGCATCGGCCAGTTTGGAAAGCTTGTCGAACACCCGTTCCAGCAGTTCGCGCGTGGGGGTAAAATCCTTGCCCGAGGTGCGCTGTGAAATGGAAAAAACCGCCTGCTCGGATTCATCCAGCAGCTCGCCGACTTCGCGCGTGGCATCGTAGCAGTTGACTATGATGCCGGAGCAGGCATTAATCAGGCTGCGCTGCAAGGATTTGTCGCGGACTATGGTGGCGTAGTATTCCGCATTGGCGCCGGAAACAACGGCCTGCGCCAGTTCGCCCAGATAGACCGCGCCGCCGGCTTCTTCAAGGGCGTTCATGCTCTTGAGCTGCTCGGCAGTGGCAATAAGGTCGAGGGGGGCGGATTTGCGGTAAAGTTCTAGAAACGCCTTGTAGATGGTGGCGTGTGCGGGCAGGTAAAAATCTTCGTCGGTGAGCTGGTCGGCGATGGAGTGCATGAGCTGGGGGCGCATAAAAACGCCGCCGAGCACAGCCTGTTCGGCTTCAACACTGTGGGGGGGCACACGCCGCAGAATGTCGGCCTCGGCCTTTTCCGCGCTGTGCACTGAAGACCGGGACTGACCGTCTTTGTTGCGGCCCTGCCCAAAAGGCGAGCCCCCGGCCGCGTGGCCGGGGGCGGAATTGCTATCGTTGCGGGAAGCCACGCAAACCCCTACTGGGCGGCCTCGGCTTCTTCAGCGGGCGCAGCAGGTGCGGGTTCTTCTTCGATGGGCTGATGGTCGGAGATGACCTTCACCGGCACCAGGGCGATCACGTTGGCGTGCAGGCGCACGCGAACGGGATGTTCACCAAGGGTGCGGATGGGGGCATCCATAAGGATGCGGCGGCGGTCAACTTCCACACCAAGGGCGGCAAGAGCGTCGCCGATGATGGTGGTGGTGACGGAGCCGTAAAGCTTGTCGTTGTCGCCCACGTGCATGGGGATAACAACTTCCAGGGCTTCCAGGCGGGCCTGGAGAGCCTGGGCATCAGCGCGCACGGCATCCATGCGGGCCTGAAGCTTTTTGCGTTCCTGTTCAAAGCTCTTGAGGTTGGAAGGCGAAGCGACCATGGCCAGACCCTGCGGGAGCAGGAAATTGCGGCCATAACCAGCTTTCACTTCAACCACATCGCCAAGGCTGCCGAGATTTTCAACGTCGGCGCGAAGTATCAGTTTCATGTGCGCCTCCTTAAATGGTGCTCTTTTTCTTGACGCCGGAATCGTGCGTCGCGGTGTAGATGAGCAGGGCCATCTGGCGGGCGCGCTTGATTTCGCGGGTCAGCAGGCGCTGGTGATGTGCGCAGGTACCGGTGATGCGGCGGGCAATGATCTTGCCGCGTTCGGTGATGAAGTCGCGCAGGATGTCGGCGCGCTTGTAATCCAGGGGCAGATCTTTGTCTGCGCAGAAGCGGCAGAACTTGCGGCGCGGGGCAAATTTCTTCTTAAAAGCCATGTTAGGCAACCTCCCCGGCCACTTCGTCGGCCAGCTTGACGGTCACAAACTTGAAGATGCCGTCGGTGATGCGAATGTTGCGTTCCAGCTCAGCGATAAGCTCAGCAGGAGCCTGGTACACCAGACGCACATAAAAGCCGCGCATCAGTTTGCGAACCGGGTAGGCGAGGTCGCGCATGCCCCAATTGTCCACTTCCACCATGACGCCCTTCTCACGCTCGATGATCGCGGTAAGGGCGGCAATGGTGCCCTCGCGAGTATCGGCGGAAAGCTCCGGGGAAAGGAGCAGCAGGGTTTCAAATTTCCGCATTGGTATTCTCCTTTTGGATTGGCAGCCCACACCACACAGGGCACGAGCAAGGAACGAGTCTTATACTTCCGGCAAATGGGCCTGTCAAGCCGAAATTTTCAGAAGGCTGAAAGCCTGCGCTGCCGGGGGGATGCAATGCCCTATGCGTACACGCGCGGGTTCATGCCGCCAAAAAGGCAGAGCACTTCGTAAGAAATGGTGCCCAGCGCATCCGCTATGTCCTGCGGCGTCACCGCTTTTTGTCCCGCCTCGGCGGGGCCGCCCACAAGCCAGGCCGTGTCGCCCACATGCACGGGCGGCAGATCGCTGACGTCGGCCATGATCATGCCCATGCACACCCGGCCCACCTGAGGAGCACGCCGCCCGTTGATGAGCATGGCGGCGCGTGTTGAAAGCGATCGGTTGAAGGCCGTGGCGTAGCCAATGGCAACAACCGCCACGGTGGCGGGCTTCTGCGCCGTAAACAGCCGACCGTACGACACGCTGCGGCCCTCGACCACCTGACGTACTTCAATAACGGGCGCGCTGACGCTCATGGCCCATTCCAGACCGAGCGCGGCGCCCTTGCCTTCCCATGCGGTTCCCGTAAAGGGATTGCCGCCGTAGAGCGAAATGCCGGGGCGGCACACCTCGAAATGCGCTTCTGGGCGGCCTATGGTGCCGGCCGTATTGCAGAGCGAGCGCTCAATATCCGGGAATGCCGCGCGCAGCGCGTCAGACATGGCGGTAAAGCGCTTGATCTGATCCTGCGAATAGGCTTCCTGCTCCGGCACGTCGGCGCACGAAAAGTGTGATATGACCATGGCTGGAGAAATACCCGGGATGTTGCGCAGGCGGTCGATGACCTGAGGCAGCTCTTGCTGCGAAAAGCCAAGGCGGCCCATGCCTGTTTCGCACTTTATGGCAACGCGCAGGGTGCGCCCGGCGTGGCAGTGGGCGGCGGCGCGTTCAAGCTGGTCAAAGTTGCCCACCACCGGGGTCAGGCCCTGCATGGCCGCCCCCTGCCATTCCACATCGGTGAGCGCGCCCAGAAGCGGCACAATGGTTTGCCGCAGTCCCGCGTCGCGCAGGGCCATGCCTTCTGATACGGTTCCCACGGCAAAGCGCCGTGCGCCAGCATCAGACAAAACCCGCGCAACGGGCACAAGGCCGTGCCCGTAGGCGTCGGACTTGATGACCGGCATAAGCTTTTCAGCCTTGCCCATGCGGCCGAAATTACGGCGGATGGCGGCCAGATCAATATGGCACAGCGATGGTGAAAACGTGCAGTCGCTCACAGGGAATTCCCTCATTTGAACTTTGCTGAAGGACATTCTGCGCGGTTTGTCCGCGCACCGCGCATGGCGGCAGCGAAGGGTCGCCGTCCCTTGCGGCCCCCCGGCGCAAAGGCCCCGGCCCTTGCGCGCAACACCCTTTAATGAAAGGGGGCAACCTTAACAATATTGCCCCCAAGGCACAACAATTAGCCGTGCGGCATCAGCGCGGTTTTGCCGCAAGCCATCTTTTTTTGAGCCGGAATCCGCGAATCGCCGCTCACAATGCGGCATGCTCCCCCTCTTGCGCAGTGCGGCGCTTGCGGCTACTCTGCGCGGCATGTCCCAATCCGTATTTACCATCGAACACACCGACGGCGCGGCCCGCGCCGGGGTGCTGCGCACGGCTCACGGCACTATCCCCACGCCTATCTTTATGCCTGTGGGAACCGTGGGATCCGTCAAGGCTCTTGCCCCGGATGATCTGGCCGCCATTGGCGCGCCCATCATTCTGGGCAATACCTATCACCTTTATCTGCGCCCCGGCGATGAGCTTGTGCACAGGCGCGGGGGGCTGCACAAGTTCGCCTCCTGGCCCGGTTCCATCCTGACGGACAGCGGCGGTTTTCAGGTATTCAGCCTGAGCTCGCTGCGCAAGATCCGCGAGGAAGGCGTGGAGTTCCGCTCGCACCTCGACGGCTCAAAGCATCTGTTCACGCCTGAAAAGGTGCTGGAAATTCAGCGCAACCTGAATTCAGATATCATGATGGTGCTTGACGAATGCGTGCCCTTTGGCGCGGATTACGCCTATACGGAAAAATCCCTGGCCCTGACCACGCGCTGGGCCAAGCGCGCCATGGACGCCTATCCGCCCGGTTCTGCGCACAATCTGATGTTTGGCATCACGCAGGGCGGTTTTTACAAAGACCTGCGCGAGCGCTCAGTGAACGAACTGTGCGCCATGGATTTTGACGGCTTTGCCATTGGCGGGCTTTCGGTGGGCGAGCCTAAAGACAAGATGTACGATCTGCTCTACCACACCGCGCCCCTGCTGCCCGGGGAAAAGCCGCGCTACCTCATGGGCGTGGGCACGCCGCTGGACATTGCCACGGGCATTCATGCCGGGGTGGACATGTTCGACTGCGTGCTGCCCACCCGCAATGCGCGTAACGGCACCCTCTACACGTCGCTCGGCAAGATCAACATCAAGCGGCGCGAATTTGCCGAGGATGACGGCCCTCTTGATCCCAATTGCCGCTGCTACGCCTGCCGCAATTTTTCGCGGGCCTATCTGCGGCATCTGTATGCCAGTCAGGAATTGCTGTCCTTCCGGCTCAATTCCCTGCACAACCTTACCTATTTTCTCGATCTGGCGCGCAACGCGCGTCAGGCCATCGTGGAAGGGCGCTATATGGATTTTCTGGCGAAAATCACGGCCCTGTATCCCGACGAAGCCGCCCGCGCCGCCGCTGGCTCGTAAGCGCGACAAATACTGTCCGTATAAAGGGAGGGAGCTTTCTGGTTCCCTCCCTTTTTTGCGGCAAAAAATGTGCGTTCCTGTCAGCCGCCCTTGGCCATGTTCATGATCTGTTGCAGCAGCTCTGTAAGGTAAGGGATGTTCATGCTGATGATGCGGGCCAGTATCTTGTAAAGAACGGCCAACACCAACGATGCGCCAATACTGAACCCCAGCCCTCTGGCAATGCCCGAAAGGAAGTTGAGCCAGAGTATTTTGCCGGTCTTTTGCGACAGGCGGACGTATTCCGTGAGGCCTGCGTTGTCGAGGCGTTGCAGCAGAAGTTCGGCATCTGTCTGTCTGGCTTCAGGTCGTTTGTCCATGGATCCACCTTGTGCGGAGTGCCGCTTGAGGCCGAGTCTATACGGTAAGCCCCCAAATAACAAAAACCCGTGATCCTGCGACCACGGGTTTGAAAATGTGTGCTGTACGGCAGCTGTCGGGTATTCCTCCGAGGGGGCACCCTCTATGCCTGAATGTGCTCCAGCCCGCATTCGCGCTGTTCGCGGCGGCGTACCAGCCAGAAAACAAGCAGCGATCCTGCCAGTTTGCTCAGGCTCATGGTAATGACAGACCAGGGCGTGGCAATGCCGATCATGCCCAGAAACACGATGCTGTCCAGCGGCGCGCCCACAAGGCTTGAGATAAGAATGCGTTGCGAGAAGGGGCGGCGGGTAAAGGTGTATACCGCCCAGTCGCCCAGTTCGCCCACGGCAAAGGCCCCGGCGCTGGCCAGCGCAAGCTGCGGGCTGGCCATGAACCAGCTGACCACGCAACCCACAAGCATGCCCCAGAGCACATGATGCCCAACACGGCGCTGCGCGTAATCGCGCACCACAAAGATAAAGCCGACGATGAGCGAAAGGGGAGCCCACATATCGCCGTTGGGCAACTGGATGAGCGGGGTGACAGAAAAGGCGAAGTTAACGCCCACAATAAGTGCAATATAGGTAAATAGGCTGAACATGGGCGGGAGAGTAGGCATTGGCGCGCCTGTAGTCAAGGGCGGGCGGTGGAATGCCCCGCTGTTTGCCGGGTGACAGAAGTATAATAATGATGGGCTGTTCGGCGGCAGGAAAAATGCGTGTGTTGCCCTGTGATAGATTTTTGCGCCCGGTTTTGCGGCAACGCCTGTATCCTGTATATGTCCGGTTTTGGGCCGGAGGCCGGGCCGGGGCCATGCTGCGCGTCTTGACCCCGAAGCGCGGATGTGGGACAGAAAGCCAGTTATAGTATGTTTCTAGAGTAAAGTTTACTCTGAGTGTGCCGGGCAGGTGCGCAAACCCACGCCCGCCCGAACGCGGAAGCGCAATTTCTTTGAGATGTTAGCCCGCAAAGGGCGGCCTTTGTCGTGCCAGTGCGCCCGCGCCCTGCAAAATTGCCAGAAAATTTTCCGTCGAGGTTTACGGCGGTAGAGGCTGGATGTTTCCAGCCGGGAGAAAGAATGTCGGATCAGAACTATCGTTGCGGCTGGGTCGCGCTTATGGGGCCGCCCAACGCGGGCAAATCCACCCTGCTGAACGCCTTGCTCGGCCAGAAGGTGACCATCGTCACCCCCAAGCCGCAGACCACGCGCAATCAGATTGTGGGCATCCTTACGGACGAGAAAGCCCAGGTTATTTTTATGGATACGCCGGGCCTTGCACAGGTGCGCGGCCGGCTGAGCAAAACAATGCTCCAGGCCGTGTGGCAGAGCCTTGCCCAGGCCGAAGTCATCATGCCCGTGCTTGACGCCCACCTGTACATCCGCCATCCGGAATTTCTGGACCGCGACCTTGAGCCGCTGTCCCGGGCGCTTTCCAACGATGACCGGCCCATGGTGGTGGTGGTCAACAAGGTGGATCTGTTCTCGGACAAAAGCCGCATGCTGCCGCTTTTGACCCGTCTGAGCGAAATGTGGCCCAAGGCGGAAATTTTCCCCACTTCGGCCCTGAACCGGGACGGCCTGCCGGAGCTGGCAAAGCTCATCCGCTCCAAGCTGCCCGTTGCCCAGGCCCAGTTCCCCGAAGACCAGATTTCCACGGCCCCCCTGCGGTTCATGACTGCGGAAATCGTGCGCGAAAAGCTGTTCCTGCATCTGCGCCAGGAAGTGCCCTATTCCGTGGCTGTGGACGTGGAAAGCTGGGAGGAAGACGAAGAACGCGGCCAGACTGTGATCCACGCGGTCATCTATGTGGGGCGGCCCATGCACAAGGCCATGGTTATTGGTCGTGCGGGCGCTTCCATCAAGCAGATAGGCATTGAGGCCCGCAAGGAAATTCAGGATCTGGTGGGCGGCAAGGTGCATCTGGAGCTTTGGGTCAAGGTGCGCGAGCACTGGACTGAAGACGCCGCCTTCCTGCGCGAGATGGGCCTGATGGCGGAGTAGTCATGGGCGATACCTCGTTGCTCGAACGCTATGCGCGGGTGCTTGACCGCATTGACGCGGCCTGCGCATCGGCTGGCCGCCCCCGCGAAAGCGTGAGGCTTATTGCCGTTTCAAAACTGCATCCGGCGGAATCCCTGGCCCAGGTGGCCGCCGCCGGGCAGATTGATTTTGGCGAAAACTACGTGCAGGAGGCCCTGCAAAAAAGGCAGGACCTGAACGCAGACCCGGCCACAGCAGCGCAGTGCGCCGGGATCCGCTGGCACATGATCGGTCATGTGCAAAGCCGCAAGGCACCGCTGGTGGCGGGGGCTTTCAATCTTGTGCATACCCTTGATTCACGCAAGCTTGCGGACGCTTTTGAACGGCGTCTGGCAGAGGGCGGTTCGCGCCAGCCAGTGCTGTTTGAAGTAAATGTTGGGGGAGAATCACAAAAATCCGGTGTGATGTCTGCAGATTTGCCGGAATTGGCCGATTATGTTCTTGAGCATTGCCCGCACCTTGAGGTGCAGGGCCTCATGTGTCTGCCCCCGGTTTTTGACGCGGGCGATGCAGCGCGGCCCCATTTTGCAAGGTTGCGTGAATTGCGCGATGCCTTGAGCACCCGCCTTGGCTTGCCCCTGCCCGAGCTTTCCATGGGTATGAGCGGTGATTTTGAAGGCGCTGTGGCCGAAGGGGCCACCATGGTGCGCATCGGTACGGATATTTTCGGGCCGCGTCCTGCCAAGGTGTGAACAGCTTTGGCACAAAGTCTGCTACATGCCATGCAGACCTGAATGACTTGAGCGGTTCGCATTCATGACCCCACAATAGCGGTGGAGTACGTATGGCGGCCAAAGAAAAAGAATCAAAGGCCCTGCCGGAAGGGCAGGCTGAAAATCCCAAGAAGGGCTCCAAGGTCAAGCGTATCGTCATTATTTTGGCGATTTTGCTTATCACCCTGAGCGGCGCTGGCATTGGCGGCTATTGGTGGTTTTTTATACGCACGCCGTCTTCGGCAAGTTCTGCGCCTGCTGAGGCTGCATCTGCGGATGTCGCAGGCAAGGGCGCGGCTGGTCAGACAGGCGCAGGCGGTTCTGGCGGCGCCAACGGCGGTGCGTCCGGTCATGCCGGAGCAGGCGGTTCTGGCGGCGCAGGGGGCGCGGGTGACGGGCGCATTGAACGGCAGGGCGATCTGCCGCGCAGCAGTGGCCAGGTTTTGCCATTGCCGCCCATAACCGTGAATATTTCCGACCCCTCGGGGCGGCGGTATCTCAAGCTGGGCATGGAGGTCGAGGTCAATGCGGACGTTGCCGCCGCATTGCAGGCCAACAATCCGCGTATCCGCGATGCCATCATCATGCTGCTGGCGGGCAAGACGTTTAACGATATCTCCACGCCTGACGGCAAGGTGCTGTTGAAGGCGGAGGTGGCCGCGCGGCTGAACCAGATTCTGGGCGCGCAAAGGGTCATACGCGTATATTTTACCGATTTTGTCGTGGAGTAACGCTGGAGGCTCTGCCTCTGGCGACCCCAGACAGTTTTTTTGTGCGGACGCGGTTTCAGACTGAGGCTTTTGGCAGCCATGCCCGTTACGGGCGCGCCGTTGCCGCGATGCCGCCCGAATTTCGGGCGAGCATGTTGGAATAGAGAATGAGGTGACGTATGTCGCAGGAAGATCAGGAAGCCTTGGCGGCCCAGTGGGCCGCGCAACTGGAAGATGAAGCCAATGCGGCAGAACCTGCTGCGCCTGCTGCCGATGCCGCGCCCGCTGGCGCGGCTGGCGGAGCATCCGGCGCAGGGTTGGATGAAGAAGCCCTGGCTGCCCAGTGGGCAGAATCCCTGGCGCAGGATGAGGAAGACAAGGGTCCGACCTCCTTTGGCGGCGCAGGGGCAGGGCTTGGCGGTCACCCGGTAGATGCGCATTTTCAGGACATGACTGAAATGGCCCGTCAGCCCAAGGACAATAAGCTCAAGCGGGAGCTGGATTTTATTCTGGATATTCCGCTGGATGTGTCTGCCGAACTTGGACGCACCCGTCTGCTCATCAACGAACTGCTGCAACTTGGTCAGGGTTCTGTGGTGGAGCTGAACAAGCTGGCTGGCGAACCGCTGGAAGTCTTTGTGAACGGCAAGCTGGTGGCGCGCGGCGAGGCTGTGGTCATCAACGAAAAGTTTGGCGTGCGCCTTACGGACATCATCAGCCCCATTGAAAGGGTGAAGCAGCTTGGCTAGCTTGCCTGTGCTGCTGGCAGCCGCCGAAGGCGGCCTTTCGGGCAGCGCTGTGCGCGGCGTGGTCACTTCAGGCGCGCAAGGTTCTGCGGCAGCGGTGCCGCCGGGGCTGGAACAGACAGTGGCTGCCGCGGCCGAGCAGATGCTGCGCGGGCTGGATATGGCCGCGCAGGCTGCGCAGAGCGTGGGCATTGCTACGGAGCAGGCCGCCGCCTCGCTGGCGGAACCGGCTTCAACGCTTGGGCAGTCGTCCTTTTCCTGGAGCAGCTACATTCAGGCCGTGGGCATTCTGTTTTTGCTGGTGGCCGTGCTGTGGCTGGCCGTATGGCTGGCGCGACGTTTCGGCAAGTTCAATTTTCTGCCGCGTCCCGGGGCGCTCCCGCGCGATGCCCTGGTCATGGAAGCTCAGCTTCCGCTTGGGCCTCGTAAAGGCTTGATGGTGGTACGCTTCTTGAATAGAAGGTTGCTGCTGGGCGTTACAGACCAGCAGATTACCCTTCTGACAGAGGAGCAGGCACAGCATGAGCCAGAGAACGCCGATTTCAAACAGATCATGGAAGAAGCCCGTCGCGGCGCTGGCGGCAGCTAGCCTCTTCATCCTCCTCACACCGGTTCTGGCCCTTGCGGCTCAGGATCTGGCCATGCCCGCAATGCAGCTCACCCTGGCCGGTGGGGCGCAATCGCCGGAAAAGGTCTCGGTGCTGCTGGAAATTCTCTTCCTGCTCACCGTGCTTTCCGTTGCCCCGGCCATCATGCTCACGGTTACCAGCTTTACCCGCATTATCATTGTGTTCAGCTTTCTGCGGCAGGCCATGGGCGTGCAGCAGTTGCCCCCCACCCAGATTCTTGCCAGCCTCGCCATTTTTATGACGGTGGTCATCATGTATCCTGTGGGCAAGCAGATCAATGATAACGCCCTGCAACCCTACCTGGCCGAGCAGATCGACTACAAGGTGGCGCTCGACAGGGCGCAGGCCCCTTTGCGCACCTTTATGTTCAAGCATACGCGCGAAAAAGATCTCTCTGTCTTTTACTCCATCAGCAAGATGGAAGCGCCGCGCAGCAAGGAGGAAGTGCCCACCATGCTGCTGGCCGCCGCCTATGTCATCAGCGAGCTTAAAACCGCCTTTACCATCGGCTTTCTCATCTACATTCCTTTTCTGGTGCTGGATATGGTCATTTCCAGCGTGCTGCTGGCCATGGGCATGATGATGCTGCCGCCCATGATGGTGTCCATGCCTTTCAAGCTGTTGCTCTTTGTCATGGTGGACGGCTGGAATCTGCTGGTCGGCTCGCTTGTGAACAGCTTTCTGCTCTGACCGGCGCTCTGCGTACAGCTTTGGCCCGGTTTTTGCCTAAGGGTTGGAAAGAGTCGCACACCGTCAATTTTCAGGAGTCACCCATGTCCCCAGATTTCGTCATCGGTTTCGGTCGGCAGGCCATTGAACTTTGCTTGATGATGTCCTTGCCCATGCTTGGCGTGGGGCTTGGTGTGGGTGTGGTTGTGAGCATTATTCAGGCGGCGACCCAGATTCAGGAAATGACGCTGACCTTCATCCCCAAAGTTGTGTGCATGTTTCTGGCTCTGCTGCTGGCCCTGCCCTGGCTCATGGAGCGCATGATCACCTTTACCCGTGACGTGTTCATCAATATTCCCACTTATATCCGATAAAAACTGCCTCACGGGTCGCCCTTATCGGCGCGCACAACCCGCTCCGCCATCCGCGCATTCTTGCGCTGAACTGGCATGGGGCGGGTTTTTTGCGTCGAGCGGGGCCTTGTTTGCCTGTCTGGGACAGGTGCGCGCGCAACAAAGCCTGATATCCTGTTGTTGCAGATGTTCCGAGTCTGATATGGGTGGCTGTATAACTGTATTTCGCGTATGCAACACGGTTGTTGCAATGTATAAAATCTATCTAGTAAATATCTAGAAAAAATTTAGGGTTATTTTGTTTGCAATAAAAAAGGAAGTGCGGCTGCACTTCCTTTTTTATGCTGTCAAGAGCTTGTCTGAACTGTGCAAAAAGAGCCAATTAAGTTGGCGTGTTTTTTGCTTTGGGATTTACTGAGCAGGAATTGCCCCACGATGCAGAATTTTTTGCCCTGTGCGCTGCGGCAAGGCCCAGCAGTACGGCTCCGGCTTGCGCCACGTTGAGCGAGTCAAAGGAGCGGGCAAGCGGAATACGCAGCATATGCGCGCACCGTTTGGCAACACCGGGCCGCAGGCCTTTGTCCTCATTGCCCAGAACCAGCACGGCAGGCAACTGCATGGGTTCATCAAAGGCATTGAGGCTTGAGGGGCCATCTCCGCCCGCGCCGTAAATGGTCAGGCCAGCTTCTTCGGCGCTGTCCAGGGCGTGGGCCAGATTGGTGACGCGGGTCACGGGCAGCTTTTCCAGCGCGCCGGCAGCGGCCCTGCGGGCTGCAGGGCCAAGGTAGGCGCTGTTGTGCTGGGGCAGAATGATGCCCGCGCCGCCCAGCGCATACAGGGTGCGGCAGATTGTGCCCACGTTGCCGGGGTCTTGTACCTGGTCAAGGGCCACAATGAGAGGCAGAGGGGCATCGGCTGCCGTGTCCAGCAGGTCGGCAAGTTCGGTAAAGCCGGTGGCGGCCAGACGGGCCACAACGCCCTGATGGGAAACCCCGTCACGGCCTTGACGCCCCTGGGCGGTTTGACCGCCAGCGCCACGGCACAGGCGGTCAAGGGCCACCTGGTCTACCAGGCTGAAGCGCACGTTGTGCTGACGGCAAAGGTTCAGCACTTCCTGCGCATCGGGGCCGCGCAGGCCTTTTTTGCAGAAGACGCAGTCGATGCGCTGGGGCTCGCTGGCAAGCAGTTCCAGCACAGGCTTGAGGCCCGGCAGCAGCGGGGCCTGTTCAGTTTCATTATGCATATGCGCCTCCGGGCTGTGTGCATTGGCCGCCGTGCGGCCTGAGTGATTGGAGAGGATTGTGCGGGCAAAAACCCGCTAGAAATATTTATGCGATATGCTGCGCGGTTGCGCACGTGTGCGGGCTTTTGGCAGTCCATGCCGTGGCATCGCGCACGGGGAAGGAACAGACAGCCCTTGGCGGCTGTGTACGCATCTTCCCGGCAGATGGCAAGCCGGGGCGGCAAAAGGGGAGGGAACAATGGTTGCAGCATCGAACATGAACGGATCGGCAATGGCAAGACTGTGCTTTCTGGCTGTTGTCTGCTGTCTGATGCTTGCCGGGGGCTGCGCCTCACGGCAGGGCAGTGACCCCGGAAGGGGATTGTCGATGTCTGTGCCGGAAGAGGACACTTCACCTCCATTAACTGCCAGTGAAACCGCCGCCCTCAACACTACCGGGCAGGTGGACAAAAATATCCCCGAAAGCGCCATGGCGGACGTGACGCGCCAGTACAAATACTTTTTGCGCAAGGGCCGCCCCACCATGAGCGTATCATCAAAAAGGGCGGAGCAGTTTCTTGCCTATGCCAAACGCGTGTTCCGCTCGCGGGGCATGCCGGAAGATCTGGCCTATCTTGCCATTGTGGAAAGCGGTTATCGTAGCGAGGTGCGCTCGCCAGCCGGGGCCGCCGGAGCCTGGCAGTTCATGCCCTATACCGGGCAAAAGTATGGTCTGAATCAGGATTGGTGGACGGACGAGCGGCTTGATCCCTTCAAATCCACCGAGGCAGCGGCAGACTATCTGCAAAAACTCTATGGCGACTTTGGCGACTGGCCCACGGCCGTTGCGGCCTACAACGCCGGAGAAGGCAAGATTGGCCGCGCCAAGCAGGGCACGGGCGGGCGTGACTTTTTTGAAATCAAGTCGCGCAACCATATGCTGGACGACAAGGCGCAGCTGCGCGATGAAACCAAGCAGTATGTGCCGCGCTATCTGGCTGTGACCAAGATCATGCGCAACCTTCCCCAGCTTGGCTTTGACCCCATCCATCCCGACAATGCGCCGGGCGTACTGCGCCTGACCGCAAAACCCGGTACGGATCTGGCGGCCGTGGCCCGCGCCTGCCGCATGGATATGGACGAATTCTCGGCGTACAATCGGCATCACAAACGCCCCATGACAGACACCAGCCGCACTACATATATATATGTACCGGCAAGCCGGGAGCGTGCGGCTCAGGCATTTTTGTCTTCCCCCCAGTGCGCGCCCTATGCGGGCTGGGCCCCCAGCACGGTGGCTTCCAGCGCCGACTCATGGGACAAAATCAGCCGTCGATGCGGTGTGCCTGTGGCTTCGCTGCGGGCAGCAAATCCGGGTAATCCCTATTTGAAAGCTGGCGAAACAGTGCTGGTTCCGCGCTCGGTAAACATGTCTGCCCAGGCGGTGGCGGCTCTGGATGCCAAACCGGCCAAGGGGCAGGCCAAGGCGGGCAAGTCCGGCAATGAGGCTGCCAGCCGGGAGCCGCAGGGATCTTCGGCACGGGTGGTTGCCGCCAATGATGGCCCAAAGCATACTCTGCGGGCGGATGAAACGCTCAGTTCTGTGGCCCGCAAGTATGGTGTGAGCGTGCAGGATCTCCAGCAGAGCAACGGTATTTCTGATCCGCACAAGGTGCATGCAGGCGCTGTGCTGCGCATCCCGGCCCAGGGCGGCGGTCAAGGCAGTGCCCAAAGTGGTGGACAGGCTGTGGCCGCGGTTGGGCGGCCGGTGGCTGCCGGGCCTGATGGGCGTCTCGGCAAGGATCGGGATAAGGACAAGCCTGCTAAAGCGGCCAAGGCCAGCAAAACTACCTACACCGTACAGGCCAACGATACCTTGTGGAAGATCGCCCGCACCTACAATGTGAGTGTGGATGACCTGAAGCGCTGGAACAGCGTGGACGAAAAGAACCTGCGCACGGGCGCTCGTCTGGTTGTGGAGCAATAGGCTGAAATCCGCGCTGTTGGCCAGTTTGCACAGGTGTGGGTGAATTGTTTTGTAAAAAATTGCATTTGTTGCTTGACTTGCGGGGTGCTTTAAGGCAATTTCCCCCTTCGCGACAAGGGAAAACGGTTCACGGAAACGCAAGCGAAAAGAATTTTCGCGGAAACGAAAATAACAGTTGACTCCTGAAGCGAAGGGGAGCATAAACGCCCCTCGCGATTGAAGAAAACGACTGGCTTCACGGTGAAACGAAAGTTTCACGAAATGGAAAAAAGTCGTTGACTTCGAAAGCGAAGGGGAGCATAAACGCTCCTCGCGATTGAAGAAAAACGACTTGGCTTCACGGTGAAACGAAAGTTTCACGAAATGAAAAAAAGTTGTTGACTTCGAAAGCAAAGGGGAGCATAAATGCTCCGCGCGCCTTGAGAAAAACGACTGACGGTCGCCGCGAAAAACTTTCGCGAAACGAAAAAAAAGTTGTTGACTCGGGGAACGAAAGAGGGCATAAACGCTCCTCGCGCCAAGCGGCAACGAGCCGGGCTGGCGGGCCGAAGAGGCCAAGTGGTTCATTGACAAGTGAATAGCGAGTGGGAAGAA
>JAEZYD010000057.1 GCA_023419375.1 Pseudomonadota bacterium
GCAGAAATCGGAATCTCAAAGACTTTCTTCCCACTCGCTATTCACTTGTCAATGAACCACTTGGCCTCTTCGGCCCGCCAGCCCGGCTCGTTGCCGCTTGGCGCGAGGAGCGTTTATGCCCTCTTTCATCCCCCGAGTCAACAACTTTTTTTCGTTTCGCGAAAGTTTTTCGCGGCGACAGTCAGTCGTTTTTCTCAAGGCGCGAGGAGCGTTTATGCTCCCCTTTGCTTTCGAAGTCAACAACTTTTTTCCGTTTCGTGAAACTTTCGTTTCGCTGTGAAGCCAAGTAGTTTTCTTCAATCGCGAGGAGCGTTTATGCTCCCCTTTGCTTTCGAAGTCAACAACTTTTTTTCATTTTGTGAAACTTTCATTTCACCGTGAAGCCAGTCGTTTTCTTCAATCGCGAGGAGCTTTTATGCTCCCCTTCGCTTTCGAAGTCAACAACTTTTTTCCGTTTCGTGAAACTTTCGTTTCACCGTGAAGCCAAGCCGTTTTCTTCAATCGCGAGGAGCGGTTATGCTCCCCTTCGCTTCAGGAGTCAACTGTTATTTTCGTTTCCGCGAAAATTCTTTTCGCTTGCGTTTCCATGAACCGTTTTCCCTTGTCGCGAGGAGCGTTTATGCTCCTCCCAGCTCCGCAAGTCAACCTTTATTACAGCTTTTTGCAAATTAACCACAAAAAGCAAGGCTTGCTCGTGCAGCGGAAGTTAAAAATAGCGAAACGGCCCTACAGAGTCAAGCTGTAGTGCCGTTTTTTCGCAATCAATTGCAGAACCAGCCGACGTTTCAGGCAATTTTGACTTTTTTCATCCCCCTCAGGGCAAGCACCAGCAGCGCCCCAAACAGGGCGCTTTGCCACGGATCCAGATTCGTCAACATCATTACAGCCAGGGACAACATGGCGCCAAAGGCGGCTGCCGTAGCGTACATTTCTTCTTCCACTGCACGGGCCATATCCCCAAGGCAGAGGTCTCGCGCAATGCCGCCCACAAGCCCGCCCAGTATCCCAACCAATATACTGCCTGTGGGGCCAAGCCCGGCCATGACGCCCTTTACAGTTCCGACGCCTGCCCCAAAGGCCAGCCCCAGGGCATCCAACCAATAAAAGGCCATCCAGGCCCGGCTGCTTTGGCCTATAATGATACCGACAATGCCGCCGCATACGCATGCAGCGAGATACTCCCCTTGATTAAGGGTAATGGCGCCATACCCGAGCAGTCCATCACGAGCAAGCGGTGCTGCCATCCCTGCCAGACAGGCAAGAACGGCAGCACCGCTGAAATGTGCGCCCGTAGAACGCGCCCGGCAAGATGCGGCAGCGGCCAGCACGAAGCTGGCCGCCATATCTACTATAAATAAGTGAAGGTTCTGCATACGCTGCACCTGAGCGCCAAATCATTTCATGCGTGAAACGCTCCGGCAAGGATTTGCCTGCCAATCATTGCCGCAAACAGACGCATGCGGGCTTTGCCCACGATGAGCGCCTGTTTCAAGGCTTCTGCTCTACTTGGCCAGCCCCACTGCCCGGCGTTCGCGAATGACCGTCACGCGGATCTGCCCAGGATAGGTAAGGTTTTTCTCAATCTTTTCAGCGATATCCTTGCAGAGAATATACGTGGTGTCGTCATCTACCATGTCGGAGTTGACCATCACGCGAATCTCGCGGCCAGCCTGGATGGCATATGCCTTGCTGACGCCATCAAAACTGGTGGCGATACCCTCCAGATCTTCAAGCCGCTTCACGTAGTTTTCAAGCAGCTCTTTACGTGCGCCGGGGCGCGCGCCAGAGATGGAGTCAGCCGCCTGCACCAGCACTGCCAAGGCCGTTGAAGGGCGCTGGTCTTCATGGTGGGCTGCAATGGCGTGGATGATCTCCTGGCTTTCGTTGTACTTCTTGGCGAGATCCGCGCCGATAAGGGCATGCGGGCCTTCCACCTCATGGTCAACGGCCTTGCCGATGTCGTGCAACAGGCCAGCCCGCTTGGCTTTTTTGACGTCCATGCCGAGCTCGGCGGCCATCATGCCGCACAGAGCCGAAACTTCAAGAGAGTGCTGGAGCACGTTTTGGGTAAACGAGGTGCGGTAACGCAACTGCCCGAGCAAGCGTACAATTTCCGGATGGATACCGTGAACGCCCGCGTCAAAGGTGGCCTGCTCGCCCACTTCGCGCACCTGGGTGTCCAGTTCCTGCTCGCACTTCTGCACAATGTCTTCGATGCGGGCAGGATGAATACGGCCATCCTGGATCAAGCGCTCAAGCGCCATTTTGGCAACCTGACGGCGCAGAGGGCTGTACGCTGAAAGGATAACGGTTTCAGGCGTATCATCTATAATAAGATCCACACCGGTGGCAGCCTCAAGCGCACGGATATTGCGGCCTTCGCGCCCGATGATGCGGCCCTTCATGTCTTCGCTCGGAAGGGTCACAGCCGTAACGGTCTGCTCGTTTACGTAGTCGCCAGCGTAGCGCTGGATGACATTACAGAGAATTTCTTTGGCTTTGCGGTCGGCAGTTTCGCGCGCTTCCATTTCAATCTGGCGGATCATGCGCGCCGATTCGTGCCGGGTTTTGGCTTCAATTTCGCTGAAAAGCCGGGCCTTTGCCTCATCGGCGGTGAGGCCCGCAATTTCAGAAAGCCGCTGCTCCTGCTCTTCAATACGGGTCTGCAAAAACATTTCAGATTCAGCAAGCTGGCGTTCCTTGCGGGCCAGATCCTTCTCTGAAGTCAGCAGTTCGTGCTCCCTTGTGGTTGCTTTTTCAAGCTTTTCCTCAAGGCGACCGCCCATTTCTTCAAGTTTGCGTTCGCGGGCCTTGACCTCGCGCTCACGTTCCTTGAATTCGTTTTCGAGTTCCCGCTTCTGATTGAACAGATCATCCTGGCCCTGAAGCAATATCTCTTTTTTCTGAGCCTGCGCCTCTTTGCGCGCTTCCGCTACTATGCGCTTCGCCAGATCTTCGGCGTCGCCCACACGTTTCGCGGCAGAACGCTTGTGCGCAAACACCCCCAGCGCAACCCCCAGCAGCGCCACAGCTACAAGCGCTGCAATGAACAATGGATCCATGAATCCAGCCTCTCTCTTTTATCAATACGGACCCTGCGCCAACAGGCACGGGCCGACGAACACCGGCAAGCGGCAAAACTGCCGCACGCCGTAGCAAAATGAGCCCAAAGGGGCTGCTGAAACCCTGGCTGGATACCGATTAACGGTCTGGAATGAACTGCGCAAAAGCATCGGCCACTAAGAATGGCAGCCAGATACGTCAAAAGAAGGCGCGTTCCCCGGAGCGCCGTGTCATGCTTGCGGTACAGAACCTGGATAACCAGGTCGGGCGCCTGTATGTCCTTTCCGGGCTTCCCGGTCTTGCCGGGCGTGCACACACAAAGACAGTGACGGCTCCCTATTATATTCTTGTCAGGTTAGCACCGAGGCATAAATCACGCGCGTCCCAGGGAAGCGCCCAAAGGAGCCTAAGAGGACTCCTCTATTTTTGAAAGCAAGGTTGAGACGCGATTCTGCACGTCCGCCTGCTCTTTCTGCGATTGCAACAAATCATCCGCCAGTCCAAGGGCCATAAAAGTCAGCAGAATGTCCTTGGTCTGCCCTCCGTGGAACCTAAGCTTCTGGTCTGCGAACCGTTCCTCCACCAGCCGCACGGCTTCCTGTACGCGCCGCATGTCGGCTCCAGGCTTGAATGCAATGCTCAGCCCAAGAACGGTGAGGTTGATAGTATCCTGGTTCACAAAAACCTACTCGACGCTGTCGTGCTCCTGAATCCTGCGCAGCAAGGCGTCAATGCGATTCAGCGCCTCAGTACGCAGCGTTTCTTCGTTTTCAAGAGCTTCGCGCAGCTTTTGGTTTTCTTCATCAAGTGCGTCATTTCTGGCTGCCACAGCGGCAGACTCCGCACTGATTTTCGCGTTTTCCGCCTTGAGGCGGTCAAGTCGGGCCAAAAGCGCCTCAACCTGAGATTCAAGCTGCTCCAAAAGTTCCATGATTTGTAGATAACACCGAGGCATGACCTTGGCAAGAATGGATACGCTCGGGCGAAAAAATACCCGCGCCGGGCTGTGCCGACGCGGGCTGCAAAAGACCAAAACCCTTGCGGCGCAGGCCGCCAGGGCCGTTTATTTATTCCTGCGGGGCAGGTTTTTCTGCTTTTCGCGGGCAATGGCAAGCTCGCCGTTGGGCACGTCGCGGGTAATGACCGAGCCAGCGCCCACAAGGGCATCGTCGCCCACGGTCACAGGGGCAACCAGGGCAGTATTGCTGCCAATAAAGGCATAGCGCCCGATTTTGGTCTGGAACTTGTGCTTTCCATCGTAATTGCAGGTGATTGTGCCCGCGCCTATGTTGGTGCCCTCGCCTATTTCGGCATCGCCAAGATAGGTAAGGTGGTTGGCCTTGGCGCCTTTGCCAAGGTGGGTTTTTTTAAGCTCCACAAAATTGCCCACATGCGACTGTTCTTCAAGCACAGCGCCGGGCCGCAGGCGGGCAAAGGGCCCCACCAGTGCGGCTGCGCCCACGCGGGCTTTTTCCAGATGGGAGAAGGAGCGGATCTCCGCATTATTGGAGATCACGCAGTCGCGCACAACGCAGTGCGAGGCAACGCTGGCCCCACGGCTGATGCTGGTGCGTCCATAAATTTCGCACGGGCCGGTCAGTTCCACTCCGGGTTCAATCTGCGCCAGGGGGCCAACACGCACGGAGCCCGGCGCATGCACGATAACGCCCGAGGCAAGCAGATCATCAACAATACGGGCGCGCAGGGTTTCTTCCATGCGGGAAAGCTCAAGCGGCGAATTGACCCCCATGAGCGAATCATCGCGGCCGCACTGGATGCCGAGAACTTCGTATTTTTCCGCAACGGCGAGGCCGATGAGGTCAGTGATATAATATTCGCCGCTCTTGTTGCTGTTGTTCAGATGCGGCAAAAGGCTTTGCACCGCAGCAAGGCTGCAATAGTACATGCCCGCGTTAACCTCGTTGGAGGGCGGCCCGTAGAGCGAGGAATCATAATCCTTGGCTTCCACAATGGCCTTGACCTTGCCCTGCTGGCGCACCACCCGGCCATACGCGCCGGGGTTGTCCAGCTCAATGGTGGCAAAGGCCAGGTCAGCGCCAACGGCTTCGGCAAGAAAAGAACGGACAAGAGATTCCGAGAGCAGGGGCGCATCGCCGTTGACCACCAGCAGATGGGTGCAACCGGCTTCGGTCAGTGCGGGCAGAGCCTGAATAAGGGCGTGGCCTGTGCCAAGCTGCTGCTCCTGCAACACAAAGCGGGCATCAGGAAAGGCGGCCTGCACCATTTCGGCGCGATGCCCGGCCACAATCCAGACGTCTTCCGCAAAAACAGGGCGCAGAGCCTCAATGACACAGGCAAGCATCGGCTCGCCCAGCAGCGTTTGCAGCACCTTGGGCCTGTCCGAGTGCATGCGGGTTCCCTTGCCCGCTGCAAGAATCAAAGCCGCGTTCTTCGGCATGAATATCTCCTTCGTTCGCCACATATGGCGGGAAATGTGCAGGCAGACCAATAGCCTCTTGCGGGCCAAACAGCAAGACCACCGAGCCAATCTGCGCTGCGCGGCTCTGCTCGGGCGTTTACCCCGTGCTCACCTGCGGGGGCAGACCGATCACGCAAAACCTGGCATAGGTGCTGTGCAGGCGCGCATTGAGCGCATCTGACGAAAGATCGGCCATACGGGGAAACATGCGATTGAGCACCATAACCGCCTTGGCGGCTGCGGGCGTCAGCTGCAGGCCAGACCATTTGGCGAGGCGCAGGCACCGCCCGCCGTAATAATCCTGAATATAGCGCAGATTGCCCGGATCATTGCGCGGCACACTGTGGCTGAACAGCGGCGCAGCCGCGAGCACGGCCTTTGTAAAAAAATCCAGCATGACCTGTGAGCGCTCAGGATCAAGCTCGCAGAGATACCCGGCAGAAACAAGGCAGCCGGCGGCATGAGCCAGCCAGCCTGCGCACTTGGCCTGCAAGGGAAACTCCGGCAGATCGGCCAGCATATGGCCAACCTTTTCGTGCATGAGTGAGTCATGAACATACATGGGCTTCATGTCGCTGGTGGAATTGTCGCCATGCTTTCTGTACAGCACCAGCCCGTCCGGGTTTACCCCAACCCTTGCCCCCATGCCGTAGCAGCGCAGCCAGTATTCCTGATCTTCACAATGGCGGATGCTCTCATCAAAATAACCAGCGCGTCTGGCGCAGGCCATGCGCAGCAAAAAGCAATGTATGGGAGCGAGGTTGGCTGTGCAGGCGTGCACGTCCCAATGACTGTTGACCAGCGACCAGAGCGTCAGCAGACGCTCTCCTCCATCCAGTTGCAGGTTCATGCAGCGGCAGATGGTCATGTCCAGTTCCGGCTGCGCTTCAAAAACCCGCAGATGGCTGGCAAGCAGCCCTTGGGAAAAAAGGTCGTCTGCGTCAAGGAATGCCACAAAATCACCGTGCGCAGCGCGCAGGCCGGTGTTTCTGGCGCGGGACGGCCCTGAGTTTGCCTGCGGGATAAAGACTATATCCGACCCGAGGCTTTCGGCCACTTCTGCGGTATTGTCGGTGGAGCCATCGTCCACAACAATAATTTCCACATCAATGCCCGGCCCGCGCTGCTCTCGCACACTCGCTACGGCTTGCGGCAGAAATGCGGCATAGTTGTATGTGGGAATAATGACGGAAACCAGAGATTGCGAGGCCATCCTGTCTCCTGCGATGTCTTGCGGGCAGAGGGCAATCCCCTGCCCGCCCATACACTGCGGCTATTGCGCGCCCCCCTCGGGGGGCGCGCATCAAAAAAGGACTGGCCTCAGTTCTTCCATATAAAGGTAAACACCTGCTCCACATCGGGGTGCAGGGTGTGGTGCACCGGGCAGCTTTGAGTGCAGCGCTCAATTACCGTCTTTTCCTTGGCGGAATATTCGCGGTCAGGCATTTTGAAGGTCACTTCAATCTTGCCGATGCGGCGCGGGTCGGCGCTCATGGTTTTGTTGATCTCCATCTCTGTGCCGGTCACATCCACGCCATGCGTCTTTGCATAAATGCCGATAATGGTCATGGCGCAGGCCCCAAGGGCTGTGGCGCACAGGTCTGTGGGCGAAAAAGCCGCGCCCAGCCCCTGATTGTCAGAAGGGGCGTCTGTGATGATCTTTGTGCCGCTCTGGTTGTGGACGCACTCCACGCGCAGATCCCCAAGATATTTTGCGCTGACGGTAGCCATGGCAACTCCTGCGGTTTTGCCGATCAAACGGCAGTTACGGGTGATTAACCAAAAACATTATGCTCGCGCAGCGTGTTACAGGCAATAGCCAGCAGGGTCAGACCGCCCAGTAGCTCTGCCCATCCGTTGACCGCGCAGAGGTTGGCCAGCGCCTTGCCCATATACACGCCCACAGCGGTAATAACCGCGCAGACCACACCGATCATCAGGGCCGGGCTCCAGACAGAAGTTCCCAGAATGGCAAAAGAAAGGCCCACGGCCAGGGCATCAATGCTTGTGGCAACGCTCAGCACCAGCAGGTTACGCCCCGCAGTGGGATCCACCGAAGGACGCGGACAGGAGGAACTCGCCCGCAGGGCCGAAAAGCCCGAAAACACCATCTTGCCGCCTATCCAGCCCAGCAGGGCAAAGGCGATCCAGTGATCCCACGCTTCCATATAAGAACGCACGGTAATGCCCAGATACCACCCCACCACCGGCATGGCGAACTGAAAAAAACCGAATGCCGCGGAAAGCCGGAAGTAATGGCGCGCCTGCGGCACGCGCAGGGCGCAGCCAGAAGCCAGGGCAACGGCAAAAGCATCCATGGAAAGGGCAACGGCCAGGAGCAGAACAGCAAAAAACGACATAAAAACCCCATGCTGCGGTGCGCAATGACCGCCCAAATTGATTGCAGAGTGGCGTGAACTATAGGGCAAGGGCCGCTCAGGAGCAAGAGAGGTCTTTCGCTTGCGGCTGACACGGCCTCGGGATACAAGGCTGGGTATGCAAACTATTCCTTCTTGGCTTTTCTGCTGGCAATGGATTGCCGCTGTTCTGACTCTGGGCGCAAGCGCCGCTTCGGCCATGCCCGTTATTATCGCTCTCACCCTCGCTACCGGCAGACGCGGACAGGCCAGGCTCAGCGCCTATGGCGCGCGCACCCTCGCCCGCTGCGCTGCGGGGCTGGCTGTTCTTGGCCCATTGCTGGCCGCAGGCAGCGTTCTTGCCCTGCTGGCAAGCGTGCGCAGCACGGAACACATGTTTGAAGGCATATCATTGTGGATGCCCGCCATGCTGCCCTACACAACGGCGGTTGCCGCATGGCTGGCCGGCATAATCTGCCTGCTGCTGTATCTTGCCGCAGACCGCGCGGCCCCCGTGCCGCAAGCTGCCCAGGATTACTGGCAACCGGGGCAGATCGGCCTGCGTGTTGGCCTTGCGCTGCTGGCGGCCCTCTGTTTTTTTGCCGCGCAGGCTCTGCCCAACTGGCCCTTTTCCGGCCTGCCGCAAGGGCTGAGCATGGGGGATGTGGCTCTGGCCGTGCTTCCCAACACCCTGCACGACTACTTTACCGCATTGGCCCCAGCGGGCAGCGTTGCGCTGATTATACTTTCCCTTGTGGCCCGCAACCGCGGAGCCGCATTCACGCTGGCGGACGAGCAGCGCGCTGCCCGCTGGTGCGCCCTGTGGGCCATGGTGGGCTTTATCCCCCGCTGCATTGACCGCTGGGGGCTTGTGATCGGCTTTTCCCTGCGCCAGGGCCCCTTGCCGCAAGGCCTGCCGGAACAGGCAATGGGCCTTGTGCCCATGACCCTCGCCATTGCCTGCTGGGTTGCCCTGTTTGTTCTGCGCGCTCCCCGCAAATTCTACTGGCTCAATGTTCTTGGGCTTCTGCTGCTTGTGCTGGGCGCGAGCTTTCCGTTCCTTTTGGCGCTCGGACGCTGACGCTTGCCCCGTAAACGGGCAGCGCGTATACCTAACTGCACATACGGATTTGATTTTTCCGCAACCCGGAGGTTCCCCATGCGGACTTTGTTTTTTCTGTCCCTTCTCATGCTCTGCCTGACTGTCACAGCCCAGGCTGAACCGCGCTCGTTTACGCTTTTCAGTGCCGACCTGCCCCAGGGCTGGGACGGCGAGGAAAAAATGGGCTTCAAGTCGGGCAATCCCGATGAATGCATGCTGATTCTGGGCCTTTCCAACGAAAAGAAAGACGACTACGCCGCGCTCATCAGCATTTTTGTTCTGCCCAATACGCAGAATGACGACAGCGCCTCCCTTGCCAACAAGCTGGCTCCCCTTCAGGCCAATGCCTCCCAGCCCCGCCCGCAGGGGCCGTTCTGGACGTTTAACGGCGAACTGCGCAGCCAGGCCTTTCCCGCCCCCGGCGTGACCAAGGTCAACGCCACGGCAGACAAGGTCATTATTGCCATTGTTCAGGATCCTGACCAGCGCGGAGCCGAGGCTGTTTTTGCCAGCCTCAAGGGCCTCACCCCCGAAATGCGCAAGCTGCTCGGCCAGTAAACAGACTCTGCACATAGTTGACGCGGCTTTGCTCAGCAGGCCGTAATGTAAAACACCGGCTGTCCTTTGCAGGGCAGCCGGTGTTTTACATTTATTCAGCTTCAGACCGGGCTATTCGTGCCAGCCCAGAAACATCTTGTAGGCATCGTTGTTGGATTCTTCCACATGCGGGTAGCCCATGGCTTCAACACGCTTGAGAAAATCCTCAAAGGCTTCCTTCTTTTCATCGGGCGCTTCAAATCCCACAAGCACGCGGCCAAAATCCGCGCCGTGATAGCGGTACTGGAACAGCGAAATGCTGAAATCCACGCGCATGGCGTCCATAAAATTCAGCAGCGCGCCGGGGCGTTCGGGGAAGGTGAAGCGCAGCAAACGTTCGTGCAGAATCTGGGGCGCATTGCCGCCCACAAGATGCCGCACATGCACCTTGGCCAGTTCATTATCCGTGAGGTCAATGGCTTCAAAACCCTTGCCGCGCAGTTCCTTCAGCACCTGGGCCACATCATCGCGCCCGTTGATCTTGATGCCCACCAGCACCCTGGCCTTTACCGGGTCTGAATACCGGGTGCAGAGTTCCGTGATGTTGCGGCTGCCAAAAGAGGCGCACAACTGCCGGAAGCTGCCCACGGTTTCAGGGATGGTCACTGCCAGCAGGGCTTCACGCTGAGCGCCTATTTCCGCGCGGTCAACCACGTGGCTCAGGCGGTCAAAGTTCATGTTCGCGCCGCTCACAATGGCTACCAGAGTGGCATCATGCAGATCACCCGCCTTGGCATAGGCCCGCAGGCCAGCCAGAGCGAGCGCGCCCGCAGGCTCGGTCACCACGCGGGTGTCTTCAAAAATATCCTTGATAGCGCCGCAGATGGCGTCCGTTTCAACAGTGATGATGTCGTCAAGCAGGTCGCGGCACAGAACAAAGGTTTCTTCACCCACCAGCTTGACGGCCACGCCGTCGGCAAACAGGCCCACATCGTGCAGTTCCACCCGCTGCCCGGCCATGACGGAACGCCGCATGGCGTCGGAATCCACAGGCTCCACGCCGATGACGCGGATTTCAGGCCGCAGGTTTTTGATATAGGCGGCAACGCCCGACGCAAGGCCGCCCCCGCCGATGGGGACAAACACGGCGTGGATGTCGCCGGGGTGCTGGCGCAGGATTTCCATGCCGATGGTACCCTGGCCCGCGATAACGTCAGGGTCGTCAAAGGGCGGAATATACACGCAGCCTGTTTCCTGAATCAGGTCAAGCGTGTGCTTCCAGGCATCGCTGAAAGACTCTCCGGAAAGCACAACCTGACCACCCAGCCGCTTCACAGCCTCGACCTTGATGGCGGGCGTGGTCACGGGCATGACGATGGTAGCCTCGCAGCCCAGCTTGCGCGCGCCAAGGGCAACGCCCTGAGCATGATTGCCAGCCGAGGCGGTAATAATGCCCCTGCGCAGTTCTTCATTGGTAAGGTGCGCCATCTTGTTGTAGGCGCCTCTAATCTTGAAGGAAAAAACAGGCTGGAGGTCTTCGCGCTTGAGCAAAATATTATTGCCGGTGCGGCGCGAAAGACTGACCGCCTCGTCCAGAGGGGTTTCTACCGCCACGTCGTACACGCGGCTCAAAAGGATACGGTTCAGGTATTCGCTGTGCTTGTCCATGAAAATGTCCTTGCGGGGCTTCGCGCATGGCCGCCCTTGCGGTCGAAAAACGCATTTTGTGAGGCCAATCTTTATATACCTGCAAGAAATGCTTCTCAAGTGCTTACTTTTTAAAATTCGCGCTGCCTTGTGGGCTGAAATCCTGTTTCTGCCGTATTTTTTTCACGCGGCAGGGCACATCGGCCCAGGCTTTGCCCCTTGTTGCGTATCTGTACAGCCACAGCCCGTTGCGCTATGATTGGGAAATGACCGAACCGACTTCCGAATTTTCCCAGTCTGAAACGCATGGCCTGACAGAATACACGCCGCACATTTCAGTGCGCGCCGCAGGCCGCCTGTGGCGGCTCACCCGGGCCGCCGACCTTGAGCAGCTATGGGACGCCATGACGGCCTCGCCCGATGATTTTGACGATGAGCGGCTGCCCTACTGGACGGAACTCTGGCCTTCAAGCGTTGCCCTGGCAGGCTGGCTTGCGCAACAACAGCACTGCATTGCCGGGCAGACCTGCCTGGATATAGGTTGCGGGCTGGGCCTCACCGCCATGGTGGGCCAATGGCTTGGCGCAAAAATGACTGCCATGGACTACGAGGAAGCCGCCCTGCACTTTGCGGCCCGCAACGCTGATATCAATGAAGTGCCGCAACCGCTGTGGACAGTCATGGACTGGCGGCGGCCCGCCGTGCGGTCGCAGAGCATGCACCGCATATGGGGCGGCGACATCATGTATGAAAAACGTTTTGTGGCTCCGGTGCTGCGCTTTCTTGACCATGCCCTTGCCCCTGATGGCGCGGCATGGGTGGCGGAGCCGGGCCGCACAGTGTACGATGCTTTTCTGCACGCGCTGCAAAACGGCGGATGGCAAGGCAGACGGGTGTATCATGAAACAGTGGATCCCCTTTACGCCCAGCCCGTGCCCGTTACCGTACATGTCTGGGAAATCAGCCGCCGGGCCTGAGTCCGGCGCGTTCTTCAACCACAGCAATCAGCCCTTATGGGCCATACGGGAAATACCATGGGAAATCTGGCTCGCTTCGGCGTTTCTTTGGATGAAGATCTGCTGGAACCTTTTGACCAGCTCTGCAAACGCAAAAGCTATCCCAACCGCTCTGAAGCCATACGCGACCTTATCCGCAAGGCGCTGGTTGAAGAACGCTGGAGCAACGATGCCTCCGGCGCGGGTACGCTCACCCTGGTATATGACCACCACAAAAACGATCTGGCCCGTCGGCTCATGACTATCCAGCACGACGACCACGATCTTATTGTCACCACGCTTCACGTGCATCTGGATCACTATAACTGCCTTGAGGTGCTGGTGCTCAAGGGCGAGCCCAAGCGTTTGCGCGCCCTTGCCGACAAACTGATCTCCTGCCGCGGCGTCAAGCACGGCACTTTTACCGCCACTACTACAGGACAGGATCTGGCATAATGGAAGACGTACAGAGCCACGCCCCGCAGGTTGCCCTGAATATTGACCGCGTGGGTGTTCGCGAGCTGAAGCTGCCCCTGCTGGTGCGCGACCGCTGCCAGGGTACGCAACAGACCGTGGCTACCGTAGACCTTGGGGTGGACTTGCCTTCATCCTTTAAGGGTACCCACATGAGCCGCTTTGTTGAGGCTCTGGAACAATGGAACGATGAGATCAGCTATCAGTCCGTGCGGCGGCTGCTGGTCAATATCAAGGAACGGCTCGGCGCGCGGCGGGCCTATGCCCGGTTCTGCTTTCCCTATTTTATTGTCAAAAAGGCCCCTGCCTCGGGTAGCCCGGCCACGGTTGCCTACGAATGCCGCCTCACAGGCGAGCTGGACGACAAGGGCCAGTCGTTTGTTCTTGAAACCGATGTTCCGGTCATGACTGTCTGCCCCTGCTCCAAGGCCATCAGCCGCGAGGGCGCGCACAGCCAGCGGGCCATGGTGCGCATGCGTTTGCGCATGCGGGCTTTTTCATGGCTTGAAGATTTCATCGACATTGCCGAAGCATCCGGATCTTCCGCCGTCTATACCCTGCTCAAGCGCGAGGATGAAAAGTTCGTCACAGAAAGCGCCTTTGCCAGCCCCACCTTTGTGGAAGACGTGGTGCGCAATGTGGCGCAAAAACTCACGGCCCACGGGCAGGTGGAGTGGTTCAGTGTTGAGGTGGAGAGCATGGAATCCATCCACAACCACAATGCCTTTGCCCGCATTGAACGCGATCTCTCCGTTCGCTGACATGCCGTGCCGACGCAGCATGCTCTGAGTATGCGGTAATATTCTGAAAATCTGCCTCGCCCCTTGACTGCGAGAACCCGTAATCACCCGCCAGGCGGGCCAAAAAAAAGTTTTTGTATTCGGGTAATACTTGTGCTAGTTAAGCCGTAAGGTGTGAATGATGAGTAGCAGTAGCCTACAGATCGGCGCATCAGCCTTGAATGCCTTTTCGTGGGGCACGGCTGTTACAGCGCATAATGTAGCCAACGTCAGTACGGCTGGTTTTGAGCCGCGCCGTGCCGTCTACTCCAGCAATGCCAACGATCAGGGCGTCAGTTTTGAGGCCGCGCTGAAAGACGCGGGATCAAAAGTCGGCCCCAGCTCGGACTGGAATGCCGCCAACGCCGTTCTTGATGTCACTTCCGGTATTCCCCTGGAAGCATCCGCACCCAGCGGTACGGATCTTGCGCGGGAATTCACTCAGATGATCTCCACCCAGCACGCCTATGAGGCGAACGCGCAAGTAGTGCGCACCAGTGATACCATGCTGGGTACGCTTTTAGACATCAAGGCTTGACCAACTACAGACAAACGGGTTTATTCCCGTTTTTTTTGCGTGACCCGCCGTTGCCTTGTGCTGCGGCGCAACCCACACGGAGTGCCGATGGGTAGATGCCTGAAACTGTGTGCGCTGACTCTGGCTTGCGCCATGACCTTTGGCTGCGCAGTAAAAAACAACCAGCGTGGTGACTACAGCACACAAGCGGAACAGCGTTTTCGCCGTTCTTATGAAGCTGCTTTTGACAACAACGAGCAGCAGGGCAGCCAGCAGCTTTTGCGCAAGGCACGGTCTGCCATTGGCACCCCATATGTTCCCGGCGGCATGTCGCCGGGCGGATTTGACTGCTCGGGATTTGTCTGCTGGGCATACAAAAGCGTTGGCGTGAGCCTGCCGCGCACCGCCCGTGAACAGTCCGTTGTGGGTAAGCGCATCAATAATGTGGAAGAGATGCAGGTTGGCGATATTGTCGCCTTCCGCCATCCCCGCCGGGGCTATCACACCGGCATTTATGTGGGCGACGGCAAGTTCATCCACAGCCCCCACCGCCGCACCACAGTGCGCATCAATTCTTTGGACGACCCCTATTTCAAGGGCACATTCCTCGGCGCCCGGCGCGTCAAGATGGACGGCACCGAAAATCTTGTGGCCGAAGCCCAGACCCGCCTGACCGACTACGCGGAAGAAAAGGCCGTGCGCGATATTTATCGCAGCCACAAGCCCTCCTCCCGCACCAGCGTTGCCAGCAACGACGACCACAAAAAGAGCAGCAAGGATCGCGGCAAGGAAAAAGACAAAGACCGCTCCAAGGATAAAAATCCGTCCAAATCGCGCGAGCAGTTTGTGGAAGTGGCCAGTCTGGACAAAAAGCACTCCACCCGCAAAATCGAGGTGGAAAAGGCCGACAAGTCGTCCTCCAAATCTTCAAGCAAGGCCTCTGTCAAGGAAGACAAGTCGGACAAGAAGAGCAGCGCCTCTTCGTCCAAATCCGGTTCTTCCCGGGCTGAAGCTGAGAAGTCCGATCGTAAGAGCGAGGCCCGCAAATCTGACGCCCCCAAGGCTGAAGCGCGCAAGACCGAAAGCCGCAAGCCGGAAGCCGCCAAGAGCGACAGCAAGTCTGGCTCTTCCAAGTCCAGCGCCTCCAAGGGCGAATCGACCAAGCACGAGTCTGCCAAGTCTGAATCCGGCAAGAAGGACAAGAGCGACGGCAAGATGGCTTCTTCCAAGTCTGACGATGGCAAAAGCAAAAAAACTCCCGCCAAAAACCGGGATCAGAATTCATAGGACATAATTAATGCTTCCTAATATTTCTCCTGCAGAAGCACTGAAGATGCTGCAGGATAACAAGGCTCGCCTTGTGGACGTGCGTGAGGCGGACGAACTCGCCGCCTTGCGTGTTCCCGGTGCCGAAGCGGCTCCCCTTTCCGTCATTTCGTGGATGGATCTGCGCCCCGCCACCGCTGAACTCCCCATCATATTTACCTGCAATTCCGGCAACCGCACCACCAAAAACAGCGACCTGCTGCAAAAGCTTGCGGCAGGCCCCGCATGGCAGATGGAAGGCGGCGTCAGCGCCTGGGCCAAACAGGGGCTGCCGGTGGAAACCTCCAAACAGACCCTGCCCATTTTTCGCCAGATTCAGATTGGCGCTGGCGGCCTGGTGCTGGCAGGTGTGCTTGGCTCCCTTGCGTGGCCCTCAATGCTCTGGCTTTCGGCCTTTGTGGGCGCGGGACTTGTGTTTGCGGGCGTGACAGGCTTTTGCGGTCTGGGCATACTGCTTTCGGCCATGCCCTGGAACAAAAAATAGTTTTATGTGCGCCGCGCCTGTTATTCGCGGCAGGCTGGCCCCCAGCCCTACCGGCTATATCCACCTTGGCAATGCCTGGGCCTTTTTGCTCGCATGGCTTGCCGCCCGGGCCAGCTCTGGCGAGGTGGTACTGCGCATTGAAGATATTGATCCGCAGCGCTCTCGCCCCGAATACACCGCAGCCCTCATTGAAGACCTGACCTGGCTTGGCCTGGATTGGGATTATGGACCGGACAAGCCGGAACCGGCTGGCGGGTGCATGGGGCCGTTTGAGCAAAGCCACCGGGCACAGCACTATGCGGCGGCCATTGCGCAGCTTGAAAGCGCAGGCCTGACGTATCCGTGCTTTTGCACACGCAAGGAATTGCGCAGCATGGCAGGTGCGCCGCATGTTGATGATGCTGGAGCGCCCTACCCTGGCACATGCCGCAGCCTGAATCAGGCACAGCAGCAAACCTTGCTGGAGTCAGGCCGCCGCCCCTGCCTGCGTTTACGCTGCCCGGACGGGCCTGTGAATTTCACCGATACTGTGTTTGGGCCGCAATCGTACACGCTTGCCGACTGCGGGGGCGACTTTGCCCTGCGCCGCTCTGACGGCGTTGTGGCCTACCAGCTCGCCGTGGCCGTGGACGATGCGCTCATGGGCATAAATCAGGTGGTGCGCGGGCGCGACATCCTCATTTCAACGCCGAGGCAGATTGCTCTTCTCAAGCTCCTGGGCTATGGTGCTCCCGCTTATGCGCATGTGCCGCTGCTTCTGGATGACGAAGGAGAGCGCCTTGCCAAAAGGCACCAGAGCCTCGCGCTGCGCAACCTGCGGCAAATGGGCGCAGACCCGCGCAGGGTAACCGGATTGCTCGGCTCGCTTGCCGGGTGCAATCCCGGCGGCAAGGCTGCCAGCCCTGCTGAACTGATACCGTATTTTTCGCTCTCGCGCCTCGCTGGCGATGATATACGCCTTGGGCGCGAGATGCTCCGCGCGCTTGTGGCCTGACGGCCATTTGAATACAAACACCGCTCATGTAATGACAGAGGATGTTTATGACCATGCAGAACCTGGATCAGACATTTTTGGACAAGATTTTTCCCGCTGGCCGCGCAGATGAATTTTTTGACGCGCTCTTTGGCGGCGCTGAAGAAGGCGCTTACGACATCGGCCTGGTTTGCCGCAGCGTTGAGCCGCAAAAGGCCAAGCTGGCTTTTGAACTGCGCCAGCGCCCCGGCAAGTGCCTTGCCTGTAACCTGACCTATGGGCTGCCCCAGGTTTTTCAGCGGCACCCCATCCTGAATGTGGCTGGCGTTGCGCGCGATGTCGCTTCCCACCTCGGCTGGCCTGCGGAATCCACCAAGTGGAAGCTGGGCCACACGGAAGAAGTGAACCGCGAGCTGCACGTCATTCCCCTCGTGGTGGAATGCGCCTAAGCCCATCAGACCTATCCGCTTGACAAAGGCCCTGTTTTTTGGCACTTCATGTCGGTTGCCAGCTTAGCTCAGTTGGTAGAGCAGCTGATTCGTAATAAGTAATGCCCTGGAGGGTTTTGGTAGAAAAAATAGGGATAAATCAAATAGTTGCCATGCGTTTGGGACTCTTGATTTTTGTTTTCTGCTACCCTATTGCTACCCTGCCACGATAAATAGATTTTCCTACGCCGCCTTGGCTCAGTTGGTAGAGCGGCTGATTCGTAATAGACCAGCTTGTCAACTGGCGGAAAGAAAAAAGTCACCGCAAAAGTGACGAAAAGAGTTTATCAAAACAGGTACTTGCCAGCTTAGCTCACCCGGTAGAGCAGCTGATTCGTAATCAGCAGGTAGCGAGTTCGACTCTCGCAGCTGGCTCCATATATTACAGGGGTTTACATGTAAAAATAGCATGTAAACCCCTGTTTTGCGTCAAAAGGGCTTTTCTAGCCTATTTAGAGCATGGCAGCGGAATCCCTTTTCGAGCGTATTTCGAGCATGTCCGGGTTTTCACCCCTAGCGGGGTGGAAATATGACCGGCAATCGTTGCGGCCATGACCCGAAGCACCCCAACCTTTCCCCGGCCAAACCCATCAGGAAAGGCAAAGGCGGCTTGCCGCGTATCTTGTCGCTGGCAGCAGAGCGGGCAAAGGTATGGTACTACCATCCAAAGAAGTGCAAGCTGCTCCAGTCCCATCCACACCGAAAAACGCGCTCAGAACGGCGTGAGGCGTGTCAGATCGTCATAGAGACTATCTTGTCCCACCTTGATCTTGCTTCGCTCTGCCTGGGAACACCTACGCTTGAAAATGGCTTCATCGACATAGACATGCGAACCATAGCCCGCGATTCCGGCATCGGTCAGCGACGTTGTGAGCGGGCCATAGCCATGCTGAAAGAGGCGGGCTTTATGAGAGTGAAGCAGCCCCGTGCCATCAATGACCAGGGCGACTATGTGGGCCTGCGGGCAATCCGCGTTGTGACCACGCTCTTTTTTGAGTTTTTGAATCTTGGCCCGATGCTCCGAAGGGAAAGGGCCAGGGCCACCGAAAAGCTGCAACGCCGGGCCAGAAAAGCACAACGCAAGCTGACAGACTTCATGCGCCGAATGTCCAAAGGGCTTCGCTCTGCATTCACATGCAAGCCCCAACCCTCACGTGCAGACCAGGAAAAACGCATGGAAGAAACACGGCGCTGGAATGTGGCTTGCGCGAACTACATGATTGCTGGCCTCGATCCAGACGAATGCCGACGACGAACTAACGTGGAACTAGGATTGCCAGCCGACTACAGCCCCGGCAGACGCGCATAGCAGAGTGCGTGTCTGACCGCGTGGGCTTTTCCTGCCTTCTGGTCTTTCTTGGGCATGCCTGCCCCATCGAAACCGAATTTCCCGGCTAAGATTCACCGTGACGAGCATTTTCTCTCCGCCTTTGCACGTTCCGCAAAAAATAAGTGTCGCAAGGTTGCCCCGTAGGTGTCGCGCATAAACCAAGAGGCAAAAAACTAAGAAAAGAAAAAAGGAAGGAAACCAGCTTTATTAAGACTTGACCCCAGACTATCTGGCCATGCCTTTTTCGTATTATGGCGAATCTGCCATAATTAAAGGACTACAGCGAAGAGAGAAAGACACGCGCCTTCGGCGCGGCCAGTGAGAGGGTGTGGTTCGTTGCGGAAGGATTTTTTTATGATATCACGGAGGATGAAGCGTTAAATCCGTAAGAGATGTTTTTTCTGGATAAAAAAATAACGAGACTTAGGGCGATAGGTAGTTCCGCCGTGCTCAATGAAATGGCTTAAATCCGTAATAAATTTACCATGCAGGCATTCTAAATATCCTCCCAGAATCTCCTTCATCGTGTAGCAATAGTACGATCTCTTTTGAAGAAAAAAGTTGTTCGCTATACCGAGACTTATCAAGAAGATCTGAATCTATCGTAGTGATAATTGTCTGTATTCCCAAGGCATTATATTCACGAATAACTTTGATAAGTTCAATTTTTTTTCTGTCATCTAGCGTTTCAAAAATTCCGTCATGGTAAACAAAACGAGGATACAGCTTCCCTAAATTCGCCTTTAAAAGAGCCATATCGAAAGCAACGCACATAAGTTTTTTATAAGTGGTGCCATCTGCCGCAGAAGATGGAGCATTATTTTTATCGCGCAGTTGCGCCTCAAACTCCAAATGGCCTTCTTTATTAATGAATATATCTAGGGTGACTGTTCTTTGAATGACGCTTTGAATAATATCATTAAAAAACAACCGTATTTTTGAAAGAGTAGAAGTCGCATCAGAACTTTTCGTATCAATGTCATGCTGTATCTTTGACTGAAGCTCATTCTTCTTGCGGCTAAGGTCTTGAATAGATTCGCGCAATAGCTTTAGCTGTTCTCCAATTTCTTTTTGCCTTTCGAGTAAAATAATTTCTGTCTTTAGTTCATTGAGTTCATCAGAAGCGTTTTTGTATTTGTCAAAAACATCAGTACTACTCAAGAATGACAAAGCACTCTTTCTTTTTTGTCCAAGTTCTTCTAGAGCAGCATTGGTTGCTTTTAAGGATTCGTCCAAATCCACTAACTCTTGCTTTAGATACTCCGCACGCTCATTAGTGATAGCCGTATTAAAGGAAATCAATTGTTCAAAGTCTTTCTTGATTTGTCCTGCAAATAATACTCCTACTTCTCCAAAAAGTTTTTCCGTTTCACTAATATCAAAATGAATTTTATCTTCTTCAAGAGAGGTAGTAATTTTTTGGATACCTTGTTTTATCCGGTATCTCGCATTGTTTAATGCGACAATTTGAGTGTCATACTCTTCTACAAGTAGCTTTGTCTGCTCTTTGTCGGCTTCATTGAAATCGAGTTCATCAATAAACCTTTGTCGCTTTTCACATTCATCTTTTTTAATGAGTAGCAAGTTATCTATGCTGCTTGAATCTTTAAACATATCACCAAATTGAACTCTAGCTTCGATCTCAGCTTGCTTTTGTTTGTCCAAGTTTGTTTCTATGTCATAGAAATCAAAAACATTTTGGGCGTCGAGACCAAGCAGATGCGAAATAAATGGTTTCCAGTCAGAGTGTTGTCCTAAAAATTTACTCAACTGAAAAATGTGTCCATAATCGCCTTGCGAGCGCAAAAAATAATCAATGCCTTTACGGAACGTCCACCAAGGTGATGGTGCAAAATCCCGAAGATTCAAACTGCTATCTAAAAATTGAATGGATTTATTAAAAGGTAAGTTGTAATGATCCCATCCTTTATCATGCAGATTTGCATAATTTTGATGGCGCTCGGTGTGCCGCTTAAAACTTACTTTTGACGTGCTTGCGACACTCCGCCGCACGGTAAGAAAAGAACCGCTAGTTAGCTCGATTTCCAGGAAAAAGACAAAATCATTAAACAAATCTTTATGCTTCAGGAGAAAAAATTTCTTATCTACTCCTTTTAGGAGCATGAAATTTAAGATTTTGCCCAAAATCGACTTTCCGAGATTATGAGTGTCCTTGGTTTTATTCTCTGGCAAACGTATTTCAGCCAAAACAACATTTAACCCATCTTGGAAGTCAATGGGCGCAAATAAATTTGGCAAGTTTGAATAAAGTTTTGAGAGTTTCATTAAGGACCTACATACTCGAAAGAATCATTCTTTGCGTGATAATCAATCAACCCTAAAAGAAAAAGTAAGTCTAACGCTGATGAGAATAAAAAAGAAGCTCCATCCACTTTTTCTTTTCCATACGACAAGACATTGTCGTAGCTATCAATTCGCTGCTGCTTTATATGCCTAAGCAATTGCACAGCTAAATAGACAACAGTCTTATCTGGGTGAGAATACTTAGTTGGGCGTATCATTGTCTTCTTCTGTCTTTTCTCCAATATCACAGTCCCAATACATATAAAAAAGCAATAATTCTGTTAATCTTTTGTTTTTACGCAATACTTCATCGCGTCCAGTTAATATTGCTTTTAACGCCTGTAAGACATTGTCAAAAGATTGGTAGTCCTTTCTTTTCGCTATGATCTCTGACTGAAACTCATCGACAGCTAGTTGAAATTTTTTTCTAACAAAGTCATTTTCTGGCAGTCCTAAAAAGACTTTAACAGTTCCCACATCTTTTAAGTGTCTCCTGCTTAGTTCGGCAGAATATTCTTTTGACATAAAATTAAGTTTATTTTTTCTCTCAAGTGATATTCGTTCTGTCGGTGGGGAGATAATAACATCTTTAGCAATACTTAGATGGGCAGCAAAAGCATCAATTACTTCTGCTAGTTCGTCTGGACTTGCGCCTAATGGAGAATCGACAGGGTCAATCTTGGCACTCTCAATAATTCTAGGGAATAATTTTAAAATCCCTTCAATCGCATAAACATCTTGAAGTGCTATTGATTCATGTGGAAGTTTACATTCAGATGCAATTATATTCTTAAGTTTGCTTTCCGTGGTAGCTGTTAATTTTCGGTTAGAAAATAAAATATAATTATCTAGCTCACCTTGCTGCCGCAGTTTTTTTATTTTTGGTAGCTCGTCTCCAAGGACACTTTTTTGATTTCCGTAAAAGTCTTGGTCGGAAAAGCTTTTATTATAAGCATTAACATGCTTTGCTTGGATGATGGTTGTACCCGTCCAAGGACTGGCAGTACTTGGAAAAAATTGAGATATTCCAATAAACTTAGCATCACGCCCACCATCTGGACCTTTTGCAAAGCCTTGGGCGCCTATCCCAAAAATCTCCCTGCTTATGCACACAACGAGATTTTCAAATTGGTCTTCTCCCAAATTTTCATACGCGTACTTCATGCTTTCCTCGCTGCTTTGCCCTCCCTAGGGGGCAAAATTCTCGTAAATTTTATCCTAAATTTTGCCGTTTATAAAGAGCATTTTCAGGCGTCAAAAAATTTTTGTGATAACGCCATATATTGATATTAGAAGTGGGTTCGAAAAACTGGACCGTGAGCTAAGGTGGACGTAAGAAGTCAAAGGAGGCTTTTTATGTCCAAATCGAGAAGGAAGTTCACCGCCGAATTCAAGACCCGCGTTGCCCTTGATGCCCT
>JAEZYD010000064.1 GCA_023419375.1 Pseudomonadota bacterium
GTGGCCCTCGTCATCGGCATCACCTCCTGGGTGTGGACGGCCCGGTCCGTGCGCTCCCAGGTCATCTCCCTGCGCAACCGCGACCACGGCAACCTCAGCAAGCTGTCGGGGCACAGCCTGCCGCGCATCATCCTGACCGACATCCTGCCCTACATCGCCTCCTACGTGGTCATGGCGTTCATCCTTCAGATTTCGTCGGCCATCCTGGCGGAAGCGCAGCTGTCGCTGCTGGGCCTGGGCCCCAAGACCACCGAGATTCCGACGCTGGGCCTGATGATGAACTGGGCGATGCTGTACGCGGCGCACCTCAACGGCTCATGGTGGGCGTACTTCCCCGTGATCCTGACCATCGCGCTCATCTCGTTCTCGCTGAACCTGATGAACACGGGCCTGGACCAGGTATTCAACCCCACCCTGAGGGATTAGGAGAGAGCATGGGCAAGATCATACTTGAAGTCAAAGATCTGACCACCAAGTACATCACCCGCTTCCGCGAGGACGTGTACGCGGTGGATCACGTCAGCCTGACCATCGAAGAGGGCAAATCGCTGGGCATCGCGGGCGAGAGCGGCTGCGGAAAATCCACGCTGGCGCTGAGCCTGATGGGCTACTACTTCCCGCCCCTTCACTATACCGGCGGCGACATCATCATCAGCGGGAAAAACATCTCCGGCATGAACCCGGACGATGTGCGCAAGCACATCCTGGGCACCGAGATCGCCTACATCCCGCAGGCAGCGATGAACGCGCTCAACCCCACCCGCCGGATCATCCGCTTCATCGAGGACGTCGTCCGCGCCCACGACCCCCAAAAGAGCCGCAAGGAGATTTTCGAGATGGCCGAGGCCCGCTTCCACGAGTTGGGCCTGCCGCCGGAGGTGCTGAACAAGCACCCGGTGGAGCTTTCGGGCGGCATGAAGCAGCGGACCGTCATCGCGATCTCGACCATCCTCAAGCCCAAGGTGCTGATCGCGGACGAGCCGTCCTCCGCGCTTGACGTGACCAGCCAGAAGATGGTCATCAAGATGCTGAAAAACCTCATGGAGAAGGAGTACATCAAGGGCATGATCTTCATCACCCACGAGCTCCCGCTCCTTTACAACGTCACCGACGACATCATGGGCATGTACGCCGGGCAGATGGTGGAGAAGGGCACCGCGAAGGAGATGGTCTTTGACCCGCTGCATCCCTATTCCAAGGGGCTGATGGGCTCCATCATCGTGCCCGAGGAGGGCGTGCGCGGACATGAGCTGACCGCCATCCCCGGCACCCCGCCCAACCTCAAAAAGCCCCCGTCCGGCTGCCGCTTCGCCGACCGCTGCAAGTATGTGGTGCCCGCCTGCCGGGTGCACGAAATCCCGATGCTGGAGCTGAGCGGCGGCCGCGCATACCGCTGCGGCCACTCCGAAAGCACTTTGAGGGAGGCGTACGAGCATGAGCGAGCATAGTCCGCTTTGCCTGAGCGGGAAGGGCGTGACCAAGGTTTTCGGCGCCGGCCAGAAGGCCACCACCGCTGTGGACCATGTGGACTTTGAGTTCCGCGAGGGGGAGCTTGTGTCCATCGTGGGGGAATCGGGCTCCGGCAAGACCACGCTGGCCAAGATGCTGCTGGGCCTCATCAGCGTGACCGAGGGCGAGATCTTCTTCCAGGGCAAACCCAGGGACATCTCCACCCAGCGCAAGAAGCGGGAGTACTGGAGGGGCATCCAGGCCATCTTCCAGGACCCGTTCTCATCCTTCAACGTGTTCAACAAGATCGCCACGGTGCTGCTGGACTGTATCAACATGCGCGGCGGGCGCGGGCTGACGAGGCAGAAGAAGCTCGAGATGATGGAGGAGGCCTGCTCGTTTGTCAACCTGAAGTTCCAGGAACTGACCAACAAGTACCCCTTTGAGCTCTCCGGCGGCCAGATGCAGCGGCTGATGATCGCGCGCATCTTCCTTCTGAAGCCCAGGATCCTGCTGGCCGACGAGCCGACCTCGATGATCGACGCCTGCTCCCGGGCGACGATCCTCGACATGCTGATGAACCTTCGCAACGAAACCGGCATGACCATCCTCTTCATCACCCACGACATCGGCCTCGCCTACTACATTTCCGACAGCGTATACATCATGGAGCGCGGAAAGTTCGTGGAGAGCGGCACGGCGGACGCGGTGATCCTGCACCCGAAGGCGGCCTACACCCGGCGGCTGATCTCGGACGTGCCGAAGATTTACGAACCGTGGGATCTTTCTACTGTGTAGGCAACGAAATCCGCTTCGCGTCTTTCGTTGCGTGAGAAACGGCGCAGGCCCTGTGAACAAAGTTCACGGTCGGGCCTGCGTATGAAGCGGTATAGGCAGCCTACGGCCGTACACGCCGCCCTCCGGCAGCCTTGATTCAATCGGGGGCCACCGCCCCCGAACCCCCGGGTGGATGACCCGCGGATCATGAAAGGAACGGGATTCAATGGACGTGAAAAAGCTGGTCGCGCAAATGACGCTGGAGGAAAAGGCCTCGCTGCTCTCCGGCGCGGACTTCTGGCACACCAAGGCGGTCCCGAGGCTGGGCGTGCCCGCCGTGATGCTCTCCGACGGCCCGCACGGCCTTCGGAAGCAGCGGGAGGACGGCGACCACCTGGGCATCAACGACAGCATAGAGGCGGTATGCTTCCCCACCGGCTGCGCCACCGCCGCTTCCTTCGACCGGGACCTGCTGCGCAAGGTCGGCGAGGCGGTGGGCGACGCCTGCCAGCACGAGAAGGTGTCGGTGGTACTGGGGCCCGCGGTCAACATCAAGCGCTCGCCGCTTTGCGGCCGAAACTTTGAATACTTCAGCGAGGACCCATACCTCGCGGGCGAGGCGGCCGTCAGCCTGATCGAAGGCGTCCAGAGCCGGAACGTCGGCACTTCGGTCAAGCACTTCGCCGCCAACAGCCAGGAGCACCGTCGCATGTCCTCGGACTCCCGGGTGGACGAGCGCGCGCTCAGGGAAATCTACCTGTCCGCCTTCGAGGCGGCGGTCACGCGCGCGAAGCCCTGGACGGTCATGTGCTCCTACAACCGCCTGAACGGCGTCTACGCGTCGGAACACCCGTGGCTTCTCACGGACCTCTTGCGGGGCGAGTGGGGCTTTGACGGCTATGTGGTCTCGGACTGGGGCGCGGTCAACGACCGAGCGGCGGG
>JAEZYD010000012.1 GCA_023419375.1 Pseudomonadota bacterium
CCCCCTTCCGCGTCAAGGAGGTTCGCATGGCTGCACTATCCCCAGCCGGTTCGGCAATCGTGCCGGGGACAGGTTCCTGACTTTCCGGGGCGGATACCGGCAATGCGGCCAGCCCCGGAATGGCAAGAAATTTTTCCAAGGTATCAGTGCAGTTATCCTGCGTATCCGCGCCGAACTGCCCCAGTGCCTTAACGGATGATCTGGCCTGGCGAAGCTGACCTTCCAGTCCATCGGCCCGCCGTTTTTCCGCGTCCAGATCAAGAGCAAGTTTATCCACGCGGGCGCTCGAGGCGCTCAGACGGAAGGTTTGCACGGCACCTGCCAGCAGGGCTAAGACCAACATAATGAGCAAAGAAATAATGATGATACGGCGTATACGGTCAGTCATGGCCGTCCCCCTGCTGCAAGTGTTGTCAGTACAGGGCGATAGCGTTCGCGTTTCTCGCCCATGATGTTGCGCACGTATGCCCGGTTGATGGCATAGGGGCTTTTGTCGGCATACTGTTTGCCCAGGCTGGATCGGCTTTTGCGGCTATGGGTTTCCACATGGCCAGCCCAGCGGGACTGGTCGCAACCTTTGATCTGGCGGCAATAAGCGCGATCTTGCAAAACGCCGCCGATACCGCCGTTGTATGCGGCCAGCATCATTGCGGCCCGGTCTTCATCGGTCGCGCATCCCGCAAACGCATTCCAGGCTTGCTGATCCTTGAGAATAAGTGCCCGTAACTGAAGGCGCGGATTGTAGCGGTCTTCCCACTTCCATGACTTGAGCGAGCTATGCAGCTTCTTGACGTCCTGAAAATTGTTAAACCGCTCACGCCCGGCGCTGTCGTAAGCAATGGTGAGCTGACCCAGCCCGAAGCCATACTCACGGCTGGTTTTCATTTCGGTGCGCGGGTTCCAGCAGCGTTTCGACTCAAGGCCGTAACAGGTTTCCTGTTCTACCTGACCCGCATAGATGGCCGCGTCATAAAAGTCCGGGCTGTACGCCAGATGCTCCGCCCAGAGCATGGGCAGATACGTCAAGGCCAGCACTGGCAAAATGGATGCGTACAGCCGGATCATGCTATTTGCCCCAGGCCATGATGCTGATGGCGATGCAGATCAGCAGCAACACTCGGGCCAGCACCACCAGAGCGGCTGCCATATTGCCGTCAAGGGCGGATTGGGCGTAATCGGACAGCCGGATGTACGGCATGAGAATTTTGGACAGCATGAGCGCCGCGCCCCACATGCCGATGGCGTAGGACAGATAGCCCGCCAGCCCCAGGGTAGCCGCCGGATCCACCAACAGAATGCCGATTCCGAAGCACACGAGGAGCAGCAACCACGCCCGGAAATCATAGAGAGGGCGCAAGGTGTCGAGAATTTTACGAAGGAACAATCCTCTGGGCATAAAAGCCCTCCTTACAGATAGTGATGTTTCTGAATGGCTTTTACGGCCGAGCTTGATCCCAACACGACAAGACACACGATGGATGAAACCATGTGCCTGGCCGACCAGTAGCCCAGAGAGAGCGGAAAAGAATGAGAATGAGAGTGGGGAATCTGGCACATGGTCTGGCCTCCAATGAGGTCAGACTAGCGCCTAGCGAGGGAAGAAAAACAGGAACCGTGGAGACAAAAAAACGCCGACGTTGGCGCTTTTTTTGTGGGATGAATATCTAATTCATTGATTTTATTGAATCTTAAAAAACAGAAAAACGCCAACGTCGGCGTTTTTTATCTGCGGGGCATGCGCCGCCACTGCCAGGGAGGCACCGGAGAGGGGTCAGCCCACAGGCCGCGAGGTGGGTTTGCCTCCTTGGCTTCCTGCTGCATTTTCCGCCACTCGTTGCAGGCCTCCTGCTTGCAATATCGCCCGTCCACCCAGGCCAGCCCGGATGCCGTCAGGGCCTCTTGCAACAGGCGCGTTCCATCCGGCTGCATAATACTGGCTACCTCCCGCCCGTAGCTCTTGCTTTTTTGAGCAGGGGTAACTTCCACGGTCTTGCCCATAAGCAACGTTGCAGTCAGACCACGGGCTTCCTTGCCATATGGCTGACCAATTTCCGGGCAGTCTATGCCATAGACGCGGATTGTCACCACCGCACCGTCAGCGCGTTGTATCCGCATCGAATCCCCATCATGCACCGAAATTACAGTTCCTTGCCATGCGAAGGCAGGAAGTAAAAAAACAAACAAAGAGCAAAAGCATATGGTAATAATATGATATAAAACTTTTTTTATTGACATAAAGGATATTCCCCGAAGACTATAAGAAAAAAGCATGCTACCAAGGAGGTTGTTCATGGCTCTTGTTAAATGCCCAGATTGCAAAAAAAAGATTTCTAACACTGCCCCCAGTTGTCCTCATTGTGGTCACGTTCTGACAACGGAGGAACGCAAGGTCAAATCAAGTTTTACCAAAAAAATATTTAAAGTTTTACTCGGTATTGTGGCGGTAATCGTTGCCTTTGGCCTGATAAAAGGGATGATGCAGTCACCCGAAGAAAAAGCTAGAATTAAAGCTGGGAATGCTGAATACCAAGAACGCAAAGCTCAAGAACGCGCCCAGGCCGCGAAGGACAAGATTGCCAACCTTCCCCGGGTTAGTGCCGTGCAGCTAAGTAGAGATTTTTCCAACAATGAAGTTGCCGCCAACCGTCAATACAAAGGGAAAGAGATGCTCATAACAGGCGTTGTTGCTGAAATCTCAACAACGCTAACGGGAGCACCCCAGATCAATCTCAATGGAACAGGCATTCTGCAAATGGTATTCGCAGAACTCGAGAGAGATCAGGCAGATACCGCTGCTACACTTAGAAAAGGGACAAACATTTCCCTGCAATGCACTGTCAAAGGCTACGTTTTAAGTAATGTTATGGCTGATGACTGCATCATACTAAAATAGCATTAATAAAAAACAAATTCACATGCCCCGTTTTGACGGGGCTTTTTTTTGGGCTATCCCACATTGACACTACCGTTGTTGTCACGCCCGATATGTACATTTTTTACGGTCGATGCTTGCCCAGAAACTAGAACGGCCATTGCTGCCGCTCGAAGCGCTGGGGCTGCAACTTCCCATTGCGCAATAAGTGCCCGTTGCTCTGGGGTTAATACGAGTTCACGCGAGCGCTGGCCTGTGAAGAGATATCCTACATCCACTCCGATTCTTGCTATTTCCTCTAGATATCGAACGAAAGCTGGTTCTGCATCATTTTCGTAGGCCACTTGCGATTTTTTTGTCACGCCCCCAGCCGCTGCAAAATCTGTCTGGTTCAACTTAAGGCGAGCGCGTTCTTCTCGAAGACGGTTAGAAAAAGTCACTATATTTTCTCCAAAATTACTTGACTGATGGTAACTGTATGGTTACTATTCTAACAACGAATAACAACAATTCCCAACAAATCTACGGGCACAACGATAGGAGGAAATATGCCCTCAACCCTATGCAAAATGAGCGATGGCGGTGACCGCATTTTTATACGCCTGCTCAATCTGCCTTATGTGCGCCATGCCTTCGTAAGCGCCAACAGTATCAAACCCCACCCCCAGGGCGGAGTGAAAACTGCCGCGTTGGAAATGACACTGGTTGTTGGTCCCAAAGAGCTGACGGCTCCGTCAGCCAGTTTCAGCGAAATTGTTGAGGCCCTGTTCGCGCTGCCCTGCATCACGTCAATCCGTATGGCCCCCACCGCGATACGGCTGAATGCAGATGGCAAAACCGAGTATGTTCGCCCTCGGCTGGTGGTGGGGCTTACGGATGACCACTGCGCAACGTGTAACAACATTTCTTGTGATGTAACCGAAAACAATAACGATGCAAAGGGCCGGAGGAAGAGAAAATGAACGCACTGCGCACCCCGGAGGAAGTGCGGCGCGACTTTGAAACCCGGGGCATGAGCGTGGCCACATGGGCGCGACGGCACGGATATTCGCCCTTTGGCGTTTATGATGTGCTGTTAGGCCGCACTAAAGGTCTGCGCGGAGAGAGCCACAATATTGCCGTTGCCCTGGGTATCAAGGCTGGCAGCATCAATACCAACGTAAACCGTTAGGAGCGTGGCGTGGTTGTGAACACTATAAATGAAAGGACCCCCGCGCCGGACATGCGCGAGGGTCAGGCAACGACCAGAAAAGGAAGAACTCATATGACGTTGCAAAATTTGCATACCCGGAAGGGACGGCGTGGTCAAGACAAGCTGAAACCGATCCTGCCCAAGGTTCTACAGGAAGGCTACGGTGAGGACTGGCGGCCTAGCGTGTATCTGGCCGGGGCCTATTCTTCACCTGATGCAGAAACACGGCTGTCTCACGCCACCAGTCAGAGCCTCGCCGCCGCCCACCTGCTGCGCCTGGGCTACCCCGTGTTGGCCCCGGTGCCGATGGGGCACTTCATCTGCGAACACACAGACCTGGACAGGAGTTTTGCCACCTGGGGCGAAACCTGCCGCACCATGTTGTCTGTGGCTGACCTCATGGTGGTGTTTTACAGCAGCACCCTGGCTGACAGCAAGGGTGTTGACGTAGAAATCGGCTGGGCGGCCAGATGGAATTTCCCCATCATCCTCATGCGCGCCGTGCCCGTGGATAACATGCTCGTGGGGGATCCTAGCGACTACACCTATACCTTTGAGCGGCTGGACGTGCCCACATGGCTCAAGCTGCGCGAGGGCAAGGGGGCAAGCCATGTGTGATTCTGATGAATACTACGTAGCCACTGAAGAACAGATTGAATCCATCAAGAAGAGGCTGTGCCCCGTGAATTGTCCTTATAAGGAAGAAGCCCCACTGGTGGCAGCGGCACACCTTAAAAAAACGGCTCCTACGCCAAATTTTCACGGATTCCTTCACGGGTATTGGTGCAATAAGTACCGCTCCGTACTTGGCGCACACACGCTGCGACCTTTTAACCTTGTCTTCGATGGAGACATCATGCTTGTGGTGATGAAGAGCCCGTTTTGCCCTGATGCAGTAGAACAGGTGAACAGACATGACTAAGCGCAATCAGGCCGAGCGTAGCCTCGCCATTGTTGAATTGCTGTTCCAGCGGGTGCTGGAGGGTTGGCCTAACAAGGAGTTGGCACGAACCCTGGGCGAAAGCGAGGTTAATGTGTGCCGGGACCTCGCCATTCTGGAAGAGAACGGGTGGGCGCAGAAGCTGCCCAGCGGCAAATGGGCGCTTACCACCAAACCCGTGGCCCTTATGCGTGTGTACAACCTTTATATGCAGGACTGGCGGGATCGTGCGGAAGCTTTCGACACGCGCGTTAGCGCCCAAGCCCGCCAGATGACCAAGTAAGGAGATTAGCATGGCTGCCAAGAAGAAACCGCAATTTGATGCTTATGGCTTGTGGCAATCGATCATCAAAGAAAATCAGGATCTCGCCCGCGTGGTGTCCAGCAACAACAGAGTTGAATCCGAAAGGGCCATGTTGGGAATAAGCGCCCTCTACGTTGCCAAAGCTCGGGAAGCACTGGGCTTTGACGCCTCTATTCCTCTTCCGGAAGGCATACCTTTCGATATGAAGAAAAAAATAGTTGCCTGCATAGAAGGCACCGTAGATGTGCCCACCGAGGCCAACATGCATGTAACCCGAGAGAGACTGAACACCGAGTGGGAACACTGCATGGCGGCACTGTCCACTTCCGACCAGAAAAAGGTGTTGGCCGGAGACCCTACAACCGGGGAAAAAATTTGCAAGTTGTTCGTCAAGCTCATGGTTGAAGATCTGCGGGTTGCGCCTTCACGGGTATCTCTTCCGTCTGCTGCTCCCGGTTTTCTGTGCGACTGCATGGCAGATGTCCTGAACGCCAGGGGCAGCGACACACCCACCGAGGACGCCGAGGGCGAACCTTCCCCCGAAGAAGAGGACAAACGTTGTCTGTGGAAGGGCCGGGCCGGAGACAGCCCCGCCGTCATCACTCCGGAAGTGGATCCCGCCACGGAAACAGCCGTGGCCCAACTGCGTGACGAAGCCGTAACCGTCAGCAATGTGGAAATGGATGCCACCATCCTGCTGGCCGAAACGCGCGGCGTGTCTCAACAGGCGCAGTTCATCGAAACAGTATCCCGCATGACCATGCTCACCAGATTGGCCCATATCAAAGATAGCAAGGGCTACAAGGGTGCAAAAGTTCGCGATGCGAATGGGGAATTGCAGTCCATCAAGACATGGCCGGAATTCTGCACGGCCTTGGGCATGAGTCGTAGCCTTGTGGACGAAGACCTGAACAACCTCTCGGTGTTCGGCGACAACCTGCTCAAGATGCAGGATGCCCTGGGCATCGGCTATCGCGAGCTTCGCAAGCTGCGCGCAGGTTTTTCCATGCTGGACGATGCCTCCCGCGCCTTGGCGCTGGAAGAAGTGAAGAACGCCGGGGATAAGGAAGAGCTGCTCGCCGCCCTTGATGAAATGGGGGTGCGCAACGCCAAACTGACCCAGGCCAACAAGGAAAAGGACGAACAGCGCGTCAGCCTTGACAAGCTGCTCGGCGAATCACGCCGCAAGGAATATGAGCTGCAACGCAAGCTGGACGCTATGGAAAGGCCTGTAAGCCCGGATGAAGAGGCGAGCGCCCTTATTTGGACTGAAGCCAACATGAAGCGCGAGATTGATGAAGGGTGCCGTGATCTCGTGCGCGCGGCTGATGCACTGGCGGTAATTGCTTCCAACACCTTCAATTGTGGCAAGGGTGAAAGGTGGTTCTCTCTTCCGGAAGAACGGCGGGCGCAAATGGCCGACTACGTTAATGAGCGCATATCCAGCGCTTGCGGCCGGATGCGTGACTCCCTGCTCAATACTGGTGTTGATGTGGATCTGGCGCTGGTATTTGACCCGGAAGCGGGCATGGATGCCAGTGACGGCGCGGACTCTGCCGACACATTGCAGGAGCAGGCCGAGGCATAACCATGAGTCCAGCCCAGGCACAACATATCCACGAGCTGATTGCTTCGTTGCGTCTTGCCCAAGCGCGGGAGCGCGGCGAGCTGGTGCGGCGGGCGGCTCTGGCCTTGGGCAAGACCCCTAAGACCGTTTACCGCATGCTCAAGGCGGCGGGATGGGATGCCGGGCGCAAACCCCGCGCGGATGCTGGTCAGACTGCTGTGGATGCCTCTCTGGCCCTGACGGTGGGTGGGCTTGTAACCCTCGCCACCAGGGTCAACGGCAAGCGCACCCTGACCATCAAGGATGCCTGCGAACGGCTGGCCGCACAGGGTTACGGCGTCAAGGATGAATCAACGGGAGAAACCATCATGCCAAGCCCAAAAACCGTTAGCACCGCCATGCGCCGCTATGGCTGCCACCCCGATCAAATGGAAAGGGGCAAGGCAACCGGACGCCAGCGCAGTTTGCACCCCAACCATGTTTGGGAAATAGACGCTTCGGTATGTGTGCTGGTGTATCTGCCCGGCGGCAAGAAGATGCGCCTGTTGGACGAAAAAATATACAATGAGCGCAAACCGGGCCGTCTGGTGGAGATCGGGCGGCAACGCATCATAAGGTATGTAGTTGTCGACCACTGCACCCACACTCTGTACCTGCATTACGAGCTGGCGGGGGGTGAAGATGCCGCAGGCATTCTGGCCACCCTTATTGAGGCCATGTCTGACCGTGGGCCGCGCGATCCCATGCACGGTGTGCCGTTCATCCTTTATATGGATAAATCTGGCGGCAACCAGTCAAGCCTTGTCAAAGGCTTCTGTGAAGCTATGGGCATCAAGCCCATGTACCACGCGGCAGGCAATGCCAGCGCCACTGGCAGTGTTGAAGTTGCACAAAACCTTGTTGAACGGGGCTTTGAATCTCGGCTTCGTTTCATGGACGTGTCGGAGCTTGGACAACTGCAAGAACAGGCGGATCGGTGGCGGCGGCATTTCAATGCCCACTCCATACATACACGCCTGCAATGCCCACGCAACCGCGCATGGCTGCGCATTAGCGATGACCAGTTACGGGTTGCCAGCCGAGAGGCCATGCAGGCGGTGGCAACATGGGGCGAGCAGGCCCGCACTGTGCAACCGGATTACACGATCAGCCTGGATACCAAGAGCCACGGTGTGCATACCTATGACTTGCGCATGCTTGGCGCTCATGGCGTCCATGTGCGGGATAAAGTGGGGGTACTTCTTAACCCCTTCAATGCTCCGGAAATCATCGTCACCAAGACCATGCCCGATGGCGATGTTTTGCGCTTCACCGTATCGCCCATAGACAGGGATGAATGGGGATTTGATGCCGCCGCCCCCGTCATGGGTCAGGAATGGGGCAAGGCTCCGGAAACGCCTGTTGAACAGTCTGCCAAGGCAATGGAAGCGCTGGCAATGGGTGAAGACGGTAAAGCCGCCCGGCCATGGGAACATATCGACCCGATGGCGGACATCAAGGAAGCTCCACTGCACTTGCGGCGTGATGGTGTTGCCGCTCCTGTGGAGTCTGGTGCGCCAGTGGCTCTGGCCATGCCTTTAAGCCGTGTGGAGGCCGCACAGCGGTTGCAGCAGATTGACCCCGCACCGTGGCAGCGCGACCCCATTGCATGCATGGCGCACATTCGGGACGCCTACGGCGATGAAGTGCAGGAAGCCGCCCTGGAGGGCATCGCCGCAGCTCTGCGCGATATGTTCACCATCGTTGACGTCCCCATGCCCGTTGCGACCGACAGCGATAAAGGCAAACGCCTACAGTTCCCCAAACCTCAGGAGACATCATCATGCATCGCATGACCCTGGGCGCAATGTTGCAAAAAGTTGGGATGGGACAGCGCGAACTGGCACGAGCCGTGGGCGGTTCCTCTGCAACTATCAATCGTATGGTGCATGGGTATGCCGCACCACTGAAAGGATGGGGAGAGCTTAAGGCGAACCTTGAATCCATCCTGCTTGAACGCGGCGCACCAGCGCCGGAAGTTTCCGCTCTGGTACGCCGCATGGACGAGCAGTGGCAAGCAAGCCGTCATCATGCCGAGGCGGTGGCCCGCGCCAGATCGGAAGGAGCAAGTGTTGAAAACCTGCCTTCGGCAGGCAGACCCCGGCATCTTTCCACGGACAAAGGAAACTGCCGTTTAGAACCAGCCCCCAAAACGGGGCAAGAACTTTCGGAGGAAGAACTCATGCTTTTGAGCAAGCAAAGCCTTACGCCACAGGCGCGGAAGCATTTCAAGCTGTTCCGCGACCCGTGGGATGATCCGCATCTGCCGGAGGAAGTCTTTCTGACGCCGGAAAGCCGATACGTGTATGAGGCGATGATGTCCGCTGCGCGTCACGGTAACTTTCTGGCTGTGATCGGCGAATCCGGCAGCGGAAAAACCACGTTGCGCCGCATGATGCTGGAGCAGCTCAAGGGTAAAGGTCTTTCCGGAGGTCTGCGTGAAGGTCGCACGAAAATGCTTGATGCCGTTGCGGCCTTTGTCTCCATATCCGGCGAGCAATATGGCTCAAAAGTTGGCGGAGAAAAGGGCAACGTCACCCTGCACAGCTATGACGGAAGCCTGAAGGTTCAACGGGCCATGCAGGATCGCATCACCTTTGATGAACGCCTTCAGGCTGCGCGGACGCTTATCAATGAATGCCTGCGGGATTGGTCTGAAGGTGCCAATGCCAACTTGCGCGCCATTGTTGATGCCGCATGGGAAACGGACAGGGACGGTAACGTGTCCACTTCACGCATCCTCGGCCTGCGAGCCATCAAAGTGAAGGATGATGAACGTTGGGATCAGGCCATGAAAGCCCTGACGGACAGCATGCAGGTGGTTTACAGCAAATCGTTCATTCGCGTGTACGAAAAAGACGCATACGGCGAGTTCCAGCCCATACCGCTGGATATTGCCAAGGTATAGTCAGCAGGAGGTCGCCATGCAATCAAGAGCCGGACTCATTAGGACCATTCAGACAGGCCGTAAAGTGCTGAACATGGATGATCACACATACCATGACATGCTTCGCAACCTCACGGGCGCGGAATCATGCACGGTGCTGAACGAGACCGACCTTAAGCGAGTCCTGGTGCACCTCCGCGAAAGAGGATTTGCTCCCAAAGAATCGCCCACTAAAGGACCCCAGCGCAAGGTGCGGTCTCTGTGGCTTACCCTGGCAGATGCAGGGGCGGTCGAAAACCGTGATTTCAAGGCCACAGACGCCTATGTGACCCGTCAGACCGGGTTCTCAATGCGCAAGGCATCACCCGGAGATCTATCGGCAGTCATAGAGCAGCTTAAGCGCTGGCTGGAGCGTTATGAGTAGTGACGGACAGCAATTCCTTGAGAGTGTTGAAGCCGCCATGCGCTCGCGCGGCATCGCCACCGAGGTGGCCCGGGCGGTTTTGATAGATGTTTCGCTCGAATGGGGAGGGCAGCAGGTCTACATCCTGCTGCGCTCCCCTTATATTGCCCACGCTGTAATGGCCGACTTCAACGGCAGCAATGCAGGCGAGCTGGCCACAAAATATCGTATATCACGCGCCCAGGTATCATTACCTACTTGCTGACGCGTAGCGTCATGCGCCAGTTGGGCAAAGATCCTGGGCAGCTGAATGCACTAGCCCGCCGCGTTGTTGATGGCGATTATGAAATTGCTGATGGCAGCGTCAGAATTGGCGTCTATGATTCAATTGTATCAATGGTTGAATCCCTCAAGGCCAATATGGAAAAAGTCCATGAGCAATCGCTGAACGCTCAAAATCAGGCCGCCAAAGCCACAGAGGCCATGCGTAATGCCGAAGAATCCGGCAAGATTGCCCAGTCCAAATCCAATGCAATGCTGGCTGCGGCTACGCAACTGGAAGAGGTGGCCCATGCGGTCAGCTCTGCCTCAACGCAACTTTCTGCCCAGATAGAACAGGCTGACAAGGGCGCCGTGCAAACAGCGCAGCGGCTGGGTGAAGCTGCCACGGCCATGAATGAAATGAATGCCACCGTGCAGGAAGTCGCCAGAAATGCTGGAGCTGCGTCATCCGCATCAGCAGAAACCAAGGCAAAGGCTGAGCACGGGGCCACGATTGTGGGCAACTCGCTGGAGAGCATCCAGCTTGTGCACCGCCTCTCAATGGACTTGAAAGACGACATGGCGCAACTGAATGGGCATGCCCAGGATATTTCACAGATCATGACGGTCATTTCCGATATCGCCGACCAGACAAATCTGCTGGCTCTCAACGCCGCCATTGAAGCGGCGCGGGCAGGCGAAGCCGGACGCGGTTTTGCCGTAGTGGCGGACGAAGTGCGCAAACTTGCTGAAAAAACAATGGCTTCAACGACGGACGTTGGGCGGGTGATCCGTTCCATTCAGGAAAGTACCACGAAAAGCCTTGTTTCGATGGATAATGCAGTTGAGCAGGTCAATACCGCTACGGAGAGCGCCAGCCTATCCGGACAGGCCTTGAGCGAAATTGTTGTTACCGCTGATATCACAGCCGATCAGGCCAATGCCATTGCTACGGCCAGCGAGCAGCAGTCTGCCGCCAGCGAAGAAATCAATCAGACGATCATTGAAGTTAATGAAATGTCGCGCCAGACAGCCGAGGGAATGGCCGAAGCTGCGAAGGCCGTGAGCGATCTGGCTGTGCAGGCGGGCAAACTTGCAAGCCTGATCTCCGATATGCGCAACGGGTAGGTTGTCAGGAATCTTTGCATCAATCTGCCAATGCGCCGACATGGCCGCTGCGGAGGCGCTCCGCCAAATGGTGCGCCTCCGCCCTTTGAAGGCAGATGCCTGGCCCCCTGATGAATCCCGCTTTTTGTCGCCTCTTTCATCCTGGCCTGGTCATTCTTGCAATGATGCCGTCTTGTCTGCCCCAGTAAAAAATGCAGGCGGTACGATCGCCACCGCGGGCAGGTCTTGCTGTAATTCTGTCTTCTACCTTGTGTGGTGCCAATGGAGTCAGTTCACCTTTACAGTTTACTTTCTGGTTTTTCGCGAGCGCTTGGTCTGGTTTGCCAAGAACTGACGGAGCACAATCTGCGCGTGGCCTATCTGGCGCAGGTACTGGCAGAGCATTGCGGTCTGGATCATCAGGAACGGAAATACCTGCTTATTGCAAGCATGCTGCATGAGATAGGGACAATCCCGCTGAAGGATGCCCTGACCAATTTTGTTTTTGAAAAAGAAGACTACTGCGTGGCTGGCTGGGTTTTTTGCAGAACAGCCAAACTTCCTGAAGATGTTTGCAACATGGTTCTGCTCAGAAAAACTCCATGGAAGGAGCTGAACCCGCAGGAAGATAACGCCATATCTGCAAACTGTATTTATTTTGCTGATACGGTTGATGCTGAAATGCTCGCACACCCGGACGCGGATTTTCTTCATCTGGCAACGGCGATGCAAGAAAAATCGGCCCATTTTTCATTTACCTGGCGCGATGCCTTTGCGAAAATTGCAGCAAACAAAGCCATTAGAGCAGTATATCAATCATCGAGCGCGATGAATGCGTATTTGAGCAACGAATTTTGCAAGGACACTCTTTCGACCAAGAATCTCCTGATTTTGTGCGACCTGTTCTCTCAGATTATTGACTCTAAAAGTCCGTTTACCGCAACGCATTCGCACGGTGTTGCCCACACTGCGCAGGAAATTCTCAAGCTTACGGGGCTTGCATCGAGCGAAGATTACCTGACGATCTACATTGCCGGGCTCGTGCACGACATAGGCAAGTTGGCGGTTCCTGTGGATATTCTCGAGAAACCGGGGGCACTTTCTGATCTCGAGCGGCATGAAATAAAGAGGCATGCCGAGATTGGGATACAGCTTCTTGATTCAATCCCCGGTTTTCGCTGCGTGTGCGATTGGGCCGGGATGCACCACGAGAGGCTTGATGGAAAAGGGTATCCATATGGTCTGGGAGCTGCAAAGCTCACCTTGCCAATGCGTGTTATGGCTGTAGCAGATGTGTTTACCGCTTTGACAGAGATCCGCCCATACCGGGACGGTATGGAACTGACTCGTGTGGTTGCCTGCATGTCGGATATGGCGGCAAGCAAGCAACTCGATACGGATATTGTAGCCCTGGTTGTAAAAAATGCTTTGCAGATCAATCAGGTGCGGTCCAAGGCGCAACGCGATGCGGCTGCAAAATTTCTTGCCATGCGCAAGTTGTGCGCCTGGACTCGCCCTTAGGGCGGCTTTGCACAGCAATATGAACGTAAAATGCATACCGGCGAAAAATTTTCGCCGGTATGCATTTATTTCAGAGGGAAAGTCTGAAGAGGGGTGCCGTAGCCAGCAGCATCAGCCCCCCGGAGGGGCAGGCCGTCAGCCAAGGGGGCTGAAATTGTCTGCTGCCCGTGGGCCGAGTTACGGCAGCTCGCGCGACTCCACATCGCCTGAGCCGCCAGAGCTGTTTGCTCCACTGGAAACCGGCGTGCTGTTTGCGCTGCCGGAGGGTTCCATGCTGCCGTCCATTGGGCTCACGCCTGTGGCGTGTTCTGGCAGCATGCTGTCAAGCTGGCCCGCCTTTTGGGGGAACATGAGATAGCTTGTTACGCCCGTTACGCCGCCAACGCCACGCGCGGCCTGGATGGCGAGCTGTTTTTCGGCATCATCCCTTACCACGCCAAGCAGAACCACACGCCCGGAGTTTACCTCCGTGTCTATGCGGGTGGAAGAAAGACTCTTGGTGGAAATAAGTTCTTTGCGCAGCTTGGTGGCCAGCACAAAGTTGCTGGTGTCGCTGGTGGCGGGGGTGAACCAGTGCGTGGTGACCGAGCGGGGCTTGTAGCGGTTGGCAATGGTTACAGCCTTGCCCTGCATGGTATCGGGTATTTCGCCCACAAGGAAGACATGGCCGTAAAAACTGTATACCGCAACAGACCAGCCGCCGGAGAAGCTTTCATCCAGCAGAGCTGTCTTGATTTTGGCGGAGAGTTCCTTGTCGTCCGATATGGTACCCATCAGGCGCTGGTCATCGTAGATGCCGTAGCCGGTGTATGCGCAGCCGTTGAGCAGCGTGACGCAGAGCAGCAGCAATAGTAGCGCCAGTCGTTTCATGGAATCCTCCTGAAACCCGCATTGCGGGCGAAGCGTCTTTTACGTAGTCGATCAACTCGCCTGTGCGGGCACGCCATGGAGGCTGCCTGCAAAAGGAACGAAGCGTTTTTATTCTTTTTCGCGGCGGATACGCGCCCCAACGGCGTTCAGCTTGTGCTCGATGCTCTCATAGCCACGGTCGAGGTGGTAGATGCGTCGCACTTCGGTAACGCCCTTGGCCGCAAGGCCTGCCAGAACCAGGGATGCGCTGGCGCGGAGATCGGAGGCCATCACCGGCGCGCCCGTGAGCTTCTGCACGCCGCGCACCATGGCCGTGTGGCCGGAAACCTTGATCTGCGCGCCCATGCGCATGAGCTCAAGCACGTGCATGAAGCGGTTTTCAAAAATGCTTTCTTCCACGACGCTGGCCCCTTCGGCAAGGCACATGAGTGCCATAAGCTGGGCCTGCATGTCTGTGGGAAAGCCGGGGTAGGGCTGGGTTTTTACATCCGTACCGCGCAGGGGGCCAGCGCAACGCGCCAGCACGCCCTCGGGGGTGTTGGTGATCTCCATGCCCATGCTGCGCAGTTTGAGAATAACGGCTTCAAGGTCTTTGAAAGGACAGTTGCGCAGCATCAGCTCGCCGCCGGTAATGCCGGCAGCCACGAGAAAAGTTCCCGCCTCAATGCGGTCGGGCATAACGGGGTATTCCCCATCGTGCAGGGAGGCAACACCCTGAATGCGGATGACGGACGTGCCGTGCCCCTCGATTTTTGCACCGCAGGCCCGCAAAAAGTTTGCGAGGTCAACAATTTCTGGCTCGCGGGCGGCGTTTTCAAGTACGGTCTCTCCATCAGCCAGAGCTGCGGCCATGAGCAGGTTTTCCGTGCCGCCCACTGTGGGCATGTCAAAAGATATGTGCGCGCCCTTGAGCTGGCGGCAGCGGCCAATGATATAACCTTCCTCAAGCTGAAAGCTGGCGCCCATCTGCTCCAGACCCTTGAGGTGCTGGTCTACGGGGCGCGCGCCAATGGCGCAGCCGCCGGGCAGGGCCACGCGCGCCTGACCTATGCGGGCCAGCAGCGGGCCAAGGCACAAAACAGAGGCGCGCATGGTACGCACCAGATCATATGGAGCTTCCGGCAGTAAATTGCCGGGCTGCACCTGTACCCGATGATCGTTGTATTCGCAGGTGCAGCCCAACATGTTCAGGAGCTTGATGGTGGTATGTATATCGCGCAGGTTGGGCACATTGGTGATTGTGACCGGCTCTGCCAGCAGAATGCAGGCAAAAAGAATGGGCAGGGCCGCATTTTTGGAACCGCTGACCTCAATGCCGCCAGTAAGCGGAACGCCGCCTTCAATAACCAGTTTGTCCATGGAGTGTCCCCGAAAAAATGTTTGACGCCTATGCAGACCGCCTGCTCCCAAAGCAGGTGCGCTGCTCAGTGCTTGCGAGGCGGCCAAGTGGCCTGGCGAGCGGATTTTTGCCACTCAGCAAAGTCGCGGACGCAAGTGTAGATACTTTTCTAGATAAAATCCAGATGGAGCTGTGTGGAAAAAATGCTTGCCAAACTAAAATAACCTGCTTATAAGAATTTTCCCGTGGCGGAAGTAGCTCAGTAGGTAGAGCACCTGGTTGTGGCCCAGGTGGCCGTGGGTTCAAGTCCCATCTTTCGCCCCACAATTTTCCCGCGCCGCAACGGCGCGGGTTTTTTTTCGGAGCGTGGCGCAGCCTGGTAGCGCACCTGCTTTGGGAGCAGGAAGTCGAAGGTTCGAATCCTTTCGCTCCGACCATATATCCAAGAAAAAGGGATAGTTAGGTGAAAACCCGACTATCCCTTTCTTGCGTTGAATGGGATCGCCAAAAGTGGCGTGTGGTAGAATTTCTGAGAAAATTACTGTAACTATACGATATATATTAAAATTTATCGAGCCACATAGCCACAAGTTGAAAAGTTGCATCAACGATACAAACGCTTGCGGACATGGGGGCGATTGGTGCGTGATTTGGTGTGGAATTTCCTGCACTCATAAGTTTATGCCGTGTCGCACTGCTCACCACTCCATTGCACTACCCGATTTCTGCCTGTCTTTTTTGCCGTATACAGTGCACAGTCTGCGGCGCGAATGCCTTCTTCCATAGCAGAACTGCATGAATGGTTTTCTTGAGGAATCTCTGCAATGCCAATGCTCACAGTAATATTAAACGTAAAAGCACCGTACGCAATTGGTG
>JAEZYD010000014.1 GCA_023419375.1 Pseudomonadota bacterium
TCGTAGAACACTTGCGCACCTGCTTGGGCGGCTGGCTGCAAGTCTTCCTTGACGGCTTTGTGATGCCGTCCAGGCGCTGATTCACCGCGGTCAGGTTCAGATCAATCTTGAGCATGTCACCCCCATCCACCACCCCAACCACCGTCTCCCGGATCAGGATCATGGTTGGTGCCTGGCGCTTCTGTTACAGATGCCAGTGTGCAGACAAGGTCTACATGCTGCCGCCCAGCGCCTGGAAGGACTGCATCAATATCCAGCACTTGGCCGCCGAAGACAACTTGCATGCCAGCAGTGATGCCTACACGCCAGCGGATACGGACCGAGGCCCGGACGATGGAGACATCAGCGTCAGCCTTGATGGCCTCAGAGCCCGAGAGAAACCGCACGTTTGCCCAGATGGGCTTGGCAGTGAGGTTTTCCCAGGCATTTGGCAGCGGCGTGCCCCAGGCGTCTTTACCTTCGGTCTTGCGCCGGATGTGGATTTGGTGCGGAAAAGATCCGGCAATGATGGTCATGCCCAGCCCCTTTCCCGGTCCAGCAGCCCAGCCAGGTATGCAGGCGGGTTCGTGGGCCGCGCCGCACTGGCCGTGGTGAGCTGGTGCACCGCCATGGCGATGATGTAGGAGCGGACATTCTCAGGGCAGCCCACCTTCACCGTGACGCGCACGCGCTCACCTTCGATTGCAGGAAGCGCCGGAAGGTTGGCTTGGTCACCGGTGTAGAGAACCTCAGACTTGCCGCAGATGGTCTGCACCAGCGAAAACCCCTCCACCGCTTCCCAGCCCGTGCCGTCCGAGGCCTCCACGCTCACCAACTCAGTGACGGGCGCTACAGGGAGAGCCTCAGACGGCCAGCCAGTGAAACCCAGCTGCAGGGTGTGCGGCAGAAATTGCCGTTCACACTCATGCTCTGCGATCAGGCGGGTCGAGGTGATCAGGGTCTTGATCTGGTTGTCCAGCTCAGTGATGTCGTCGTCAATCCGGGCGCTGACCTTGACCTCGGCCACGGTCACAGGCTCAGGGCCAACGGCGGTGATGGTCTTGGTCAGCAGCATGGCTTACACCTTCCCGGTCAGGGCCAGGTCACCCTTGATGACGACAGCACCAGCAGCCACGGAAGTGCCGGACACCTTGGTCACCACCAGGCGCACGTAGCGCTTGCCGCCACGGTAGCCCACCGTGACCGTCGAGTCTGCGGCCAGTGCAGTCGGGAACGCGCCCAGCAGATCGTCTGCAGTTGCATCTGTTGCATCACTCAGGTCAGCAGCATTGCCGTGCACCAGCTTGGCCGAGTACACGCCATCGCCCGCGATCGCGCCGGAGTTGATGACCAAGGTGACAGATCCTGCGCCTTGCAGGTCCACGATGGGTGCGTCCGACTTGGTTGCAGAGATGACGGCAGGCGCCAGAGCCAAGGCGACAGCAATGGAATTCTTCAAATCGCTCATGTCGATTTCCTTATAAAAAGAACAAAGCCCGCGCTATGGCGGGCTGTGGAATGGATGGGCCCTGCTTAGGAAGCAGAGAACTTCAGGAACTTCACGGCTTCGAAGTTCACCGCACCACCACCGGTGCGCTTGGTGCTGTAGAAGCGGATGTAAGGCTTAGCGGTGAATGGATCGCGCAGCGTACGGATGCCGATGCGGTCCACGATGGTGTAAGCCTCTGCGAAGTCACCGAAGGCCAGCGACAGCGAGTCCTTGGCCATGGCGGGCATGTTCTGGTCGATGCGCATGCCGTAGCCCATGAAGCGCTCTGGCTGACCGGCCTGCAGGGATGGTTCCCACAGGTAGGTGTCGTCCGAAGAACCCTTCTTCATCTTGCGCAGTGCAGTACGCACTTCGCGGCGGGTCAACCACTGAGCGTTTTGCAGGTACTCGTCGTGGAAGGCGCCGATCAGATCCAGGACGGGGTCGACCTTCCCAGAGCCGAAAGCACCATCCGCGCCGGTTACCACGTGCTGGAAGGTGCCCCATGCGCGGGAATCATCGCCAGTGGCTGCAGTGGGGTAAGTGCACAGACCACGGGCTTTTTCGACGCCGTCACCCAGGATGAAGCTGCGACCTTCCACGCGTGCGAACTTCTCGGCCACCTTGCCCGACAGCCAGGCTTCCACATCCACCGAAGCGTCATCGATCAGCTTCTGGGTCACCTTGGGCTGCGCATACATCTCAAACGCCTCGATGCGGTACTTGCCGACCTGAGGTGTGTTGGTATCGCTGCGCTGCCCCAGCTCACTGACCCAACCGGCATCGGTTTCGTCGTTGTCAACGATGCCTTCCAGATCGGCGCCGCTCAGGGTCACCACTGTGGCCAATTGGCGCATGATCGACTTGTCGTACAGTTTCTTGACGGTACGACCCACGGTGCTAGGAGGGAGCATGAAGCCGCCATCAGGATCGGAGCCCGCCGACATAGCCTTGCGCTCGTCTGCCGACAGCTTCTCAATATCGCCGTGGCGCATCAAGCCATAAAAAGCGCTCTTGTACTGCGCGTAGGTGTCCACGGACACTTCCGCAGGAATCTGACGGCCCTTTGCCTGGTAATCGGCACGCAAGGCAGCGTTGAAGCTCTTGCACTCTTCTTCCAATTCAGCCTTGGCTTCACCACCAGCACCAGGGCGCTGCATGGTCTTCATGACTTCTTCAAACTGGCTCTTGAGTTCAGCCAGCTTGTCCATTTCATCGCCAATAGTTTTGAGTTTGACTTCCAAGTCAGCCACAGCCTTGCCGTCGGCTTTAGCCTTGATCAGCTCGTCGTTGGTCTTCTTGAATTCTTCCCATGCCTGACCTTGTTTTTCGATCAGGCTCTTGATTTCTACGATGTCTGTCATTTCGTGTTCCTAGAAATGAAAAAACCGCCTCAAGGGCGGTTGATGTGGATGGAATCGCTGTGCGTCAGCGCGGTATAGCTGCCTCACGGGCCTGCAAGGCCTGATACAGCTGGTTGAGCTCTGTGCTGCCAGCGTCCCGCATGGCAATCAGGCTTTTGAAGCCTTGGTTGATCACAACCTGGGCCTCACTTCTCGACAGCCCAGCGTCCCGCGTGAGCAATCGTTCGAAGTCGCGTTCGGTGAATTCACCCTTGACCGCTGAAACGCGGGCTTTGCCATTGGCCGGGCGTGTCACCAGAGAAATTTCAATCAGGTCAATACGCTTGAGCTTGCGCTTTGGATCTTCCGGCTTGCTGCGAGGCTCCCACTCTTTGGCGATGTAGCCAATGGACATCCCGTCAATGGCTGGCCGTGGGCTCATCTTCATGAGCTTGTACATCTCCAGGCCGCGAGGGGTATCTGCAAGTTGGCCGGACACCTTCAGGCCGTGCTCGTCCTCTTCAAAGTCAGTCCAGACCCCGATAGGCGTCATATCCTCGGCGCTCATTTGCCAAGCACCGTGCTGCGACAGCATGGCTGGCCAAGCGTGCTGGCCACTCTTGAGCTCGTTTAGGAACTTGGAAAAAGCACCCTTCTCGATCACGTCCCCATAACTGTCGATATTGCCGAACACAGCGCCATAGCCCGTAAAGCTCATGGTTTGCGCTTCATCGTCTTTGGCGAATTTCAATTCGCGCAGGTTGCAAAGTAGGCTATCCATCTGTTTCCTCCGGCGGTTGACCGCCTACATTTGTTGGCTGCGGCAGTCGATCTGCCTCAGGGTCATCAATCGGGTTCAGGTCCTCCAACTCCCGTACGTCGTTTTGCGTCATCCAGCCCTTGGTTCCGCCAGCCCCCAAAGCCTTGGCGTAGTACTCAGAACGATCCTTGTGGGAGCCACGCAGCAGCCCGGCAGCGTTGAACTTGATGAAATACCCTTGATCCAGCTCTTTATCGGTCAGTAACTGACACTCGCCAGACTGCTCGATACGCACATACCATGGCGAGAGGGTGTGCACCACATGTGCCAGAAACATCTGTTCGGCACTGGCAAAGGTGTTGGCCTTGTCGCCGCTGTGGCCGATCATGATTGGGAACACCCGCATGGCACGGCAGATTTCCTCGATCTGGTGCTTGCGCGTCTCCAGCAGCTGGGCATCAATACCTGTCATGGTGGATGGCTGGAATTTGGCGCTTCGGTCCAGCAGCTTTGTCTTGCCGACGTTCTCGATGCCGTCAAAGTGCTTTTCGAGCCAAGCCCGCAGATCTGCATACTGCTGCTTATCCAGCTTCCCCTCGACCGAGTACGTTCCGCCTACTGCATTGCCGTTGCGCTGCATTCGAGAGTGGGATTCTTCAGTGGCCATGGCCAGTCCGATGGCTTCACGCGCCTGCTTGACGATGTCAAGGCCACACACGCCGTCCCAAGTTGGGCCGCGCCAGTGCCAGATAGCCTCCTTGGGAAACACCCGCGACTGCCCGTTGGGTGCCGTGATCGTGTATTCCAGGTCGTAGTTATCGAGCTGCTTGATGGTGAAGCAGTCACGGCGAATCGGTATCAGCTCCACCACTTTGCCCAGCACCACGTTCTTGAAGGCGATGGCATCACCGGTCAGAACACAGTGGATCGCCATCATCTCCCGCATATCAAAGCTACTCATCCAAGCATTGGGCTTGCGATGCAGCAGACGGTACAGCGGATGGTCAGTAGCCACTTCTGTTTTGCGCCCAACCTTGCGGTACACCTTGAGCGGCACCTGAGCGACACCTTCAGCGATCACACGGGCGCAGGCGAGCACCGTTGTGACCTCCAAGGCGGTCTTGTGGCTGACGTTTTTCCCGCTTTTGGTTGCCATCCAGCCGCCAAGCAGCCGAAATAGCTCCAGCGAGTCGCGCACGCTTGCGCCGTCGCCAGATTTGCGACTAAAAGGCCAAATATTCATTTAGCTTTCCCAGAATGAGCCGCCCATGGCCTCAGGATTGAGCGCCATCAGCTGCACGGCATTAAAAAAGGCCATGAGTGGGTCGATCTTTGCCGTCCCGCTGGCCTGTTTGGTTATCAATATGGCGTTGCCCTTGGGCTCCACCTTGGCGTTGCCCACGCACCAGGCCATCATCGGCTGACCGGCATGCCGCAAGACACCCTCGGCCAGCTTGCGCTCAGCGGTCTTGATGGCGCCGCCAAGCTTCCAGCCCTGGCTGATGCCGATGATCTTTTCCTCAGGCACACCCGCTGCAGCCAACGCCTCCAGCACGCCGCCCACACCTGCAGGGTCGATGCCCACCTTGTCCAGCAGGCCGTGCTCCTCGACCTCGGCCACGATGGCGGCCAGCTCTCCCACGTCATCCCCAATGCGCTTGACCAGCACCAGGTCGCCATCCCGGGCGAAGTCATGCAGCCGCGGCGCAATCTCCTTGCGACGCTCCAGCACGATCTCATGGGCCCAGGCCCTGCTCCATGT
>JAEZYD010000028.1 GCA_023419375.1 Pseudomonadota bacterium
CTCGACTACGAACCGTCAGTTTGGCATTCTTATGGCTGTTCACCCTTTCCCTCTCTCGGTTTGCTGTTGTCTGGTAACTCCAGCTTTACCGATTTGGGGAGGGTGAACAACCTATTGGAACATTACATCTAGGTGCGCTCCCCGCGTAGAAAAACCGCCTTACGCGCTAAGGTCTTTTTGGCCGCTGACTGCGTCAGGCGGGCTTTCTGTTTGGGTCATGCACACCTATGTGCACTCCCCGCACAGAAAGTCCGCCTTTCTTGTCAGCGGCCAAAAATTCTCTTAGCACCTGCATCGCTGGCTTGCAGGGCAGGGGCGCTCCTGCTGACTGCGTCAGACGGATTCTTTGCTTGGGTCATGTAAGAATGTGGCCCCCACGTGCCCGCATTCATGGCTGCATCATTATATATCCCTTGTTCGATACTACGCAGCAATGAGCGGCGCAATGGCGTACCAAAAATAAAAAGGTTGTGGGAAACTGACCTTCCGAGCGGTCAGTTTCCCACAACCTTTTTACAACAAAACTAACTTGAATCTTTGATATTTTTTTCTAGCGTCTGTAGCCCATGGCGCGCCGGATTTTTTTGGGGTCGCCGCCGCAGTCAAAGCCCGCTTCTATCAGCCGTGTTGCCATGGCATCCCTGGCATTGCGGCTTGTGCCGCCCATGACCACGGCCAGGATGCGGCTATTGCCGCGCTGGGCCGTAACAATAAGATTGTAGCCCGAGGCCACAGTCCAGCCTGTTTTAAGGCCATTAACGCCGCGCACAGAGCCGAGGAGCGCGTTTGTATTGGCCATTTGTCTGTTCCTGTGGGTAAAAACGCGGGTGCTGTGAAATTTTTGCGCGCCGGGGTGGGCGCGTAGATACGCTCGGGTAAGGCTGGCAATATCGCGGGGGGTGGAGCGTTGCCCGGCGGCGGGCAGGCCCGTGGGATTTTTGAATTCCGTGCGGTTCAAGCCCAGCCCTTTGGCTTTTTGATTCATGGCGCGCACGAATTGCCGCTCGTTGCCAGCTACACGCAGGGCAAGCGCGGTAATGGCGTCATTGCCGGATGCAACGGCAGCCCCGGTGAGCAACTGCCTGACCGCCACGCGCTCCCCATTGCGGAGGTGCATGGACGAGCCGCCCACAGTGGACGCGGCAGGCGTGATGCGGATTTTTTCGTCAAGGCTCAGCCGGTTGGCGCTGACGGCATCCATGGTCAGGAACATGGACATCACCTTGGTGAGCGATGCAGGCGGGATGGACATGTCGGCGTTTTTTTCAAAAAGCACCTTGCCCGTATCCATGTTGACCAAAATGGCCGCGCGCACGCCTCGGGCTGCATGAGATTCTGTTGCGCCTGCAAGCAGAGTGACGCATAGGGCGCAAAAAAGAATGCTGAATACCGCCACACGCCGCAAGCAGCCCAGAGTTGACGGCGCAAACGCCGCATTGCGGGGTTTGCTGTCTTGCGGAAGTCTGCCGGGCTGTAGCCTGCCGGGCTGATCGCCGGGAGCAAGCCTGCCAAAACCGGAATATATGGTGTCTATCTTATCCATTGTGCCTATAGGTGCGGTTGCCTTCTTCCACTGCCTGAATGGCAAATGCCAGCAGCACAGGGCCCACAATAAGGCCTACCGGCCCAAAACTCGCCAACCCACAAAGTATGGCGATGATCAATACAAAGAACGGGGCCTTGATGCCCTGCTGCAAAAAGAGCGGACGCAGGATGTTATCCACGCCAGCTACCACCACAACTCCCCAAAGGGCCAGGCCCACTGCGGCCATGCTGTTGCCCGTGAACCAGAGCGAAAGGCAAAGCGGCACCCACACTATGGCCGTGCCAATGGCGGGAATGGGGGCCACGAGCGTGGCAAGCAGGCCCCAGAATGCCGGCTGGCGTACCCCTGCAAAGGCAAAGGCGATGCCGCACAAAATGCCCTGCGCCGCAGCCACCAGCACAATGCCCAGCAGAATGCCCCGCAATGCCCGGTGGATGGCAGCCGTAAAGCGGCAGAGCATTGCTTGCGGTATGTGGAATATCCTGCCGGAAATTTTGCGGATGTGGCGGGCATAGGTGGTAAAGATCACCGTGAGCGTAAAGAACAGAAAGCTCGTCCACAGCACGGTCATGGTGCCGCCGAGAAAATCCATGCTTCGGCTCAAAAGCAGGCTCATGGCATCGCCAAAAAAGGCATCCAGTTTTTGCAGAAAGTCGCTGACCATCTTTTCCACGCGCGGATATTCTGCAAGGCTTAGCCGCCATTGCTGAATATTGGCCACCCATTCGGGCGGCAACTGAAAGTTGTTGGCTTGCAGCTCGCGCAGGCGCGCAAAACCAGCCGCAGCCTGCGGCGTCACCAGCAGGGCGAGCATGGCTATGGGAATTAGTATGGAAGAGAGGAGAGTGGTTATGTACGCATAGAGGGGCAGGCTGCTTGAAAGACTAAGCCGGAATTTACGCCAGCGGGGGCCGCCCCGGGTTTTTTCAAGGCGTTTGCGCCAGATTCGGCCCTTCATTTGTAGTGTCCGGTAAAGCGGCAACGAAAGGCATGACAGGCAGGCAGCCATGAATATGGTCACCGGATTGTGCCAGAGCAGCATATACAGCGCGAGCGCGGCCAAGAGGTAAAGCAGACGCGGCAGCGTTAGAGTCATAGTAGGCCTTGGGTTGTGTAGGCGCGGCTTTTTACCTGCGCCGGAACGTTGGAACGCGCAAGAGTAGCAAAAGCGGGCGGGGTCTGCCAAGAGGCGCAATGGTATAAATACGCCCGCGCGGGTCTGGGCTGGCAGCCATGCGGCATATGCCAGTGCGCCATCGGCGCGGCGGCCCGACCGGAAAGTTATTGTCAGGCGCGCTCCGCCGCCCTGCGGTTGTGCAGAGAGGCCGGAGCGCGCCATGTGGTCGCACTGCGGTATGTTTGCGCGTTGACGCGCTGCGGAAAATACATCTGGGATAAAGCCGTTGCCGCAAAGCCAGAAAGGCGCGGCGTCGGCTGGTGGAGACCAGGGCAGCAGCCCCGGCCCTAGTTCAGCACGTTGCTGCCTTTAAAGCTGATGTTGATCACTTCGTAGGTAACGCGGCCACGCGGAATATCCACGGTCACTTCATCGCCTACTTCGCGGCCCAGCAGGGCCTGGCCCACAGGGGAAAGGAACGAGATGGAGCCCTTGGCGGGGTCGGCCTCGTCGGGGCCGAGAATTGTGAAGGAGCGTGCTTCGCCGCTGTCCACATCTTCAACCTCAACCGTAGAACCAAAGATGACCTTGTCGCCCTTCAGGGAATCAAGATCAACGACCTGATAGAGCGCCATGCGCGATTCAATGTATTTGATGCGGGCTTCAGCCATGCCCTGACGTTCCCGCGCGGCGTCGTACCCGGCGTTTTCTCGCAGGTCGCCTTCTTCACGGGCTTCTTTGATGGCCTGGATGATGGCGGGCCGTTCGCTCTTCAGGCGGGCCAGTTCGTCTTCCAGCTTTTTGTAGCCTTGCACGGAAATGGGGATGCTTGTCATGGTTGCCATAATCTGACCTCACAAACGAAAAAAAAGCGCCGCTGCCCAGGCAGCGGAGCAAGCAATGGGGGGTATTTTCCGAAAAAAAGGCTGCACGGGCCGCAGCGATTGTGCGCTAAACCCGGCTGTGTTAACCGGGGAATTCTCCGTAACAGCAAGTACACCCTACCTACTGGGCGCAAAACGGTCAAGCCCCGAAGCGCGCGGGCTGGGGAAGCCCAGCCCAGCCTATGCGTAATGTCATGTAATCGACATGAGGTTCAGGCTTGCGCGGCAGTGAGCCTGCGTATATGTTGGACTTGCGCCCAACGCGGCAGGCGCTTGCGCCAGCATGGCAGAGCTGCGTAAAACGCTTGGTTTGAGCGGCATATAACAACTGTATGAACAACGGCAGACTATGAAAAAATATTTGCGTTATCTTGGGTCAGCGCTTGTCACGGCGGTGTTTTTTCTGGCCGTGTACCTTTTGTACCATAAGCTTAAAAGTTACAGTATAGCCCAGATTCGCGAAAGCATAAGCCAGATATCACACGGGCGGATTCTCTTCTCGCTGCTGCTGATGGTGGTCAATTACATCATTCTTGTGGGCTACGACTGGCTGGCGCTCAAGGCCATTCACAAAACCCTGCCTTTGCCCCGCGTGGGGCTTGTTTCTTTTGTGGGGCAGGCTGTCAGCTATAACTTTGGCGCGCTGCTGGGCGGCACCAGCGTGCGTTACCGCTTTTATTCAGCCTGGGGTTTTTCTCTGGCAGAGATTGTGCGTCTGGTGCTGATGCTGGCGGTCACATTCTGGGTGGGCGCTCTGGGACTGTGCGGGCTGATTTTTATCATAAGCCCGCCTGCCATTCCTGATGATCTGCTGGCAAAAATGCCCATGACAGATGTGCGCATTCTGGGCGTGGTGCTGCTGCTTATTGCCTGCTCCTACCTGATTTTGTGCTGTACCGTGCGCAAGCCCGTACATCTGTTTGGCAAGGAATTTGTCTTTCCGCCGCCGCACATCGCCTTTGCCCAGGCCCTTGTGGCCGGGGTGGATATTATCGCCGCAGCGGGCTGCATGTACGTGCTGCTGCCCGGCAACATGGGCATATCATTTCTTGATTTTCTGCCAAGCTATCTCATGGCCCAGGTGGCCGTGGTGCTCACGCACATCCCCGGCGGGGTTGGTGTTTTTGAGCTTGTCATTCTGCACCTTACCCATACAACGCAGGCGCAGGCCGTATTTGCGGCGGTGCTGCTGTTCCGCATCATTTACTTTATCATTCCGCTGCTGGCAGCCGCATTGCTGCTGGCTGTTTACGAGGTGCGCCAGCGCAGCGACATGCTGCGCGAAACTGGCCGCTGGCTTTCCGTACTCTCGCATTCCATTTCTGCCTATATGGTTTTTGCAGCGGGCGTGATTCTGCTTGTCTGCGCCATGCTCCCGCCCGGCAAGCATATGCTGCACGCCTTGCGCAGCATGATTCCTTACGAGGCGCTGGCTGTGGGGCATTTTCTCACGGCTATTTCGGGCGCCATGCTGCTCTTTGTTTCATACGGCCTTGAGCGGCGGCAGTCGCGCGGATTCCAGATGGCGGTGCTGTGTCTCTGCCTGGGGATTGCGGGAGCCCTGCTCAACGGTTTTTCATGGATCACCGCATCCATGGTCAGTATTGTGCTGCTGACTGTGTGCATGGCCCGACGGCGGTTTTACCGTTCCTCCTTTTTCTGGGAAGAACCCATCCCTGCCTACTGGCTGTTCGGTGCTATGGGCGTGCTGGCCTTGATGGCCTTTATTGCCTGGGCGCTTTATCATCCCTCGTGGAATAAGGCCGCTGCCTGGGGTTTTGACCGCCCGCACATGGCGGCGCAAACATTGCTTGATTTTCTTGGCATTGCCGTGGGGCTGGCAGCTGGCTGGTTGTGGCGCGTTGCCTTGCGATTGCGCGCCCGGCGGCAAAAGGCCGCGCATCACGGATAGCGCGTTGAGCGCATCTCGTTATTGCAGTGTGTTTTATTAAGGATGAGGCCTTCCGTGCTGACGGAGGGCCTCTTCTTTGTAAACGGCTTGCTGATGGGGTGGGTAGGAATGTCTGCGCCTGTCTGCACGAATCTGATTGCGTGGAGCATATCTGCGCCTTGCGGCGCGGACTAGATGGATGCAGCAGAAAGAGTGGTCGGCCATGCTGAGCGCGCACTGCGCATGGCTTGTGGCAGCATTTCAATCAGTTCGCCAATCTGGGTGCCGGGGTTGGGCGCGCAAAGCTGCGCCAGCAACCTCGCCATGCGGGCCGCCGCCGTACAGGCTTCGTCCATTGCCGCGCCGCCGCACAAAAAAGCCGTTGCAAGCCCTGTCACCAGATCGCCTGTGCCGCCAATGCATTCCATGGCCGGAACCGAAGGCGCGTCCACCGTGGCGATCACGCGGCCATCCACGACAATGTAATCTTTTGATCCCTTGATAATCAGATTTTTCGGGCAGTTGCCGTGCTCAAGAGCGCGTTGCAAAAGCGGCGGCACGTCATCCTCGCGCGCCAGCAGAAAACCCCTCGTATAAAAGGGGTGAGGGGCTTTTTCATCTGCCAGAAAGGCCAGCTCGCCCAGATCCGGCGTAAAAAGGTCGTAGGCATCGGCATAACCGCTCATTTTTGCCACATACATAAAGCCCGCGTCTGCCACCATTACTGGCGGCACGGCAAGGGCCTGCGTGGCCATGAGCACCCGGTTGTGCCAATCCTGATCAGGAAAAAGATAATGAAAGGTCAGCCCCGCGGGGGCAATGCCCGCCAGGTTCTGTTCCAGCCATGCGTAAATGGCGCGGCTGCCCGCGCCGGAACCAGGGTCGCCCGCCAGCAGCAGACGCGGCGGCGCAATGCCCAGCTCCCGGCAGGCAAGAATGGCTGTGGCGGCAAGTGCCGCAGTGCCGCGCTGCACGGGCACGGCCTGACCATCAGGCAGGTGGAGCAGGCCGCCAGCGACGGTGCTTTCGCCCTCAAGGCCAGCAGGGCAGAGGGCAAAATCCGGGTCGGGCAGGGTTCCTGCTATGCACCACATGCGACTTGCCTCCGCAGTTCTTCAAAGGCCTTTTGCAGGCTGTAGCAGCAGAGGGTCTGCCCCAAGGTCAGGGGGTCAGGGGCTTCATCAAGGCGCAGGCCGCACAGCCGATGCGCCACCCACGGCACATCGGGGCAGCCGCCGCCCGAAATATTCACAATGCGCCCGTCAGCAGCATCAAGGGTAATTTTCATGTTGGCGGCGCGCACCATCAGCCAGCGGTCATCCAGATGTTTTATCTGAAACAGGGACACTGGCTCCAGCAGCACATCGTGGGCGCTGACCACCTGACTGGGCGCAAGACCCTCCCGCTCCAGAGCATCCAGAACGCGCGCCTGACTCACCAGTTCAAAAACAACCACCATGTCGCAACCTGTGCGCAGTTCCGGCGGCGGCCCCTTTACTTCCACATCCAGCCCGGCCTTGCGCAGCAGACGCTCGGCGCGGATAACCTCGCCTGTGTGGTCAAAAACCAGCAGGCCCCGATCATTGCAGCCGCGTTTGCCGCCGCCGCGAGAATCCATATCCGAGCCATTGTCGCCGGGAGAAAACAGGCCGCGCAGTTTTTGCGCAAAGCCATGCAGCAGGCTGGTCTGAGAACTATTCTGCTTCATGATTTCTCCCGAAAGGTCTGGTTCGCGGATACGTTGCAGCGGTCATGGCGAGGCTGGGGAATGGCAGCTTACCTGTGTCCTTTTTGATCTTGGCGGCAACGGCGGCGCGGGCGTTTTTGCTCATCCGCGCCGCCAGTCCCCCAATCTGACTGTTAATCCTTGCGGATGTCTATGCGCGTTATACCTTCGCCTTCTTCATTCGTGCTGACGGTAAATCCCCGGTTACGGGCAGCGCGGCTGACATTCTCAAGGCTGGCGTCGTTATCCACCAATACGCTGAAAGGCCCCTGTTCATCAGCCTTGGCAGCGGTAAGAAACATGAGTACGGGCTGCGGGCAGGAAAGCCCCCTGGTGTCGATGGTGGTAGACATTACGCACCTCTCTTGCAGTTGAAAAATCCGATGCAAAGGCAGATGGCAAGACCGGCAAGGGTGGCCGCCATGCCGTGAGGGCCGACGCCTGCGGGGCTGGAGGCCAAACCGAAGTTATGGGCAACTGCGGTGCCAACGATCAGGCCAACGGCAAACACGGCGGCATCGTTGTCGCCTTCGCCAGCCATAAAGAGCTGACGGCCAGGGCAGCCGCCCGCAAGGGCAAAGGCCAGACCGGCAGTAGCCATGCCGAGGAAGTTCCAGAGGTTGTCGGGCTGGGCGATGGGCTGGTTTTCAAAGCCGGGCTTGAACGCGCCGAAGTACAGGTTCAGAACAAGAGCCGCGCCCAGCATGGCCAGAAAGCCCAGTGCCAGATGCCATTGCTTGAACAACATCACGTCGCGCAGAGCGCCCATGGTGCAGAAGCGGCTGCGCTGGGCCAGAAAGCCCACGATCAGCCCCACGCCAATGGAGAGTATAAAGGGTGCATGCTGCGCGCCGGGGCCTTTGACGGAATAGAAGAGCACGCCGCTCTGCGGCTGTTCTGCTACCTGCGGATTGAGCAGATACAGAGCCACGAAGGAAAGCATGATGCCGGGCAGCACCAGGCCGGAAATCTTGCTCTGGCCCTGGCTGCGGCCCAGCGAAAAGCCCATGCGGAAAAATATGGTGCCAATGCCCACGCCGCAGATCAGGCCCGCAAGACCAAAGAGCGCAAAGGCGTCGCCGCCCGCAAGGCGCAGAATAACGCGCCAGGGGCAACCCAGAAAGACCAGCGCGCCAATACCCGCTATGCCCCCAAGCAAAAAGCGGGTGATGGGGGCCGAGCCGCCGCGCGGCTTGTATTCGCCAAAGGCCAGCGCCGCGCCAAATGCACCAAGCACCATGCCCATGATTTCGGGCCGCAGATATTGCACGATGGCAGCGCGGTGAAAGCCCAGCGCGCCAGCGATATCGCGGTTAAAGCAGACCACGCAGATGCCCATGTTGCCGGGATTGCCCATTTGCTGGAGCAACACGGCAAGCACGCCGAACACAAGCCCGGTGGCAATGATGCCTGTTGTGGTGGAGAAAAAGTTGAAGCCTGGTTTCATGAAATCCTCCTTTTTGGGCCACAGGCCCGTGGCGAAGCCGATGTATGAAACGGCAGCGCGAACGGAGGATTTGTCGGGTCAGTGGTGCAGGGCAGGAAAGCCATGCGCCAGCCCCAAACCGGGCCGCCGTTCGCGTAAGCTCCACAACGTGAAGCTCCTTGCTGTGCGTCAGGTTTTGCGCTTGGGCATGGCTTCCTCTGCTCTGTATTTGCTGCCGCTCCCCGATGGAGAGTGGCACGTCAGCGTGGTGAATGAATTTCTGTTCCTGTGCGCGGTTTATGGCCCGGCAACGCCCTGTTAAGGCTCTTTCATGGGCCGGGCATTTCGCAGGCCCGTGCCTGCCGCCGGGGCAATTTTCGCGTCTGGTTTACGATGCGGTGGTCAGGTTCACGCTGTCTTCGCCGTCGCGCTCGGAGAGCATGACGTCCACGTGCTCCTGCCTGCTGGTATTGATGACGCGGCCCACATAATCCGCATGGATGGGCAGTTCGCGGTGCCCACGGTCGATGAGGGTCAGCAGCTCCACGCAGCGCGGGCGGCCATAGTCGAGCAGGGCCTCAAGGGCGGCGCGGATGGTGCGCCCGGTGTAGAGCACATCGTCAACCAGAATGATAACCTTTTCGTCCACGCTTTCGGTAATGCGTGACTGCCCGATGCTGGGCTTGCCCACAAGGCTAGTCCAGTCATCGCGGTACAGATTGATATCCAGGGTGCCCAGGGGCATGACGCGGTCAAGCCGCGCTTGCAGCAGGGCAGCTATGCGCCGGGCCAGGTCTGCGCCGCGCCGTTCGATGCCCACCAGCATTACATCCTGGCATGCAGCGTGGCGTTCGAGTATCTGCGAGGCGAGGCGTTCAAGTACGCGTGCCATTTCGTCTTTTTCCAGTAACCGGGTCGTGGACATGGTTCCTCCAAGGGTGGATATGCCCGTCATTCTAGCCGTTTTCGCCTTTAAAGAAAAGCCCTGCGGCAATTGACAAGCCCCACGCATGACCTTAGTTAGTAAAACACTCGAATCATGGAGGACGTATGATCGAATTGACCGACAGCGCCCGTAAGGAACTGGATTCGTTCTTTACCGGCAAGAAAAAGGAACCCATCCGGGTCTACATGACCGCAGGTTGAGGCGGCCCTCGCCTTGCCCTGGCTCTGGATGAGCCTAACAACCAAGATCAAACCGAGGAACAGGCCGGCTACACCTTCTGCATCAACAGTGCCCTTATGACAGAAGTGCAGGGTGTAAAAATTGATTTAACCTACATGGGCTTTGCGGTTGAACCCGTAGTGCCCTTCGCTTCTGAAGGCAACAGCGGTGGTTGCAGCAGCTGCTCGAGCGGCTGCGGCAGCAACGCCTAAAGGCGGGGTGGTTCCCCGCTGGCCGGACGAAGCAGGCCAGCCTGTTTTTCGTTACTCTACCATATAAATACATATCGAGCGTATCGAAAAACACCGGAGGAACCATGCTTGAACTGACCGAAAGCGCCCAGAAGGAACTGGCGGCCTTTTTTGAAGGTAAGGAAAAAAGCACCATTCGCGTTTACCTCGCCCCCGGCGGGTGCAGCGGGCCGCATCTGGCCCTTGCCCTGGACGCCGCGACGGATGAAGATATGAGCGAAGATCAGGGCGGATTCACCTTCTGCATCAACAAGGAGCTTCTTGCTCAGGTTGAAGGCGTGAAGATTGATCTCTCCTACGCGGGTTTCACAGTTGAACCCACGGTGCCCCTGCCCCAGACGGGCGGTGGTTGCAGCAGCTGCGGCGGCGGCTGCGGACACTAGAAGCAAACGACTTGCAAACCTGGCGGTAGCCTCTGGCTGCCGCCAGGTTTGACCATTTATCGTCGGGGCGGCGCAGGCTGCCCCTTGTGCTGTTATATAACCCCCACAGGTTCATGGACACTTTCGGCGCATTGCTCTCAAGCAACGACAGGCAGATATATCTGGAACGCAGCGGCATGGTCACGCGTTGCCGCCTTGCCTGCGAGGCTCTGGACAAAGGGCGCAGCGTGGCCCTTGTGGCCCGCACCCGCGAAGAATTCCACGCGGCCCGCTCCCTTGCGGCCCTTTTTTCTCCCGAAATTTCTCTGGCGGATCCGGCAGTTGTACGCCCTGCGTGGCAGTGGCCCTGTCTGGGGCTGCCAGCCCTGAGCCAGTGGCAGGACAAGCCCTCATGGGCTGCCCGGCTTGCCGCGCTGTACTCCCTCACCCTTGGCAAGCCGCGTGCGCTGGTGGTCAGTGTTGAAAGCCTGCTGCTGCGCTACATGCCGGTCAATTTTTTCCACACGCGCACGCTGGAACTTGGCAAGGGCAGCGATTACGCCCCCGAGTTGCTGCTGGAGCAGGCGGTGGAGTGGGGGTACGAGCGCGTTGCCATGGTCACGCGGCCCGGCGAAATGGCCCGGCGCGGCGACATTCTTGATCTGTATCCCGCTGGCTATGCCCGTCCTGTGCGGCTGGAATTTTTTGGCGACACGCTGGAGGAAATGCGCTTCTTTGACGCGGAGACCCAGCGGTCTTTGCAGGGATGCGATGAACTGACCCTGCTGCCTGTCAGCCCGCTGTCCTTCGATGCGCGCGAGACAGAGGCTACGCGCAAGCGTTTTGACCGCATGTTTGCCGAAGGCCGCATTGGCGAAAACGACTGCTATTCCTTTAAAAAATCGCTGGATGCCGGCGGCGCGGGGCTGCTGCCCGGTTGCGCCGTGGAAGCTCCCAGCCTGCTGGAGGACTGGCTGCCGCAGGACTGCCTGTGGCTGCTGCCCGGCGAGGCCGACAGCGCCGAGGCCCTGCGGGATGGCCGCCTTGCACTCAAGGAGCGGCTGGAGGCCGAGGACGCGCCCCTACCCCAACCGGCAGCCCTGGCACTGCGTAAAAGCTCGCAGCCCGCACCGTGGAACGCCTTTCAGCGCGTGTACGCCGAACCTCTGGTCATGGGCGTGGAAGAGCGCGGTCTGGATTTTGCGGAAAGAACCCTGCATTCCTTCAGCGATCTTTTTCCTCTTTCCGGCGCGCAGGATCGCCCCTGGCAGCATCTGGCCGCCGCACTCAAGGAGTGGCAGGGCGCTCGCAGACAGGTGGTGCTGAGTTTTTCATCTGGCCGCAGCCGCGCCAAGTTTCTGAAACTGGCAGAGCAGGACGGCATTCTTCCTGCCCAGCGCTACGCGCCCGACCAGCGCGGCCTTTTCGCCCTTGTTTCCCCCTTCCGTCAGGGCGCGGATCTGGCGTGGGACAACGCCCTGGTTCTGGGCGAGGATATCCTGTACCCCAAGGCGGAAAAGACGCCCCGGGTTTCTTCGCGCGTTTTCAAGGGGCTGGATTCTTTTGACGATCTCAAGGCAGGCGATCTGCTGGTGCACCGCGATTACGGCATTGGCCGTTTTGCCGGGCTGCACCACATGGACGTCAACGCTGTTGCCAACGACTTTCTGCTCATCGAATACTCCGGGCGCGACAAGCTCTACGTGCCTGCCGACCGCATGGGGCTTATCCAGCGGTTCAAGGGTTCGGAAGGCGTGGAACCCGCGCTGGACCGGCTGGGCGGCACAGGCTGGACTTCGGGCAAGGAGAAGGCCCGCAAGGCCATTGAAAAGATCGCCGCCGACCTTGTGGAAATGTATGCCTACCGCAAGGTGACCAAGGGCTTCCGCTATGACCCTCCGGGCGAGCTGTACCATGAATTTGAGGCCACATTCGGCTTTGAAGAAACGCCCGATCAGGCCAAGGCCATTCAGGACGTGCTGGACGACATGGACAAGTCCCAGCCCATGGACAGGCTCGTGTGCGGCGACGTGGGCTTCGGCAAAACAGAAGTTGCCCTGCGCGCCGCCTTCCGCGCCGCTTCCGAGGGGCGTCAGGTGGTGCTGCTTTGCCCCACCACGGTGCTTGCCGAGCAGCATTATCAGACCTTTCGCGCCCGTCTGGCGGGCTTTCCCGTCAATGTGGGGCTGCTCAGCCGCTTTGTGACGCGCCCAAGGCAAAAGGAAGTTCTCAAGGCCGCGGCCACCGGGCAGGTGGACATCCTCATCGGCACCCACCGCGTGCTTTCGAGCGATGTCAAACTACCCAATCTGGCACTGCTCATTCTGGATGAGGAACAGCGTTTCGGCGTGCGCCACAAGGAAAAGCTCAAGGCTCTCAAAAAGAACGTGGACGTGCTCACCCTCACGGCCACGCCCATTCCGCGTACCTTGCAGCTTTCCATGTCCGGCATACGCGAGCTTTCCATCATTGAAACCGCGCCGCAGGACCGCAAGCCTGTGGCCTCTGCCGTGCTGCGGCGGGATGATTCCGTGCTGCGCAAGGTGCTTGAGCGGGAGATCGAGCGCGAAGGCCAGGTGTTCTGGGTCTACAACCGCGTGCAGGGGCTGGAGCGGGTGGCCGAATACGTGCACACCTTGGTGCCCACGGCCCGCGTGGGTATGGCGCACGGGCAGATGTCTGAAACCGAGCTTGAAGACACCATGCACAAGTTCTGGCATGGCGAGCTTGATGTGCTGGTGTGCACCTCCATTGTTGAATCGGGGCTGGACTTTCCCCGCGCCAATACGCTGGTGGTGGATCAGGCCCAGATGTTCGGTCTTGGGCAGCTCTACCAGCTGCGGGGCCGCGTGGGCCGCAGCGACAGGCAGGCCTATGCCTTTTTTGTGGTTCCGGATGCGGAGCGCCTTACCTCCATTGCGGAGGAGCGCCTGCGCATCATTATGGATATGGACTACCTGGGGGCTGGTTTTCAGGTCGCCATGGAAGACCTGCGCCTGCGCGGGGCGGGCAATATTCTTGGCGAGGTGCAGTCGGGCCACATGTGCCGCGTGGGCCTTGATCTGTACCTTGAAATGCTGGAGGAGGCCGTGGGCCGCCTCAAGGGTACGCCAGAAGCGCAGACCGTGGAGACGGAACTTACTTTGGGCTTGCCTGCGCATATTCCCGCATCGTACATTGAGGACGGGCGCGAAAGGCTGCGCTGCTACAAAACGCTCACATCGGCTGCTGGCGGCGCGGCGCGTGAGGAAGCGGCCCTCGGCATACGCGACAGGTTTGGCCCCTTCCCCGAAGAACTGCGCAACTTTCTTGCCGTGCTGGATTTCAAGCAGTTCCTTACAGAGTTGCAGGTGCAAAAGGCCGATGTGCACATCAACCATGTGCGGCTTGTCTGGCCGGACGGGCAGACCGCCGTGCAGCCCGAGCGCATTGTAGCCCTTACGGCTTCCATGAAGGACGCGCGTATGCTCCCGCCTGCCGGGCTGCATCTGCCGATGCCGTCGGACGTCTCATTCCCCGAGGGGCTGGACAGGTTGCGTACCGCCCTTGAGGGGATTCGTGTTAAAGCCGGGGCATAGGTGCTGGTTGGCGGCTGTGCCTGTTTTTCAGGTCATAAAGCTGGTCTGAATATATGGGAAAATGGTGAACGGATTCATGCAGCCCCTCATAGCTTTGGCGCGTTTTTTCCAGATCGGTGCCCGGTCTGCCCGCCAGGCCCGCCCGTTGCGCGTGGCGTTGGCCTGCTGTTTTTGCCTGTTGCTGGCGGCCTGTTTTGAAACACGGCTCCCCGACGGCGTGGTGGCTACAGTCAATGGCGAGCCCATCAGCCTGCGCAGATTGCAAACCCTGCTCGACAGCCGTTCTCCCTCCCTTGGGGCCATGCGCACTCCTTCGCTGGAAAACATGCGCCGCGAATACGGCGAAGGGCTGGGCACACTGATCATTTACGCTCTGGTGCGGCAGGATTTGCAGCGGCTCCAGATGTCGGTCAGCCCTGCCATGCTGGAAACAGCCCTTGCAGAGGTAAGGAATGATTACGGCGGCGCTGACGGGCTGGAAAAATATCTGGCCGAAGAATCCATTGATCCTGCCGAATGGCGGGCCTTGCTGCTTGACCATCTTTCCATGCTCTCATTTGAAAAGCGGGTTCTTGCAGCGGGCATCCGTGTTTCGCTGCCCGAACTGCGCGACTACTATCAGACCCACGAAGACGATTTTCAGATGCCGGAAACTCTGCGCGTCTGCCTGATTTCTGGCGAAACGCGCAAGGATGTGGAAGGCTTTTGCGCCGTGTTTCCCGGTGGCATGAGCGATGCGCGCAGCAAGGTGCAGCTCCAGTGCCAGAATGTGCGGCCAGCCGATCTGCCCCAGGGATGGCGCAAGGCCGCTGCCGGTCTCAAGCCGGGCCAGTGCGCCCCCGTGCGGCAGGAGGAAGGCCTGTGGCGCAGCCTTGGGCTGATTGAAAGCCGCCCGCCAGCGCACATCAGTCTGGCGGAGGCATATCCGCTGGTGGAAGGCATCCTGCGGGAGCAGAAGATGTCTGAAGCCTTTGAGCGCTGGCTTGAAAAGGCTCTGGCCGATTCCGTCATCATGGTGGGCAAGGAGCTTGCCCCCGATCTGCTCGCTCCCCCGGCGTCACACGCTGGCGGGCAGGCCAGTGATGCCCCCGTCGTGCCGGATGTTTCTGGCGCTATGGAGGACATGAAGGCTCTGCCCCCTGGCAAGGATGATGTGTACGAGGGCGATGTTCTTGAAGGTTCCCACGATCCCAAGGCCAATGGAGCATTGGAAAATCAGGGGCATAATCCCGAAACGGCTCCTGCTGCAAAAGCCTCGGGCGACCAGCAGCGCAGGCGAGATAACGGCGGCTCCGCGCGGCGGCGTTGAGGGGTTGCGCGCAACATGCCCCGGCTGCTGGCTGGCTGCGGTTGCCGCAGTTGCATTGCATGTTGCGCTGGATTGGGATATAATTTTATAGATAAAGCGCGGAAATTTTGCGCGCAAGCAGGGAGTATAACGTGAGAAAAACGCTTATTTTGGCGCTGGTTATCTGTTTTATGACCGCTTTTGGCGCTCAGGCCGCACAGATCAACAAGGTGGCGGCCGTGGTGAACGGTCAGGTCATCACCATGTTCGATCTGCAGAAAAACGCTGTTCCTGATCTCATGCGGGCGCGCATCAATCCCAACGATCCCGCCCAGGCCAAGGCCGTGGACGCCGTGCTGCGCAAGGCGCTGGACGGCATGATCATGGATATTCTGGTTGCGCAGGAAGCCAAGCGTCTCAAGGTTTCCATTTCTTCTTCTGAAATTGACAGCGAAATCACCAAGATCATGAAGGCGAACAACCTCAACAAAAAGCAGTTTGAAGAACGCCTGGCCCAGCAAAAGACCAGTGTGAGCGAACTGCGTGGCAATATTGAAAAAGGCTTGATTCGCCAGCGTGTTATGGCAATGGAAGTGGGCCGCCGGGTTGTTGTGACCCCCGAGGAGATCAAGGCCTACTACGACGCGCACAAGGACACCATGTATGACCGCTCAGGCCTGCACATGGCCCTGCTGGTGTATCATCCCAATGCCAATGCTGCGGCTTTGGCTTCGCAGATCAAGTCCGGCGCTGTTTCGTTTGAGGAAGTGGTGCGCAAGTATTCCATCGCTCCCAACAAGGAAAACGGCGGCGACATGGGCGCAGTGGAGTGGGACAAGCTCAACCCCGAGTGGGAGGCCCGCCTCACCAGTATGAAACCCGGCGATGTAACGGAGATTTTCGAGCTTCAGGGCCGCAAGGCGCAGGTGCGTCTGTACCGTCCTGGCGGCGGTGAAATCAAGATGCTCACCTTTGAGCAGGCCAAGCCGATGATCGACGGCATCCTGCGCCAGCCCAAGGCTATGGAGCGTTTTGAGGACTACACCAACCAGCTTCGCAGCCGGGCCGTTATTGATATCAGAATGTAGCAGGACCGCCACGGGTGGTTCCGGCTTTTTGCTGGCAACCGCCGCCCCCTCGGGGCGGCAAGACCATTATCGAGGCTTTTCATGACCTTAGTGGAATTGGGCGCTGCTTTGCGCGTTGAGCGCGAAAAGCGGGGTCTGGACATGGAAGATGCGGCAAACAGGCTGAAAATCAGCGCCCGTCTTCTGCGCGCTTTGGAGGAAGGGGACGAGACGTCCTTGCCCCCTCTGGCGTACACCAAGGGGTTTATCCGTTCATACGCGTCCTATGTTGGCCTTTCGGCTGAAGAAGTCAGCGAGGCCCTTGGGGCGCTTGAGGCTGCTTCTGAACCCGTTGCGCCGCAAAATGTTTATGAGCCCGAGATGGTTCTCACCCAGCGGCGTAACCTCAAGCCCATTTTGGCCGGCCTTTTCATGGTCTGCGTGGTCGCTGTGGTGATGGTTGCCTGGCAACAGGGGGTGTTTGACTTCCTGAGCCGGCAGACGCGCCGTCTGGCGCAGCCCGCCCCTTTGCAGAGCGCCGAGTCTGTTGACCCCGGCAATCTGGCCAGTCGGCCTTCCACCCCTGTTGCTCCCGCTCAGGGGCAGGGCTCGGCCCAGACGACTGCTTCGGCTCAGGCTCCGGCGGCTGTCAGTCAGCCGCAAGGTGCTGCTGCCCCGGCACAAGGCCAGGCTCCGGCTCAGGCGACTGCGCAAACTCCGGCGCAGGCTTCGGCCCAACCGGCAGGGCAGCCTGCCCAGCCTGCTGCTCCTGGTTTGCCCCCGGTGCGCGGCACTGCCGCCAGCGCGCCTGTCGCAAATGCGCCCGCTGCTGCAGCGCCTGCTTCAACGCCTCCGGCTACTCCGGCGGCCTCTGCCGCTGCGCCAGCTGCCGCTTCGCAGGGCAGCGATGTGCCCGTAGGCGCCCACAAACTTATTATCACCGCTACAGAAGAATGCTGGATTCACTCCAGCGCTGACAAGACCGACACTCGTCAGTTTTCGCTACATAAGGGCGATACTTTTGCCCTCACGTTCAGCAAGAGCCTGGAATTGAAGCTTGGCAACGCTGGCGGCGTGCGCCTGCGGTATGACGGTGAAGAACTGCCCCCGGCGGGGCAGAGCGGCCAAGTGCGCAATCTGGTGTTTCCCCCTGCGGACAGGCCATGACCGAATGGGCAGATCACGCGCTTGTGCTGCGAATCGGGCACTTTCGCGAGTCAGATCTGTGGCTGAAAATGCTTTGTCGCAAACACGGCCTGCTGACGCTGTTCGCCTTTGGCGGCAGCCGCAGCAGGCGTCGTTTTTGCGGCTGCCTGGATGTGCTCAACAGCCTGCATTGCAGGGTAAAGGCCTCGGGACGCGGCAGCTTTCTTAATCTTGAGGAAGCCGTGCTGCTGGGCGGGCCGCAAAGCTTGCGCGGAAACTGGCGGCGCATGGGGCTGGCGGCCAACTGCCTGCGCTTTGTGGAAGCGCTTGGCGTCAATGACGAAGGCGCGGACGAGGCCTTTCTACTGGTTGAAGATTTGCGCAAGACGCTGGAAGAAGCGGAAAACGTGCCCTCACTGTTGCCCCTGTTTTTCCGCCTGCGGTTTGCTGGCGTTTTGGGTTTTGCGCCGGATCTGGGCAAATGCGGCACCTGCGGCGCGGCCATAACCGGCCCCGCACAGTTTGTGGTTGACGAGGCCCAGTTGCGCTGCCCTTCGTGCCGCGCGACGACGGGGCCAGCGCGGTATGGCGTGGAACTGGGCGCGTCCGGGCTTGACCTTTTGCGCCATGTGCAGCAAGAATTTCCCTCCGGCTGGCATGCAGAAGAACTGCCTGCCGCTGATCGGCGCGCGTGCGCCAAGGTTATTGATGGTTTTGTGCAATATCACCTGGGTCTTTCGTGGGAAGGGGGCTACTTTCGCCACGTGTGACCGTGTTTGCATCGAAACTTCCGATTCGGTTTTGGATGGTTTGGGGCGGCGTTAGTATCGAACAGCCGCGCGTATGCGTCTGAAAAAGGCTACGAACAAAGGACAGCGCATGTATTTTCAGGATGTCATTTTAACTTTGCAGAACTACTGGGCCAACCAGGGTTGCGTCATCGAACAGCCTTCGGGTGTGGAATGCGGTGCCGGTACGTTCAACCCCAACACGTTTTTGAGGGTTATTGGGCCGGAACCGTGGAGTGTGGCCTATGTGGAGCCCTCCCGCCGTCCTACGGATGGCCGCTACGGCGAAAATCCCAACCGCCTGCAACGGTATTTCCAGTTTCAGGTGATCATGAAGCCCTCGCCGGACAACGTGCAGGATCTGTATCTGCAAAGCCTCAAGGCGCTGGGCATCAACCCCGCGCAGCACGACATCCGTTTTGTGGAAGACGACTGGGAATCCCCCACCCTCGGCGCCTGGGGCCTTGGCTGGGAAGTGTGGCTCAATGGCATGGAAGTGAGCCAGTTCACCTATTTTCAGCAGGTGGGCGGCATTGATCTTTCGCCCATCAGCGTGGAACTGACCTACGGCCTTGAGCGCCTTACCATGTATCTGCAGGGCGTTGAATCCGTGTATGATCTGGCCTGGAACAAAAACGTCACCTACGGCCACATCTACCACCAGAATGAAGTAGAGCAGTCACGCCACAACTTTGAGGCCAGCAATCCTGACATGCTGTTGCGGCATTTCAGCGATTTTGAAGGGCAATGCAAAGCCCTGCTTGAGCTGGGATTGCCCTGGCCTGCCTATGATTACTGCCTCAAGTGCTCGCATACATTCAATCTTCTGGACGCCAGAGGAGCCATCTCCATCACGGAACGCACCGGCTATATCGGCAGAGTGCGCGCTCTGGCGGCTGGAGTGGCGCGATTGTACGCAGCCCAGCGTGAAGAACTGGGCTATCCCATGCTCAAAAAGGATGCGAGGTAAGCCGTGGCGACCTTTGTGCTTGAAATCGGCAGCGAAGAGTTGCCTTCCCGTTTTCTGGCCCCCGAGGAAGGGGAGCTGGCCTCACGTTTTAGCGGCGCTCTGGACGAGGCCGGGCTTGAATACGGCGCGCTGCGCGTCATGAGCACGCCCCGGCGCGCGGTGGTGATTGTTGAAGACCTCAACCCTGTGCAGGTGGAGAGGGAAGAGGTAGTCTCCGGCCCGCCCGTGCGCGTGGCCTATGATGCCGAAGGCAAGCCCACCAAAGCCCTTGAGGGTTTTGCGCGTACCAATGCCTGCGCTCTTGAGGACGTTTTTCGTGTAGAGACGGACAAGGGCGAATACGTGGCCGTGCGCAAGCGCACCGGCGGCGCGCCTGCAGCCGGTTTGCTTGCTGATATCTGCCCCACGGTGATTACCGCGCTTTCGTTCCAGAAGCGCATGCACTGGGGTTCATATTCGCTGGCCTATGCCCGCCCGCTGCGCTGGATACTGGCGCTGCTTGATGATGCCGTGGTGCCCTTCACCGTTGGCCCCATGACCTCTGGCCGTGAGACCTGCGGGCACCGCATCCACGGGGCTGGCCCCTTTGCTGTGGCGCATGCCAATGAATTTCTGGCCACTCTCGCCGGGCCCTGCGCCGTTACCATTGATCCTGCCCAACGCCGCAACGTCATTATTGAGGGCGGCAATGCTCAGGCGGCTGCCGCTGGCGGCAAAGTTCTGTGGAAAGACAGCCTGCTGGACGAAGTGCAGGGCCTTGCCGAGCACCCGGTGCCGCTGCTGGCCGATTTTGATCCCGCCTATCTTGAGGTGCCGCGCGAAGTGCTACTTACCAGCATGGAAAGCCACCAGAAGAGCTTTGGCATTGAAGGTGCCAATGGCGAACTGCTGCCGCATTTTCTCACCGTGCTGAACATCACCCCCGAAGACATGGGCGTGGTCAAGCGCGGCTGGGAACGTGTGCTGCGCGCCCGGCTTGAAGACGCCCGCTTTTTCTGGCAGGCCGACCTGCGCGATACCTTTGACCACTGGCTGCAAAAGCTGGATTCGGTCATCTTTATCGGCGGGCTTGGCAGCATGGGCGACAAAACACGCAGGCTTGAGGCTCTGTGCCGCTGGCTTGCCGAAAGCTGCGCGCCCGACCTTGCCGACGATGCCGCGCGTGCCGGACGCCTTTCAAAGGCGGATCTGGTGAGCGGCCTTGTGGGCGAGTTTGATACCCTTCAGGGCATCATGGGCGGCATCTATGCCGGACGCAAAGGCGAAAGCAAGGCCGTGGCCGAAGCTCTGGGCGAACAGTATCTGCCCGCCGGGCCGGATTCTTCGCTGCCCAAGAGCCTCGCAGGCGCGCTGCTCTCAATGGCGGACAAGGCCGATACCCTCGCAGGGTGCTTCGGCCTTGGCATGATCCCCACTGGAGCTGCCGACCCCAACGGCCTGCGGCGTTGCGCGCTGGGCATCATCCGCATCATGCTTGAGTTCGGTCTTGCGGTTGACGTGCGGCAGTTCTTTGCCAAGGCGCAGCATCTTTATGGCGATCGCCAGTGGAAGCTCGCCCCGCACGATGCTCTGGACAAGCTCATGGAATTTTTTGCGGCGCGTTTGCGCAACTATTTCATGAGTCAGGGGCAAGATACGCTGCTGGTGGACGCGGCCCTTGGCGCGGGCGCAGAAGACGTGAAGGACTGCGGTGCTCGCCTTGAGGCGCTGGCAGCCTTTAGTCAGGCGGCGGACTATGAAGCTGCGGTGCAGACCTTCAAGCGCGTTGCCAATATCCTGCGCAAGCAGGGTCAGGCTGAGGAACTTTCTGACCACTGGGACCCCGCCTTGCTGCGCGAAGACGCGGAAAAGGCTCTGGCATCCACGCTGGAAGAAATGTTGCCCCGCCTTGATGCCCTGTGGGCTGCCCACGACCATGCCGCAGCGCTGGCCTGCCTGAGCGCTGTGCGGCCCGCGGTGGATGCCTTTTTTGCAGGTGTGATGGTTATGTGCGATGATGTGGATCTGCGCCGCAACAGGTTGAGCATGCTGCATGGCCTTGGCTCAAGGTTTGCGCGTCTGGCCGATTTTTCGGCCTTGCAGATGTAGGTTGTTCAACGATTTTACAGGGGGAGAGGGGCGCTTTTGACGGTTCCCCTCGCTCACAAACAAGAAAATATTCGATAAAAAGACACGATTGCTTGACAGGTAATCGTGCCAGTGGTAAGAACCCTTCTTCGCGACAACGCGCTAACTTTTGTTTTCATGGCTTGCGCGGGCAAGCCCAACATATGTGGAGGATTCAAAGTGGCCAACCATAAGTCAGCCCTCAAGCGTCACAAGCAGAGCTTGCAGCGGGCAGGCCGCAATCGCGCCGCCCGTACCCGCGTGAAGAACGCCATCAAGCAGGTTCGCGCCGCCATCCAGAACAACGAACAGGGCCAGGCCAGCGAAGCTCTGTCCAGCGCCGCTTCCGTGCTCGCCAAGGCAGCCGGTAAGGGCGCCCTGCACTGGAAGAAGGCCGCACGCAAGATTTCGCGTCTGGCTCATGCCGTTAACGGCATCAGCGCTTAGTAGTTTTCTTTACTGGTTTGAGGCGTGCTTGCCCCAGGGGCGAGCACATTCCCTTACGGGAAGTTGCAGAAAATAATTTTTAACAAGTTCACAGACTTTTCAAAAAATATTTTGAAAAAAAGCTTGACGGCGACTGTGACTTGAGTTAGTTTCCTCTTCGTTGAACGCGCTCGTAGCTCAGCTGGATAGAGCAACAGGCTACGAACCTGTAGGTCAGGAGTTCGAATCTCTTCGGGCGCACCATAAAAATCAAGCTCTTACGGTTATTAACCGTAAGGGCTTTTTTGTTTTGTCAATATCTCTCCCCATTCTCTCCCCACTTTTCAGTGATACGAGGGTAAACTTCGTGAACTTGCTAGGCTCAAGCAAAGGCGAATCGATTGCCCTCCTTTTTTATCATTTATCAACGTTGCTGACTTCACACCAGAGGTTAAGGAATGATTGTCGCAAAAATTGTGATAATATCTACTAAGTCGTAATGAGCGCTTTAATTGATGCGTTGCCTGGGCGCACACCCGATCTTTGAGTTTGTGGAAGAGTAGTAGCGTCTGCTCTGCCATGAGGCTCTCAATGCCCGCGTTCAACCCGCCTGGCGGTCCAATTTTCTTAACTGCGTTCGCTATAGATCATGCATGGCGCGTAGCTGCTATTCAATTCAAATTTTTTGTCATCTTCGGTTCAGGTTGTTAGTGCCAGTGTATCAATTTTTCCCGTCGTTTTCTTCTTTGCGAAGCTTCCATGATGCATTGTTTGGTTAAACAACCAATGATGTATTTGTTACTGACAAAATGACAAAATAAAAAATCATATATGTTTTACGTGGAAAATTGCCATGCTAGTCATGTCTGGATCAGGTGTAGATGGACACGCTGCACATCCCCCTCTTCTTGAACGCCAGTGTGCTCAAACGTTGGGGGCCAAACCAGCAACCGGCCTGGAGGCCGTATTTCGTTAAGTGCCAGGGAAAGGAGTGATCCAAGGGCGTTTTTCATGTCTGCAGATTGCTCATGCATTTTTTTTTACAGCGCTCCCGCATGTGATGCGCCTTAGGCGACATCATTCTGCAGGAGCCATAGCCATGACATCCCCGGCCCAAACCATTTTGAGGTTGCTAGAAGAGACCCTGCCTCCTTGCTTCCCGCGCAAAAGAGTGCGCGAACTGACTTTTGGCATCGTAAACCCCCGAACACTTGCCAATCGTGACAGCAAAAAGATCGGCCCTGCTGGTCGTTTTTTCGTCAAGCGTGAAGTCTGGTACCAGAAAGAAGGTTTTCTTGAATATCTAAGGAACATGCTCAAGGATACCGAAATGTCTCCGCCTTAGTCTTCCACCCCTAACTACATTTGAATGTCGCTGGTGGCCATATTGGTCACCGGCGGCTTTTTTTATCCCAAGACTTTTGTGGCTTACCTTCGTTATTAGCGAATAATTTCGGATGGAACCCGATCAAATTGCGCGTGAGCTTAGGGGCACAAGCGTATTGGATTGGTTAAGTTTTCCATCAATGTAATTTTTTAATTCGGACATTAATTTGTGTAGCATAAAAGAGCATTATTGCACAAAAGTGTACGAATTGTCGTTTGTATTTTAAAAAAAATTAGCAGGAGGTAGGTAATACAATTTATAATAATAAAATTAATTAAGCTGTTTGTTGTATAATCATTAATAACAAAACTAAGGATTTTAAAATGCAATATAAGTTTATTGAAAGAATTGATTGTAGGATAAACGAGTTGCTCAATGAATACGTCAGGAAGCATTCGAAAGCACTTATCGTTCGTTTTGATGTGCATTACCCTGTGCATTATCATGGGCCAGCAAAAAATACTGATATTTCAGTTTGTATGGCCTATGTCGTGAAAAAATATACCCGTCAGGGGCTTGATCCCTACTACATTTGGGTACGCGAGCAGTTGCGAAGCCATCACCCCCATTACCACTGTGCTCTGTTCCTCAACGGCCACAAGGTTCGTGACTATTGGCATGTATTTCGCAATGTTGAAGATGCATGGGCACGAACTCTGGGTTGTCTGGTAACCGGCTGCATCAACCGCTGTCTGAAAGACGATCCTGACTACAACGGCAAGTTGATTCGACGGGATGCTGGCCAAGCTGCTTATAAAGCACGCTTCCAAGAAATTCTGAATCAACTTTCATATTTGTCGAAGAGTTACACAAAAACTGTTGGCTACGATGGCCAGAGAAATTTCAGTTGCACAAGGCTTTCAAATACTTAGGAGGTATCATGGACAAGAGCATCACTAACAATGTGGCGAGGGCCGATGGTTTGTTTACGGTGCAGGATAAAATCGGCAATCTGGGCCTTTCAACTATAAAAACTGTAATCAAGCAGGCTCCTGAAGCTGGGAACGGGCATATCGCGATCGCTCAGACAGACCTTCATGTCGGGGACATTCACGTTTCCATGCCAGGATTTGCAACGCCGGATACGGCAAATGGCGGGGCACCACATCAACTGCTGGATGATTCGTTACGCAGCTCATTAGACGCGGCGGTAGCTTGCATTCAGGCTTTGTGTGCAGAAAAACGGCAGGCAAGCGTGTGGCAGAGTCCACCATCACCACGCCAAGCTTCAACCAAAAAGCCCATCAGCGACAGCCAAGTAAACTTTATCAATAGGCTAGCGCGAGGGGCAAAGCCTGACACGTTAGCACGTGATCTGGTGGGCAAGGCTTTGGCAGATTGCACTTGTGCAGATGCAGATAAGATTATTAAGTCGCTGAAAGCCAACGACCAAGTTAACGGCAAAGTGCCCTGGTAAATATTTGTGGCAAGGGGGGGTGATTCTCATCCCCCTTGTCAGTCTATTATATGCATTCCCACATCTACCCTTATCAGCCCAATAGGCAGGAGAGCACATGCAAGAATACTGGCAACTCAATTTTGAGCGTTCTGAAAGACTAATTAACCATGGCATCGGTACAGAAGCATTCTTTAAATCCATAGAACAGGAATTGCCGCCTGTGATGTCACGAGCTGAACTGTCAAGGGCTACAGGAGGGCTCATTTCAGCCAAAACGCTCTCAAACGAGGACGCCATGCACAAAGGCCCTGCAGAGCGCGTACGGGCAGGGTCAAAGATTGGCTATACCCGCGCCTCAGCCATGGCGTACATTCGAAAAAAATTTCAACTATTATGACAAATTTGAGGTGATTATGTACGATTTTACCCCGCACAGGGCCAATCAGCCTGCTTCTGACAAGCAACTTTGCTATGCCTATGACCTCGCGGAGCGGCAGGGCCTAGACGCTGAAGCACTTTGTTCCATAAACTTTCACAAGGAATATAGCGATATGACAGCAAATGAGGCCAGCCAGCTCATTGATCTGCTAAAGCAAAGAATAGACCCTAGCTATATGCAATAGCAATCATAATGAAACCTTGAACCTCAATCACAGTGCTTTTTATCCTTTAGAGTCGAAACCTCCAACACGCCGCGAGTTATTCTTGGTGGCCTATTTTTACTTTTTTTGCTATATCCACGGCACCTCAGCACCCTGAATAACAAGGACAACAGCATGGCTATTCCTACCCTTTTTGAAGTGTGCACCCCTCGGGCAGACGTATTGCAGGGGCACATGGCAGAATCTGACTTTGCTGCCGATCTTGCCCAAGTTCTTAAAGGGCAGGCCCCCCCGGCCTATCAGGATGCCGCGTTATTTTTTGCCAACACTCATCCGACACGTGGGCTGCAAAACTTGCTCAAGAATGTATGTCTGCGGCTTTCGGGCCGCAATGAGCAGGTGGCCTCCATCTTCCGGTTGGATACCAACTACGGTGGCGGTAAAACCCATTCCCTTATTGCCCTTGCGCACGCAGCAAGGGGCATGCGGGGTGTTGCTAATAAGTCCGAGTTTATGGACCCAGAGTTGATACCCGCTGCAACGGTGCGTGTAGCAGCCTTTGATGGTGAAAATGCAGACCCCATCAACGGACATACATTGGGGGATGGCGTCGTAGCACATACCCCTTGGGGTGAGTTGGCCTACGCTCTTGGTGGCAGTGCCGGTTTCAACAGAATCCAAAAAAGCGACTCCCAGGGGGTAGCACCGGGCGCAGCTGTTCTATCTGAACTTATGGGTGATACCCCCACGCTTATCCTTATAGATGAACTTTCCATCTATTTGCGCAAGCAGGGTGCCAAAGACATGCAAATGGCAGCCAAACAGCTTACAGCCTTTTTGACGGCACTGTTCAAAGCTGTAGAATCTTCCCCCTGCACAGCACTAGTTTTTACGCTGGCCATTGGGAAAAAAGACGAGAAAGCCATTGACGCATATAGCCAGGAAAATCAGGCTATCGTAGACATGATGCGCGAGGCTGAAAGTGTTTCTGCCCGCAAAGCCACCTTGTTGGATCCCACAGAAGAAGACGAAACCGTCCAGGTGTTGCGGCGCAGGTTGTTTGACCATGTGGATGAAGCAGGGGCACAACAGATAGCAGCCGCCTATGCTCGCCTGTGGGATGCCAACAAAGACTATTTGCCCGAGTATGGTCTGCAGGAACGCACAGCCGTAGCCTTTCGTCAGAGCTTTCCACTGCACCCAGACCTCATAACGACCCTCAAGGAAAAAACGTCCACCCTGAGCAATTTTCAACGAGTACGAGGCATGCTGCGTCTTTTGGGGCGAACGATTGCCCGGCTGTGGGCGCTGCGCCCACAAGATGCCTATGCCGTGCACGTGCACCATATTGATCTTGCATACAGCCCCATACGGCAAGAAATACTTACCAAACTCGGCCAAAGTGCTTTTTCTCCGGCCTTATGTGCTGACATCGCGGCTCCCCATGACGCCAAACTCTCTCTGGCCCAAGAAATAGACGCCCGTTGTTATCTGGACATGCCGCCATATGCGTCCTACGTGGCCAAAACCATTTTTTTAAATACGCTAGCATTTAACGAAAACCTCAAAGGTGCCACAGAAAACACCCTGCGTTACGCAATGCTTTCTCCGGGCACGGAATTAAGCTTTATTGATGATGCCATCCGGCGATTCAAACAGGAATCTGCCTACCTTGACGACAGGCCTAATCGGCCATTGCGATTCATGGCCGAACCCAATTTGACTATGATGATCCAGAATCAGGAACGCAACATAGACCCTGGTGATGTCCGCGCCCGTCTCAACGACAGTATAAAGGAAATTTTCAGAGGCGATATATTCAGCACCGTGGTTTTCCCAAGCATGTCTGGCGATATTGATGACACAAGTACAGAAAAACCGCAGTTGGTCGTTATGGGCTACGAGGCTTGCCCATTGCTAGCAACAGCAGCACAGGTTCAGGTGCCAGAGCTTATTGACAAAATGTTTTGCCATAAAAACAGCGAAGGATTGCCCCGCATCAACCGAAATAATTTGGTTTTTATTGTTGCTGACCAAAGCAGACTTGACGACATGAAAAACCGTGTTCGCCGTCGGCTAGCACTGGAAGACATGCGCAATCCCGCCCTGCAGCAGGACTTAGCCGCTCATCAGAAAGAACAGCTCAACGAACAGTACCGTAAGTCGGAACAGGAGGTGGCCCTCTGCATCCAGCAGGCATATCGGCATGTGTTTTACCCCTCCAAAGAGGGCATTGCTGGGTCTGTGCTCCCCTTGGCCCACACTACTATCGAATTACAAAATGCTTCGGCCAACCCCGGCTCTGGCCAGCGACAGGTGGTGCGCGTACTGCAGGGCGTGAACAAAATACGCCTAGATGGTGATAACCCAGATTCACCACTTTTTATCATTAATAGGACCCCCCTCAAGAAAGGGCAGATTACCACGAGCACCCTGTTCAATGAATATCGACGTGACCCCGCGCTGCCCATGCTAGCTGGCCTCAATGTTTTTTTGCGCTCAATCAGAACCGGCATTGAGCAAGGGGAATTTGTCTATAAAAATGGGGATCTTGTATGTGGCAAAGGTGATCCATTCCCAAGTATAGAGATCAACGAGCAAGCTCAGGTGCTTACCAGCATTTTTGCTAGGGAAAACAAAATCTGGCCCAAACCAGTAGAGCCATCAAATTCACTATCCCCCGGAACAGACACGGGCACGGGCGGTATTGCAGCCAAACCAACCCCTAGCTATAGTACATCAGTAAATACCAACACAGAGAACTCAGGGGGGCTCCAGGAAGGGTTAAATCCCTATGGAGAAGAGGCCGCAGTGAGCCAGGAGGGAGTGCTCAAAGAAGCCTTAGCCATTCTTTGGGAAAAGGCCCGACAAAAGCACTTTTTAGCCATTGCCACTCTGGATTTGAAAATCTATGACGCTCAAGACGCTTTTACCTTGCTTGCAGCGGTAGCATCGTTGTCTACGTACGACAAAAGGGTGCAACTTGAAGTTAATTTTGAGACTAGCGACCATAGTACCATTTCCATTTCTCTTAATGGCTCCACCGCCAGCGCACAGCAACTTAAGGATTTTTTACAGCCTCAGTTGCGGGCTGCACTAGATAAAGAATTTTCAGCCATATTCACCATATGCTTTGCAAATGGCTTGAGCCTTGCCGAGACCGCACCGGAAGATCTGGCCGAGAAATTGACACGCATAGGTGGTGTCACCGCCTACGTTACTGCCACCGCCCAACGGCAGGGAGCTTGAATACATGTCGGCAGCAATTACCATCAAGACGGAACACAGCTCGGCTCTTAAGCCTGTTTATGAGCTCAAGGCTCGCAACCATGGGCCAGATGATCTAGAACTTGAAATTTGGCAAATACCCTGTGCTGCTACTCCGCACATTGCCAAGCCTCTGCGTATAGCTGGGTTACGCGGCCGCAACATGGCTCTGGTAGAAACACAGATTTTGCGTCGTCTAAAACGTATAGGCATTAGCGTCGCGCCGTTGGGCGACATGGTGCAGCACTTTGCCCTGGACGAAGAAATGGCCCTTAATTTGGGACTGCTTTGCCGAGTATTGGCTCCTATGCGCAGTGCAGAGCGTATGCGTGCTATTGCCCAGCACATAGAGAACATGGACCGGGAGGAAGCAGCCTACTGGTTGGGTATGGCCATGCACCGCAAATATCCCCGACGGGTATTGTGTGCTCTGCGCCTTTTGCTCACCGATCCCAGGTAGCATTGATTCTTCATTGCAAACTGAGCCTTAAGGCAATATTTAAAAATCACAACTTTCGTTAATGAGAATCAGTTGAAACATTAGCAATAAATTAGTAATATCGGCAGCTAGAAATTTTTTTTAGACACAGAAACCAGTGATAGCTAATATGCTGATTGCCATTAACTTGTACCAGACTTTAAAAAGGTTATTTTATATGCATCATGAGGTCTTGTATGTCTGAAATACAAGAAAATAACAGCAATGTACCTAAAGCAAACATTTATGAAATCTATACTGCTGCATACAACGCCCAAACACTTGTCAAGATTACTGGCTGCATTCAGAACGATGACAAGCTGACAGATATAACATGCTATGGACGCATCAAGAGTGTGGATGGCCGTGAAGCTCTTGTTGTAATTGCTGAGCAGGAGGTTTTGTCGCGCCCGGGCAAAATTTATCCTAATGAATTTGAGTACTTTTTTTGCCTGGACAAAGACTATCCGCAACGCATGCGTCTGGGCTACCTGGGTACCGGCAAGATTTTGGATGTTATTACTGATGCAAGTGGCAGTATAACGGCCTTGCAACTGCGCTTTTCTGCCAAGGGTGTTGAACGCCGCATGCGCCGAGACAGGCGCATTGACTGGCAGCCGGAATACGCAAAAACTTCTGGCGTCTTTCGCCTTGATGCCATACCGCAGGACAAAACAGAGCTGAAAAATCTGATCGAACAGCATTACCGCCTCTTTGGAGAAACAAAGCAGATTGTTAACATTTCTGCGGCAGGGGCCTGCGCACTGCTGCCTGATGAGGCAGAACTGAAAAGCCTTTCTGCAGAGCATTTACTGCTCTACATCATCTCGGACGGGCTCGACATATTGAGCGCCGCCCATATTTTTTTGTGCAAAAAGATTGGCGTTGCCAGCAGCAGCGTGAGCAATATGCTAAAGCTGCGCATGCATTTCACCCACGAGCTTGACCTGAACAACAGCACACTCAACCTCTCATGGGTAGAAATATCAAATTCTGGCTCTAAGCGGCTTGGCAGATTTATTGATGAATACTGCCACAGCGAAAACGGCGACTTTGATATTATACAGCCGGGGCATAACTAGATTGTAACATCGCACTGCTATCATTTTGAGTGCAATATAAAAAACGTCAGTATTATATCCTCTGATATGCTTGCGCATATCAGAGGGGTTATTGTCATTAGCTCATGAGTGTAAATGTGATGGAAAAACAGGTCATTCCAGTCAACCCGGCCTTGTTGCAATGGGCACGCCAGACCGCTGGCCTGAGCTTGCGAGATGCAGCCCTGCGTGCAGGCATAACGCCTCCCCGAAGAAAAAAGGGAGAACCTTCCCTTTCGCCTGAAGACCGTCTGCTTGCTTGGGAACACGGTGAGGAAACACCAACAATGGCCCAGCTAAGCGATATTGCCAAAGCATACCACAGGCCGCTGGTAACATTTTTTTTGTCTGAGCCACCTCAAAATGTTTCCCCCCTAGCAGATTATAGAACCGTGCAGAATGCTGCGTCGCAAGAAAGCCCAGAGTTCTCAGCACTCAAACGACGTATTTTCTTGTTGCATCGTGAACTGTGTGCCATTGCCAAAGAAGAAAATACCCCCAACCTACCTTTTGTCGGTTCTTGCAAAGTCTCTGATGGAGTTGTCAAGATTGTTGCGTCTCTGCGCCAGCATCTTGGGATGGATACAGGCATAATGGAAGAAGTTGGACATGGGGATTTTTTTACATGGCTGCGCGACAGAACACAGCAGCTTGGTATTTATGTCCTGCTGATGGGGGATCTTGGCAGTCACCACACTAGAATCGATCCCGAAGAATTCCGTGGTATAGCTATAGCCGATGCCCAGGTTCCTTTGGTTGTTGTAAATAAGAACGATGCAAAAGCCGCCATGCTGTTTACCCTAGCCCATGAGCTGGCACATCTCTGGCTTGGTGCAAGTGGTGTTTCCAATGCCAATGCATTTGCTAGTGTGCACGACCATAAAAAGGACGAAGTATTTTGTAATGCCGTTGCCGCAGAATTCCTGGTGCCACAGGATGCCTTGCAACAGGCATGGCCAGGGCACACTGATGACCTGCCACAAAGCGTAAAACTTCTTTCCCGTAAATTTAGAGTGAGTGAAGAAGTGATTGCACGCAGACTGGCAGATATTGGAATCGTGAGTGCTGCAGAATACAGCGAACTATTACGAATGTACCAAGCTCGCTGGCATAAACAGAAAGAAAAAAACAAAGGCACTTCTGGGGGACCAGATTCCAATACCCTTGCACGCTATTGGTTGGGGCATAAAACCCTCACAACCCTCATGCGTGCCACCAATGCTGGCCTGATTACCATGCAAGATGCGGCCCGCACCATCAATATGTCTGCGAGTCGTTTTGCGAGAGTGGCGGAATGACCTATATTCTTGATGCCAATTTTTTTATTGAAGCTAACCGCTTCCACTTGCCCATAGAGCAACATCCCGCTTTCTGGAGCTGGCTTGCCAATCTGGCAGTAAACCATACCATCTCAATTCCCCACGCCGTATATGAGGAATTAATGGTAGGCAAGGACGCCATATCCGCATGGCTGGCACCACTCAAAGCAGACCTTGTTAATGATACTGCGGCTGTTACACAAATAAGCAGGGTCATGGCAGAAGGGTATGGTGCTATCGACGAGGTAACTCTTGAAAAACTCAGAGCGGACCCGTGGGTTATTGCTCAAGCCTTGGCTCAAGGGCGCACTGTAGTCACCTCTGAAAAGCCGGGGCGGCATACAGCACCACACAACAAAAAAATTTCTTCTGTCTGCCAGTCTCTTCACGTTCCCTGCCAGACAATAACCGCCTTCCTCTGGGATGTGCGCACCCAACTCCCCGTATAAACATTGCTACGCTCAGTGCGTGGTTCCCCCCCATAAGGATTTGCCATGTCCCGTCGGCTCATTGAAGATTGGTTGCCTATAGCCGAAATCGGCATTGAAAGTCTGCGCGAACGAGCTCCCCTGATACCCTTTCCTGCTCCCAACAGATTGCACGTTTGGTGGGCACGACGACCGCTTGTGGCCGCCCGTGCAGCCATTTTGGCTTCTTTGCTGCCAGCAGACGCTGATAAGGGACAATTTATGCACGCGCTTGGTATCCATGGGGATCCGACCAAGACACGACTGCGACTGGATGAAGCCAAAAGGACAGGACAAAATCTGGGGGTAAATCCTTATGGCTATTCTAGGGCTTTTTCCTACTCGTTAAGCACGGATGAAAAGGATTGGTTTTCGTATGAAACTCGAAGGCTTGGATTAAGCAGCCCTTCAGTTCTTGATCCAACTTCGGGGGGCGGTAGCATTCCTTTTGAGTCCATCAGAATTGGCCTGCAAACTTTTACCAATGACATTAACCCCGTTGCTGTTACAGTACAAAAAGCAACGCTTGAATCACCCTTGATGGGAACACATGTTTTCCAGGAATATCAGCGCATTGGGAAGCGCTTCATAGCGCTTGCCGAACCCCGATATGAAGGACTCTTTCCAAGGGAGCCCGAAAATATTCAAATCCTCGGCTACCTTTTTGCACGTACTATCCGCTGCCCATACTGCGACGGGCTTATTCCACTTTCACCCAACTGGCGGCTTGCCCCAGACGGCACAGGAGTTCGCCTTGTGCCTCATGCTGCGGCAGAAAAATCCGAGCGGGTGTGCAGCTTTGAAATTGTCCACAAAGCAAAAGAACAGTCTGACGGTACGGTTACTGGCGGCAGGGCCACTTGTCCCTTCCCGGACTGTGGTCGCGTAATTGACGGAGATCAAATTAAAGCCATTGCCCAGCAGGGAGGCATGGGCGAGCAGCTTTATACCGTGGTCTACAAAAAACGCATAGACACTGTGACTAAGTCGGGAAAACCTGGCCGGGCCAAATGGGAACGAGGCTACCGCGCGCCGCGCCCTGAAGATGACGTTTTTGCAGATTTGCAGGCCAAACTGGAAGAAAAACTGCCTTACTGGGAAGCTAAAGACATTGTGCCTACGGAGGCCTTCCCCGAAGACAGCAACGATGACCGCCCTATTCAATACGGCATGCCCCTCTGGCGTGACCTATTCTCTCCCCGCCAGCTCTATTGCCACTGCACCAGCGTGGAAGTTTTTCGTGATTTGCTAGAAGAAGAAAAAGGCAAGCCCGGATTTGGGGAAATACAGAAGGCTGCATTTGGATATTTGGCTTTGGCCTTAGATAAACTTCGCGACTATAATTCACGGATGACAAGGTGGCACTCAAAGCGTCAAGTAATGGTCAACACATTTGATCGACATGATTTCGCTTTTAAATGGTCCTATGCCGAGATGGCTCCACTCATTGTTGGCTTGGGCTATGACTGGGCAATCGAACAAACTAGCAAATGTATTTCAGAACTTACAGGTATGTTGCGTTCCGACATCAATGCAAAATCCTTGCATGAGGGTAAGACTAGTGCACAATGCAGCCTGCTGGATGCGGCCCCCACTTTCACGCCCCCCAAAGTCACCCTGACCTGCAAATCTGGAGACAGCCTCGACCATATTGCTGACCACAGCATCGATGCAGTGGTCATGGACCCCCCGTATTACGACAACGTAATGTACGCAGAACTTTCAGACTTTTTTTATGTCTGGCTCAAACGTACGGCGGGCTATGTGTGGCCAGATCTGTTTACCCGTATATTAACGGATAAAGAAAATGAAGCCGTTGCCAACCCCGCAAAATTCAAAGGCCAGCCAAAACCCAAAAAACTTGCCTATGACGACTATCGTCAGCGCATGGCCGCCATTTTTGACGAATGCCGCCGAGTGCTCACTGCAGACGGTGTGCTCATGCTCATGTTCACCCACAAAGCCACAGGTGCATGGGATGCCTTGACAAAAGGATTGCTCGACGCGGGCTTTTTGATAAGCGCCAGTTGGCCTGTGAATACAGAGGCCGAAGGTTCGCTGCACATCAAAGATAAAGCCGCTGCCAACTCCACTATTTTTTTGGTCTGCCGCCCGAGGCCCGAACAAAAAACAGAGGAAGTGATATTTTGGGAAGACCTGGAACCACAGGTCAGAACGGCCGTTTTGAACCGCATTGACGATTTTCAGAAGGCAGGCATTGCTGGTATAGACCTCTACCTGGCTTGCTTTGGTCCTGCTCTGGAGGTCTTTTCTCGCCATTGGCCCGTCAAAAGGGGCACGCCGCGCCCCGCTCAACTACAACGGCGCAATAGCCAAGCTAATATGCTGGATAGTCTGCAAGACCCATATGCTACAAGCCCTGAGGATGTGCTGCACACCGCTCGAGCCGCAGTGAAAAGCTGGAGCCTTGGACGTATTCTTCAACTGGACCGTCAGGCGAGCCTAGACCCCATGCTCGAATGGTTTGTCTTGGCTTGGCACGCCTTTAAGGCCCCGCAGTTTGCCTACGATGAAGCTCTAAACCTGGCTCGGGTGGTGGGTCTGGATATGGACGCGCAGCTCATTGGCGTGATTGCCGAAAAAAAAGGTAGCGATGTTGTGCTGTGGGACAGTGAGACCCGTGCTGCAAAAGCAGCTCTAGGGTCGTCATCAGGCTCACGCTCCATGCTGGACGCCCTGCACCATGCCGCTCATACGGCCAGAAGTCGTACACTGGAAAACGCAAGAGAAAACCTGCAACAGACGGGGTTAGATAAGGACTTACCTTTTTCCGACGCTCTGCGGGCAGTCTTGGAAGTGCTGCCCATCTCGCGAGCCTTGGGTGCTCTGGACGTAAGCCAAGCCTGTGAGGCCTCTGCCAGCGACTTTGAAATACTGGAAAATCTGCGCCGACTAATGTTTGCGGAACGTATCCCCAAACCCAAACAACTTTCACTGTTGGAATTGTAGCATGAGCATTCTGCAGGACCATACATGGTTGTGCAAGTACACACCGTCTACGGGGAATCTCATTACCCAATTCTATATACCGGCCCTATCGTGTGCTGTGCGTTATGACAGAACAACGGGCTATTTTTGTGCAGAGTCCCTAGCTGCGGCCTCCACGGGTGTGGAAGAACTTGTGCGTAACGGCGGGCACATGCGGCTGGTTGTGGGCTGTACCCTGGAAGAAGACGAAGTCAGGGCGATACAGCGAGGTGAAAGTTTAAGGCAAACCTTGGATGCCAAACTTTTGCAAATACCCTTTACTGCCACGTCGCAGCCGGTGCACAACGCTCTGGAATTATTGGCCTGGATGGTTGCCAACGGTTTTTTGCAGGTTAAGGTTGCCGTACCTTGCCATCAAAAAACCCGACAACCTTGTGCCGGATGTGGCATATTTCATGAGAAGGCTGGTATTATTGAGGACAAAACTGGAGACAGGTTAGTTTTTAATGGCAGCCTCAACGAAACCCTAGCAGGCTGGACAAGCAACAACTGGGATTCATTTCATGTTTATTGCTCCTGGCGGGACGATGCCGAGCACCTGGACGCCGATGAAACGAGTTTTCAAAAGCTGTGGGCTGACAAAGAACCCTCAGCCCTAATTTTTGAGTTGGGTGAGGCCGTACGGAAAAATCTACTGCAATTTTTGCCAGCAGAAAACAATTTGCCCGTGCGCTTAGCGCATCAGGAGAACACCTCTTGTTCCGCACCCGAGCCAGAACTGCAACAGGAGCCAGAAGTTCCCTCAGTTGTGGAGGATATTTTTACTCAAACTTGGGAATTTATCCGTAAAGCACCCACCTTGCCCGATGGGGGTGAGCTTGTGGGTGAGGCCACTGCAGCCATTACCCCCTGGCCGCATCAGGTGCAGGCCTTTACCCGCATGTACCAACACTGGCCGCCCAGGTTACTTATCGCTGACGAAGTAGGTCTAGGCAAAACGATCCAGGCTGGGCTTGTTATCAGACAAGCGTGGCTTTCCGGCAAGGCCAAACGCATTTTAATTTTGGCTCCCAAGGCCGTGTTGCACCAATGGCAACTGGAACTGCGTGAAAAGTTCAACATCAATGTGCCCATATTTGAGGGTGGTTGCTTGTTCTGGTATCCATCCCCGGCCCTACAGGGCAAAAACAAACTGCCAGTGGATGATACCGCGTGGCACCAACAGCCCATTTTGTTGGCCTCAAGCCACCTTATGCGCCGTAAAGACCGTACACGCCAGTTGCTCGAAGATGCTACACCATGGGATTTGGTTATTCTTGATGAAGCCCACCACGCCCGTCGCAAGGGAGGCATCAAGGACGCTGCGCATAACGTTCCCAACCAGTTGCTGCGGCTGATGCGCGAGCTGAAAGACAAAACACAAGGCCTTGTCCTCCTGACCGCCACCCCCATGCAGGTGCACCCATTGGAAGTTTGGGATTTGCTGTCATTGCTTGGCTTGCCAACAGAGTGGACAGCAGACGCTTTTCTCAAGTTTTTTGAGTGTGCGGCCGCACCGGCTCCAGATGAAGGCATTCTGGTATTCATGTCCCGGTTATTCCGGGCCATAGAGCATCATTTTCACCAGATTTCTTTTGAAGAAGCCCTGCGCCGCGAGCCAGAGCATCGTAGTATCAGAACAAAAAAGGTACTCAAGGCTTTGCGCGAAGGCGCTGTAACGCCTCTAAAGATGCTAAATATTGAAGAGAGACGGTACGCCCTGCGCCTCATGCAATCTTGGAGTCCTACCAGGCAGCTTATTTCACGCAACACGCGTGAATTGCTTCGCCAATACCACAAGGCTGGTAAACTTTCGGCCAATATAGCCACCCGTGAAGTGGTAGACTACCTAGTTGAGCTTAGCCCGGCAGAGCGCACCTTGTATGAAGCTGTAGAAGATTACATTGCAACTACTTACAACAGAGCTTCTAAGGATGAACGCATAGCCGTGGGCTTTGTCATGACCATCTACCGGCGCAGGTTGGCCAGCAGCTTTTTCGCTTTGGCCCGCACTTTACAAAACCGGCAGGAGGCTTTGGGCTCAGAGAATGCGATTAAACTTGGCAGCTTGGAAGATTTTCCGGATGACGAGCTGGCTGAAGATGAACTGGACTCCGATGCTGCTAGCGATTTGGAGCGCAAGGCCCTGCAACAGGAAGAAGCTGAGGATATCACAATCCTTCGGCAGGCTATCCAAAAACTTCCGACCGACAGCAAGGCCCGCTCGCTGCTAGAGGTTATCACGACATTGCAGGCTCAAGGTTATAAACAGGTTATCATCTTTACCCAATATACGGATTCTTTGGACTTTTTGCGCAAGGTCATCGCCAGCGAACAGGGAGCAAAATCGATTCTTTGTTTTTCTGGGCGGGGCGGAGAACGTTGGAACAGTGGCCAGTGGGAAAGCATTTCGCGTGAAAAAACCAAAGAGCTTTTCAGGGCTGGAGCCGCTGAAATTCTTTTGTGCACAGATGCAGCTGCCGAAGGTCTAAACTTTCAGTTTTGCGGCGCACTGGTTAACTACGACATGCCTTGGAACCCCATGAAGGTTGAGCAACGCATCGGCCGTATAGATCGGTTGGGGCAGGCTTTTAGCAAAATACGTATTATCAACCTAATGTACGCAGATACGGTAGAGACGGATGTTTACAGTGCCTTGCGCGAACGAATAGGCCTTTTTGGTACCTTTGTTGGCAAGTTACAACCAATTTTGTCCAAGCTTCCCAAGGCCTTTGGCGAGCTTGCCCTACAAAGCCGCGCCCAGCAAGAGGCCGCGCGCGACCAAGCTATTGCCGCCATAGCCACAGAGATTCAGGAACAGGAAAGAACGGGTTTTGACTTGGACGAAATCACTTCTGCCGAGCTGGACATGCCACCTCGACCTATCCCTGCCTATGACCTTGCCTGGCTTAATACCGTGCTGACCAACTCAGCCCTGTTGCCCCCCGGGTATGAGGCCTTGCCCTTGGCAGGAGGAAAGGACTTTAAATACTTGATCCCCGGCAGTCCAGCGCCCATCCGCGTCACAACTGATCCAGCCTTTTATGAAGCACACGCAGAAAGCGTTGAACTTTGGTCGCCCGGCAACCCGGCGTTTCCGCCGCTGTCGTGAGCTAAAGTTTTTTGATAGGGCCTCTTACAAAAAAATGCCCATTCACACTGACTAAGGAAAAACTTAGTGTATGTACATTTCAAGTGTCGGATAGAGCCGCTAGAGCTTTGTCCGACACTTATCACAGATTATTTCAACATCAGGCAGTGATCTACATAGTGCCAACCGGCATTGCTTTACAAACAACGTGCAAAATATGCGACACAAAGCTTGAGTGCGCACCGTTTTGGCAGAAATTGAGAACGCCTATTTTACCAGCTGACGTTGTGGATGTTATTCATCAACTTTTAGGAATATATTACTTTTTCAAGAACGCCAGAATAATGTTTCAAATCACCTCAAAGCCCTGTCCAGCGCTAAGCTGGGCGGGGTTTTGTCATTTTCCTATCAAAGGAGGATGCCCATATGAACCAATACCAATCAGAAAACATCACAGATCTGGCCAAATCTCTACTTAATGTGCAGCGAACCGTGCAACCGGTTACAAAAGACGCTGAAAATCCATTCACCAAAAGTTGGTACGCCAGTCTCAACAGCGTCATGGCCGCCTGCCGTGATGCTCTTATCGAAAACGGTATCTGGCTGTGCCAGCACCCTGTGCCTGTGGAGCAACCGAACTCCTTAGGGCTGGTTACCAAGCTGACACATGTAGAGTCGGGGCAATGGCAAAGTTCCCTTGCTGTTGTTCCTTTGCCAAAGGCCGACCCTCAGGGTATGGGATCGGCAATAACCTACGCCCGTCGTTACGCTCTAACCGCCATGTTGGGCATGGTTACGGAAGATGACGATGGCGAAGGGGCTAAAAATTGCAAAAAATCACCCACACGGCCAAAATTGCCAGTAATTGCCCCTGAATCACAAAAAGGGCAACAACGCAACCCATCAACCACAAAAAATATTTCAGCCCCCTCAAATCCCCCGCCAGCAAGTCTTGAAAATCTCCCACCACTAGAAGGCGTCACCTACCAGCAAGTTACAGCTCAAGATGGACGTCCTTGCATCATTGCCACTGGCAACACGCAAGCAAAAAAAGAATTACTTACCGGTTCGGGCTTCCTCTGGAGCCCGCAGAGAAAATTGTGGTGGAAATATGTCGATGCCGCATAGCAAACATCAAAATACCGAGTGAAAGGGCTGCCTGATGGCGGCCCTTTCACGTTTATGGAGGTTAACCATGGAACAGATGGACCGCACGGAGGGATTGAGGGCGTTAATCAGACAAGGTCTGCAAGCCGTTGCCCATAACGACACACTAGCACACCTAGGCGACCGTTCCAGATATGTGGGAATGAGCGACATTGGCCAGCACTGGGAATGCCCACGGGCTGCACTGGCTAGAAAAGTGCTTCCCACCACAAATAGCCTGGAACGCCTGCTTACGTTGCAACGCGGGCACTGGTTCGAATCCGGGGTTGGGCAAGCTCTAGCATCCCTTGGCCTGCATGTATTGCCCCAGCTTGAGATCAACTGGCAGCATCAGGGCGTACCCATCAAAGCCCATCTTGATTTTGTGCTGGTCTGGGGCGCTCCCGTTAATGCCATTCGCATTCTGGAAGTGAAAAGCACAGACAAGCTGCCAGACACCCCACACGATTCCCATCTACTGCAACTACACGGACAAATCGGCCTTTTGGTAAAAGCATGGAACAAGCCCGTTTTCAGTCTTCGTGCTGAGGACGGCACGATTCTGCATGACACAATGACCTTCCCTCAACTTTGCCGTGCCCAGTTTGGTCTTGAGATGCCCCCAACTGCTGCCGAGGCAAGTATGGAAGCGTGGTTGCTCTGCCTTTCCATGAAAGAGGTTAAAGCGTTCGGCCCCTATGGCTTCAATCAGGCCATGCTGGATACTGCCCTTGACCATGCGGCGCAGCTTTGGGGCGAGCTTGCAGCATTTCGCGCCGGGCACATAACTCTGGCACAGGTTGATTACGCTCAAGGTTTTTATCCCTTGTGCTCATACTGCGAACATAACGGCGACTGCCCAAAATTCCCGCAGGGCGTGCAAATGCCCCAATGGGAACCAGCTCTGGAAAAGCTGGCTGCCCTCAAGGAGCAGCGCACGGCCTTAGATAATGAAATCAAAGAAATGGAGACTGTGCTTAAGCTGGTCCACCGCCAGGCTGGCACGCGGGATTGGGTAGACACGGGAAATTACCGATTCCGCATGTCAGTGGCAGCAGGTCGGACCACGTTAGACAAGGATGCTTTGCGTGAGAAATTGACCGAGATTCTTAACGCTGAGCACCTGAGAGGCATCGACGTGGACACCTTGCTGGCCTGTTGCGAGCGCACCGGCTCACCTTTCGAAAAATTGAGCATTTCGCCCATAAACTGAAAAATAGGGCGCTCATGACCATCCCCTCACTTTTATCCCGTTCGCCAAAACCGCCCCACCCTGGGGCAGTTTTCGTTTTAAGGAGCTACGCATGAATAATATCAACGACCTTTGTAAGCTGCAGCCCACGGATCTTGATGCCGGTCAGGTCTTCAGCGGCAAACCATCCGGCACCACTGTCAGGGGCTACGCCGTTCCCTCGGCCTACACCCCGGCCATTGACCACGACTATATGTTCCATGAGTCCAGCCGCGATGTTGTGGTCTGGTTTCTCAACCCACAGGAACCACTGTACGTCTTCGGCCCCACAGGCTGCGGTAAAACGACATGCATCAAGCAGCTGGCAGCCAGGCTTAATTATCCCGTCTTTGAGGTCACCGGACATGGGCGGCTGGAGTTTGCAGACTTGGTTGGTCACCTGACGGTCAAAAATGGCAACATGACCTTTGAATACGGCCCGCTTGCGCTTGCCATGCGCTACGGAGCACTTCTGCTGCTGAATGAGATCGACCTGACATCCCCTGAAATTGCAGCAGGCTTGAACAGCGTGCTGGACGGATCCCCCCTGTGCATAGCTGAAAACGGCGGCGAACTGATTGTGCCACACCCCATGTTCCGTATGGTTGCCACGGCCAATACCAATGGCGGTGGCGATGACACCGGCCTCTATCAGGGCACCCAACGGCAGAACCTTGCATGGCTGGACCGCTTCACAATCTGCGAAGTTGGTTACCCATCTACCGATGTGGAAAAAAGCCTGCTTGCCCGGCGCTTCCCTTCGCTGCCCCAATCGCTGTGCGCCACCATGGTGGACTACGCCAATGAGGTTCGCAAGTTGTTCATGGGCGAGGCTTCTACCAACAATCTGACCAGCACCATTGAAGTAACATTCTCCACGCGCAGTTTGCTACGATGGGGAGACTTGACCGTTCGCTTTCAGCCGCTGGCCCATCAGGGCATACAGCCAGTCACCTACGCCCTCGACCGGGCACTGGGCTTCCGAGCCAGCCGTGAAACCCGCGCCATGTTGCACGAGCTGGCCCAACGCATGTTCCCGCAACAGATGGAAGATGAGACCCCCAAAACAGGAACGCCTGAAGCAGAAATTCTGCAAGGCGAGCAAGCCCTACGCTTCATGCGTGGCCATCTGCACCACACCCCTACGGTGGCCAAGCCCCTCGTTCATCTTCAGGTAATCCACAACCTTTCCGGCAAAAAGCAGGACGGCAAGTTCTGGATCGGCGAGGCTAGCCCTGTGGGCCTCACGCTAAAGTGGGGCAAGCCGGACACCGTTGGCCAGCAGCATTTTATTCCCGCCGAAAACTGTGAGGGCAACAATTCCGTGATGGAGCTTGAAGCACGCGCAGAAAAGAAAATCAAAGAAGGCTACTCCCTCAATACAACAAAAAGTTCATTCTAGGAGGCTACTATGGCACAACTTGTTTCTGACATCCGCATTCTTGATAACTTGCTGGCCCTCAATCTCAACGTCAGCTTGTGGTCAGCCCGACGCAAAATGAGTCAGGAAGACCTGGGCGGCGCAGAACTGCCCCCTGAAGATCTGGCTTCTCTGGGCTCAAAGCGCATTGCCGACCCGGAAAACCTCAAGGTGTTCGGCACACTCAAAGCCCGCGCCTTCAACTACCTTGACCGGAACGGGGTGCGGTTCATGTCTGGCTGGGCCATTCCCGAAGAAAAGGCCGGCGAAATCGTGCAGGAGCTGCTTAACATCCGCACTGAATTCCAGAAAGAAAAGGAAGCATTTCTGGATTGTTACGACAAAAATGTGCAGGCATGGATTGAGAAGCACCATCAGTGGGGCGAAATTATTCGCAACTCCCTTGTGGGGCCTGACTATGTACGCGCCCGCATGGATTTTCGCTGGCAGTTGTATAAGGTGGCCCCGCTTGAACAGCACACAGACAACACCGCTGTGCTGGAAGCCGGTCTGGCGGAAGAGGTGCAGGGCCTCGGCGGCACACTGTTTGATGAGGTGGCCAAGTCGGCTGACGATATCTGGCGCAGGGTTTATCACGGCAAGACGGAGGTAACCCACAAGGCGCTCTCACCGCTGCGCACCCTGCATGCCAAGCTCACTGGCTTGTCTTTCGTAGAGCCGCATGTGGCCCCGGTGGCTGACATCGTGCAGGCAGCCCTGCTGCGCATGCCCAAGAAGGGCAACATCACGGGTACAGACCTGCTGCTTTTGCAAGGGCTGGTCTGCCTGCTCAAGGACAGTACGACTCTTGTGGGCCACGCTCAGAAAGTAATTGAGGGCTACGGCCCGGCATTTGTGCTGGATGCCCTGTTGGCTGGTCCAGACGTTATCCACGAGCCGGACGGCCTTGCTGGACAGATGGATGGCTCCATGGATGGGAATATGGACGATGAACCCATCCTGCCTGAGATTCCCGTGGCTGACAGCGCTTTGCCGCATCCTGCCATCCCCAGCCTTGGTCTGTGGTGACGCCATGGTACGCACAAAAGACGTTCTCAACTGTCTGCCCCTGCTGGCGTCCATCCTTGGCGACCGCTATGGCGTGCAGGTACGTATTGGCGGCAAGGAAGCCTGCACCAACGGTAAAGTTATCCATCTGCCATCGTTGCCCATGGATTGTGAGCCGGAATTGCTGGCACTCGCCAAGGGGTTTACAGACCATGAGGCGGCTCATATACGGCACACAGATTTTAGCGTGCTGAAAGCTGCAAACCTTGATCCAGTAACCTTCAATTTGTTCAACTGTCTTGAAGATTGGCGTGTTGAAAAAATGCTGTCAGGCATTTTCCCTGGCTGCAGGAGAAACCTGAACTGGCTGATACGACGATTCTTTGTAGAGCAAGCACAGCCAAGGGCCGGGGATGATTCCCCGGCCCTTGCTGTTTTGGACTATGTGCTGTTGACAGTGCGAGCCTGGGATGTGGATGAGGTGACCCCGGCACGCCAACATGCGGCAAGCATCGTGGAGCAGCACTTCCCCAGCTTGCTAGAGGTTCTGGATGCCATCTTGGTCAAGGCTTACATCCATTGTCCAGATACAAAGGCAGCAGTCGAATACGCTCGACAAATTGCCATATGCGTCAGGCAGTGGGAACCACCTCAGCCAGCTGCAACCAGCGAAGGCACGAATAATAATGGTCAGGGAGCCACACCAAGGGCGACAGGGGAGGCCAACGATTCTGCCACACAAATTGACCAGCAATCTGAACCGGTCCAACTGTCGAGTGCTTTACCGCTCAAGGCCTTGTTTCATGCAGAGGCGCAGGATCTCCCCCAGCAACTCGGCGAAATTATGTCTATTGCGCTTGCCAATAGCAGCGCAGAATCCGCTGGTGACGCACTGACCGTGGCCGTGGAAGGCACCCGACATGCAGCCTCCTTGCCAGCAGAGCAGAAGCTGCAAGCGTTACAGGCCAGCATTGCCCTGCGTACTCGCCTTCAGGGCTTTCTGCAGGCGCAAACGCAAAGGCGATGCAGTATTGGTCGCAGGGGCACACTGCACGCCAATTCGCTGCACCGTCTGCAGGTCGGCAATGCTCGTGTTTTTCAAAAAGAATCTGAGCAGCAAGGCGTTAACACCGCTGTCCATATCCTGCTGGACGTAAGCGGAAGCATGGCTGGCGCACCGATTAATCTTGCCAATCGGGCCTGCTATGCCGTGGCAACTGCCCTGAGCCATATTCGTGGCGTGAACCCAGCGGTTACGGTTTTCCCCGCTACGACGGTCACAAACTCTGTATTCCCAATAATGCGGCATGGGCAGCCGTTGCCTGATAGGTTC
>JAEZYD010000033.1 GCA_023419375.1 Pseudomonadota bacterium
CCATTGCACACCCGCCTTTGTTGGGTATCGTGTTGGCATCCAGTATTTCCCTTATGCGATTTTCAAAGAACCGTAGGCGTCCTGGTGCAACCCACACGCCACCGTACAATTCAGGATATTTCGTAATTGTTCGGCGGTCAACCCCTAAAAGCTCCGCGACTTGAGAAACTGTCATAGGTGAGCCAAATTCCTGTTGTAATTCTTTGAGTCCCATAGGTTACAACTTCTATTTTGCAGGCATTTTCACGCCTATTTTCTTAGGAAATTCCTATGCAAGAGAGTAAAAAAATATCACTCTTCTTCTGGAGTGCAAAAATCGTCTTTCAGGCGGTTTACCGCCAAAAAGGTATTAACCGATCCCTGCACGGACATTGCCGCCGCCGTCAACGCTTCACGCGGCGCGGTTGCCCGGCTCGGAGCCTTGGAAACTCGCCTTTCGCAAAGGTCAATCGTCAGATCAAGCAATTCCTGCGCCTTCTCCTCGTATTCCCGCAATGCGGCGTCCTCATGCCGTTCCATACAAAGCCTCCATAATTATTTGATGCCTTTTTTCATATCTTTACCCACTTCCCTTTTGGCAACCGACAAAAGGTAGCCGAGATCATCCCCCAAGGCCAAGGCCATACGGCTGGCGTCCGCAATGGTGACACTCTGCGGCTTGCCCGTGTGGTACGTCTTGCTGCGGATTTGCGCCCATTTGGTTGCCGCCGCGTTGCCGGACAATTCCGGCCAGACCTTTACGGCGAACTGGCCTTTCTTGTAGCCGTCCTCTTCCATACGCATGGCGACAATATCAACGAATTTCCGTTCCAAAAGTTGCGAATAATCTTCTCCAGCCATGCTCCCTCCAATCGGCTACATCTTTTTCTAAAAATTTCCCTACCCGGAAAATCTTTCCTTGTCTATAGGAATGTTCGTAGTTATTTTGCGATAAATCCTTACGAACAGGAAACGGTAAAAAGCTATGTATGACGCCATTAATTTGCTTGTTAGCATCATTGGATCGCATGAAAAGGTCGCATTTTTCCTTGGATATTCCGACAGACAATACAGGAATATTCGTAGAAAAATTCGACATGGAGAAGAACTGCCGCCACGAATTTCCAATCTGATTACCGTGAAACTGCAAGAAATTCAGCAGAATACCGGAGCACACCATGTCCGGTAAATCGTTGCGTCACAGCATGGCAAAAGTGGAAATTCTTGGATGTTTGGAAAAGATCGAGTCCATGTTGTCCCAAGGATTCAGCAAACGGATCATTTATGAAAAGCTGCTGGAAGAAAAGCGCCTCTCAATGGCCTATGTCACCTTCTGTAAGCTCACGGCAAGAATAGCAAACCCCTCTCCGCTGCCGTTCTCCCAAGAAAATACCACTCCTGCGCCCGCACAAGCGGCACGGCAACCGCCGCCAGCCGCCAAACCTCCCGCAAGCTCCGGCCCCCGGATCGTCAATACCGCCAAAGAACCGTTTCCCGATCCTCGCAAGATGAGCGTGGAAGACGGAATTTAACCCTACAGGAGTATTTCCAATGGCAACAGTGCATTTCATTCAGCAAGGCAAGGGCGGTGTGGGCAAATCCATGATTGCGTCCATTCTGTATCAGGTGTTGCGGCTGCTCGGCAAAAAAGTCGCTGCCTTCGATACTGACCCGGTGAACGCTACCCTGGCCGGATTCAAGGAATTTGAGGTGACGTGCCTCGATATTCTGAAAAGCGGTGATATTGACCCCCGCCAGTTTGACACGCTGATTGACGCGATTATGGAAAAAGACCAGGAAGCCCATGTCATTGTTGACAATGGCGCTTCTTCTTTCCTCGCTCTCAACAGTTATATCAACGAAAACAATATCATCGGCATTCTGGAAGAAGCCGGGCATTCCGTCTTTTTCCATTCGGTCATTACAGGCGGGCAAGCCATTGGGGATACGGTTCTCGGTTTGCGCTCCCTGGCTCTCGGCTTTCCGGCAACGCCTATTGTGGTGTGGCTGAACCCCTATTTCGGGGAAATCGTTATGGATGGACGGCCCTTTGAAGAATTTAAGGTGTATCAGGAATTTTCCGGGCAATTCCACGCCATTATCACCATCCCCCAAGGCAACAAGGCCACCATCGGCAAAGACCTGGAAACGGTGTTCGCCAAGCGGCAGAGCTTTGAAACAGCGATCAACTCCGGGCAGTCCATAGTGGTGCGCTCCCGGCTGCAACGCTACCGGAACGAACTGGTGGAAGCCGTGAACAACGCGGCTCTGGTGTAGGGGGAAGCTGTGTCACAAGAAATTGTATCTGCGGATGCCGCCGCTTCCCAGGCTGCGGACGCTCCCACTCCCCTTGAAACGGAATTGGGCAACACGCCGGGCGTGGGCCTCACGCTGGAGCAGATCCGCTCCGTGGTGTCCAAAGCCCATGACGTAATGCTGCCGAAAGACGATGCCACGTTGATGATCGCAACAATCCTCAACGCCTACCTGACGGAAGTGGAAAAACTCCAGGCCCGGCACGAAAAGGGGCTGACCCGGCTCATGGCCGAAAAAACCGATGAATATGTTTCCGGCGTACAAACGGCGGTAAACCAGCTTTCCACAAGCCTTTCTTCGGCTTCGGTTGACGGTATCCGCAAGGTCTTTGACGATCACGCGGCCACGCTCAAAACCTTCAAGAGCAATGTCTACCTTGCCGCCGTGATTGTCGGCATGTCGGCGCTGCTCAATGTGGCGGTCTTCGTCCTGGGCGGGTTGCGCTGATGCTGCGGGCCTGTGACGATCCCCGGCTGCTGGCCGGGCTGCGCCATTCCTGCGGGCCTGTCTTTATAGACGCGCTGGAAAACCCGGAAGTCATAGAAATTATGCTCAATCCTGACGGCTCCCTGTGGATTGAAAAGTACGGGCAAGACCATGATTGTGTTGGCACCATTGAGCCAGCCAAGGGCCGATTGATACTTTCCCAGGTGGCAAGCGGTCTGAACCTGACGGTCAATGAACGCAGCCCCATAGTTGAAGGCGAATTTCCGCTGGATGGTTCCCGCTTTGAAGGGACGTTTCCGCCGATTGTCGGCCCCGGTCCTTCGTTCTCGCTCCGCAAAAAAGCCAGCCGGGTATTTACCCTCCAAGAATACTTGGCCTCCGGCTCCATCACGGCGCGGGTGATTGAGATCATCCATGATGCCGTATTGCGGCGTTGGAACATTGTGGTGGTAGGCGGAACCTCCAGCGGAAAAACTACCTTCGTCAACGCGGTCATTGACGCGGTTTCCACGCTCACACCGTCACACCGCCTGATCATCATAGAGGATACGGCGGAACTGCAATCCAAAAGCCCCAACGCCGTATTTTTCCGTACATCGGTCATAGCTGACGTTGATATGCGGAAGTTGGCGAAGGTCAGTATGCGCTACGCTCCCAAGCGCATTTTGATAGGCGAAGTGCGGGACGCCGCCGCCCTGGAACTCCTGAAACTCTGGAACACAGGGCATCCGGGCGGGATAGGTACATTTCACGCGGACAGCGCGGAAGAAGCCTTACCCCGCCTGGAAGAACTGGTAGAGGAAGCGGGCCTTGGCCCCAAGCAGAAATTGATTGGCCGGGCGGTTGATCTGGTGGTCTTCATGGAAAAGACTCCGGACAATCGGCGGCAAATATCAAACATCCTGCGTGTGGACGGCTTTGACCCGAAAACGGAAACCTACAAAACGGAGTATCTCTACAAGGTGGATCAAGCGGTATGAAAACAGAACAACCGCACGACCCCGGCAATCTTCGCTGCGGGAAGTGCAACAAACTTCTGGCAAAGGGCCACATTGAAGCCGGAGAAATCGAGCTTCATTGTCCTCGCTGCAAAAGCAGAATCGTCCTGCGGGCTATAAGCCCCAACGCCGCGCCGCATGACGGCCTCCACGGAGATCGTTATGCGCGTAATCAATCTTCTTCCCTCTCGTAAAGTCTCTTTTTCCCGCTTCGCCGTTTTCGGCTTTCTGGCGCTCTGCCTGTGCTTTCCCGACATTGCCGCCGCATCGGGCGGCATCACGGAATTTTCCAGCCCCCTGGAACGGGTGGTGAACACCATCACCGGCCCGGCTGGTAAATGGATCAGCATCGTGGCAATGGCCTTGTGCGGTGTCATTTTTATTATGAATAAAGATGATATCAGCGGCGGTTTCAAACTGCTGCTCTCCGTGGTGTTCGGGATTTCCTTTATCGCTTTCGCGGCCAGCATCGTGAACAGCGTGTTTTCCTTCTCCGGGGCGGTTATATGAGCCGTCCGCTCCCCATTCATCAATCTTTGCACCGCCATGCCCATATCCTCGGCGCGGAACGGGAACTGGTTATGACCAGCGCCCTGGTCGCGCTGCTGGTGGGCGTGGGCGGTCTGACCGCCGTTTCCGTCACTTCCGCAGTCGGCTTTTGGATTGCGGCGGTGTTCGCACTGCGGCGTATGGCAAAGGCTGACCCGATTATGAGCCGGGTCTGGCTGCGGCATATCAAGCAACAGGAGTTTTACCCGGCAAAGGCAAGCCGCTGGCGCGTGAACGGGGGGTTCAAATGCTGAAACTCAAAGACTACCGCTCCAGGGCCAAAGGTCTGCCGGATTTACTCCCCTATGCCGCACTGGTCGCGCCGGGCGTCATTCTCAACAAAGACGGCTCGTTTCTGGCTGCCTGGGAAATCCGGGGGCAGGATACGGCGAGTTCCACCCCTGACGAGTTGGCCTTTGTATCCGCGCAGTTCAATAACGCGATCCGACTGCTCGGTACGGGCTGGATGCTGCATGTGGATTCCATCCGTAGCAGTCACCGGGCCTACCCCGCGCCGGATAAGGGCCATTTCCCTGACCCGGTGACGCTGCTCATTGACGATGAACGCCGGGCTTTTTTCAGCGGGAACCGTTGTTTCAGCACCAGTACAGTTTTTTCCGTCACTTACAAGCCGAACTTTGAAGCGGCGAAGCTGGCGGGCAAGGTACAGGCGGGAACAGCGGCAAGCCCTGTGCTGGAAAAAGCATTGGGGCAGTTCCAAAACACCCTGGAAGAACTGGAAGATGCTTTGTCTTCGGTTCTGCATATGCAACGGCTCACAGAATATGAAGCGTATTCCGATGAAGGCGAAACCTATACGCAATCTGACCTTCTCTTCCATATCCAGCATTGCGTTTCCGGCGATCTGCATCCGTTGCGGGTGCCGGAAAAGCCCATGTACCTGGATCACCTTCTCGCCAGCAATGACTTGATCGGGGGAGTCATCCCCCGGCTCGGCGGAAAGCACCTTGCGCTGATTTCCATTGACGGGCTGCCGCAAGAATCCTTTCCGGCCATGTTCGCGGATTTGGAATCTCTCCCTTTGGAGTATCGCTTTTCGACCCGCTTTATCTGCCTTGATCAATACGATGCCACAAAGGAAATAGACTCCTACCGTAAGGGCTGGCGGCAACAGGTGTATCGCTTCCTTGACCAGTTCTTCAACAACCCCAACGCCCGCGCCAACCGTGACGCGCTGCTGATGGCCGAAGACGCGGAAACCGCCCTGACCGAAGTGCAGGGCGGCTATGTGGGCGCTGGCTACCTGACTTCCTGCATCGTCCTGATGCACGAAAATCAGGAGCAGTTGCAGGATTGGGCGCGGGAACTGCGCCGGAACATCCAGACGCTTGGTTTCGGCTGCCGGATCGAAAACATCAACGCCCTGGAAGCGTGGCTCGGAACGCATCCGGGCAACGGATACGCCAATCTGCGGCGGCCTATGGTCAATACGCTGAATCTGGCTGACCTGTTGCCCCTGGCTTCGGTCTGGACGGGTTCACCCGTCTGCCCCTGCCCGTTCTATCCGCCGAACTCCCGGCCCCTGGCCGTGCTGACCACGGATAAATCCACGCCGTTCTGGTTCAATATTCATGTGGGCGATCTCGGCCACACATTGATTTTCGGGCCTACAGGCGCGGGTAAATCCACGTTGCTGGCAACGCTGGCCGCGCAATTCCGCTGCTATGAAAACTCCCGCATTTACGCCTTTGACAAGGGCATGAGCATGTTCCCGCTCTGCCTCGGCTCCGGCGGGACGCACTATAACATCGGCAATTCTGACCAGCTTTCCTTTGCACCGCTCCAGCGCATTGATTCCGAAGCGGAACGGGCCTGGGCGGAAGAGTGGATAGCTTCTCTCATGGAGTTGCAGCAAATCACGGTCATGCCGTTGCACCGCAACGCCATTCACGCGGCCATGCTGGATTTGTCGGCACAGCCTGACAATCTGCGCTCCCTGACTAGCTTCTACCACATCGTACAGGATAACCAGATTAAAGATGCGATCCAGCACTACACCGCGCAAGGGGCAATGGGGCGGCTGCTGGACGCGGATACGGACGATCTGACGCTTTCTCCGTTCATGGTCTTTGAAATTGAGGATTTGATGAACCTGGGCGACAAAAACCTGATTCCGGTTCTGACCTATCTCTTTCACCGCATTGAAACGTCACTGGACGGAACGCCGACAATCCTTGTGCTTGATGAAGCCTGGATCATGCTCGGCCACCCGGTATTCCGGGTGAAAATACGCGAATGGCTGAAAGTCATGCGTAAGGCGAATTGCGCGGTAATCCTTGCCACGCAAAGCCTTTCGGACGCTAAAAACTCCGGCATCCTTGACGTTCTGGCCGAATCCTGCCCGACAAAAATATTCCTGCCCAACATCACGGCCACACAGGAAGCGCAACGCGAACTCTATGTGGGCATGGGCCTGAATGAAACCCAAATCAACATTATCGCCCGCGCCACACCGAAGCGCGATTACTACGTTGTTTCGCCTCTCGGCAGACGGCAAGTGCAGCTTGCCCTTGGCCCCAAGACGCTGGCCTTTGTCGGTTCCTCCGACAAGGAGAGCATTGCCCGTATTCAGGAGCTTGAAGCGGAATACGGTTCTGGCGGCTGGCAATACGAATGGCTGCGGGAAACAGGCGGATCGTGACCGATTACTGCGTCAAAGGCCGCTTTTTGCTCCGGTCATGGACGAGAAGAGTCCACTCCCTCCGCAAAAAGCGGCCTTTTCCTTGTCCTCGGCCACGCTTCGCCTGTTTCACAAACTTTTAAGGAGATTCATTATGAAAAAGTATCTTTTGAGCCTTGCCTTGCTTGCGCTGTTATCCACGCCCGCCCATGCGCTGACGGTCACATGCACGAATTGCAGCAATAGCTTGGTGCAACTGCTTGATCGCATTACCAGCATGGAGCAGTTGCAGAACGTCATTGGTCAATACCATGAAAATATTCAGCAAACCGCACAGCAAATCCGCATGGTGCAGCAAAATATTGAGCAGTATCAGAATATGATCCAAAACACCGTGCAGCTTCCGGCCAATCTGGTGAATGAACTCAAAGGCAACCTGACCCGCCTTGCAAACCTCTCCAGCAACCTCAAAACCCTGCGCGGCGATATTGTGGGCCTGGGGCAAGTGTTCAACTCCCTGTTCCCCGAACAATCGCTTTTTGGTGATCTGGCCGGGGCCAGCCCCGAACAGGTGGAAGCCGCCAACGCAAAATATCAGCAGCAGTGGGATAAATGGTCTGAAAGCGTGGATCAGGCTTCCCAAGCCACGTTCCAGCTTTCCGGCCACCAGCTTGACGATCTGCAAAAGGACGCCGGGCGCTTCCAATCCTATCTTGACGAACTGCTTTCCACGCCTGACGGCCAGCAAAAGGCGATCATGGCCGGGAATCAGCTTTCGGCCCTCCAGGTGCAGGAAGCCCGGCAGCTTCGTGAACTCATGGCCACACAGGTGCAGTCGAACTTGGCCAGCCAGATGAAGGCGGAAAAAGAAAGTCAAATGTCGGAAGAGGCATGGCGGAACACCTTGAAAACAAACCGGATCGGCAAGTCGAAGGCCAAGCCCGATCCCTTTTAGGCGGCGGCTATGAAGAGGCACTTTTTACTACTGGCCGCGCTCTGCCTTCCGGCGCTGGCGCTCCTGCTCCTGCCGGAACAGGCCCTTGCCGCTGATGAAGATTTCGTATCCCGGCTGGTGCATGAGTTTTACAACAAAACAAGCACCTGGGAACCGACTTTGAAACGGTACGCCCTGGTCGTGTTCCGCTGGCTGGTTATTCTGGAGGTCTGCTTTCTCGGCATCAAGGCCGCGCTCAATCGTGACCAGCTTGGCGATATTCTGAAACAGTTCGTCATGCTCCTGCTCATGGCCGGGTTCTTCATGGCCGTTATCAACTATTATCAGGAATGGGCCTGGAACCTGATTAACGGCCTGGGCGCAATCGGCAGGGAACTGACGCCGGGTGGCTACTCTTCGGAATCCCCGTTCCTGACAGGAATGCAGCTCGTCAAGCTGGTTCTGGACAAACTCTCCATCTGGTCGCCGGGCAACTCCATTGCTCTGCTTATTGCCGCCCTGGTGATCATTATCTGTTTCGCGCTGATTTCCGCGCAAGTGGTGTTCATCAAGTGCGAAGCCATGATTGCAATGGCGGCGGCTGTTATCCTGGTCGGTTTCGGCGGCAGTTCCTTTCTCAAGGATTATGCCGTCAACGCGATCCGCTACGTTCTGGCTGTGGCCTTCAAGCTCTTTGTCATGCAACTCGTTCTCGGCGTGGGCATTGCCTTTATAGAGGGCTTTTCTACGTCCACGGCGGAATTGCAGGATATTTTTGTGGTCATTGGCGCGTCCGTGGTGCTTCTCGCCCTGGTCAAATCCCTGCCTGACGTGTGCGCGGGCATTATCAACGGTTCCCACGTTTCCAGCGGCGCGGCGCTCACCGCTTCGGCTGCCGCCGTGGGCGGTGCGGCTATCGGCGCAATGGTTGCCGGAAGCAACACCGTCCAGAACGTGAAAGACGCGGCAAAGGTGGCCGGAATGGAAGGCGGTACGGGCCTCGGCAAAGCGGCGGGCATGGCGAAAGCCATGTGGGGAGCGCGGCAGGACGCGAAAACTTCCGGGGAAAAAGCCCTCAGTACCCGTACCCGCTCGGAAATGCAGGATCGGCTTGAACGGGCAAAAATGAATAACGACAACTCATAGGCGGTATCTATGTCTTTTTTCAAATCAAAAGCAAAACCGCCCGTAGCGGAAAAAGGGGGAAGCCCCTACCTGAACGGGCGTGAAGAATGGCTTGAACGCTACGGCTCCTATATCAGCCGGGCGGCCCAATGGCGCATGGCGGCGTTTATCTGTCTGATTATCACGGTGGTTTCCATCACCGGCAACGTCATACAGGCCAGTCAGGTCAAGACGGTTCCCTACATCATCGAAGTGGACAAACTCGGCAACATGGGAACTGTGGCACGGGCTGATCGAGCCAGCGCAACCCCGAAACGGCTTATTCAGGCCGAGATTGCCAAGTGCATCAGCGATTGGCGCACGGTCACGGCGGACGTTGAACTCCAGCAAAAAATGATCGAGCGGCTTTCCTTCTTCATGGCCGGAAGCGCCAAAGGCGTTTTGCGCCAGTGGTACGAGGCCAATAATCCCTATGAAATCGCCAAAAGCGGCAAGCTGGTGCATGTGGAAATCAAGGGGCTGCCGCTGCCGGTCAGTGCCGATTCCTACCGGGTGGAATGGGTTGAAACCGTCCGCAGTCATGCGGGCGTCATGCTGGATTCCCACTCCTATGAGGCCACGGTGACGATCCAGGTCAACCCGCCCACGGCGGACGCCGTTCTGCTCCGCAATCCGGGCGGCGTTTACATCACAGCACTTTCCGCTGGCAAAGTCGTGGGCGCGAATGCTCCGGCCATGCCCGCCAATAAAGAATAATGAGGTTTGCCATGAAAAAGATACTGTTTCTGACTCTCGCCCTGGCGCTCTGCGCCAACACCGCGTTTGCCGCCCAAGATATTCCCCCCGGCTATCCTCCGGCCATAGACGGCATCGGTGGCGTGGATGGTGGGAAAGCCGTGCCGGAAATTGACTATATCAGCCCCAAGGTCGTGCCGCTGACGCCGAAGGAAAGAAAGGCTCTTAGCCTGTCGGACGATTGGGCGCGGCAGAATATTGATCCGGTTCTCTCCGGTGGCGGCAAGGTGGTTTACGTCCACGGGGCGAGTCTGCCCACCATTGTGGCAACGCCCATGCAAGTTTCTGACGTGGAACTGGAAGCCGGAGAGATCGTCAATGAAATCGTGGTGGGAGACTCGGCCCGCTGGATGGTGGAATCCGGCTCCGCTGGCTCCGGCTCTGACGCCAGAGTGCATTTGTTTATCAAGCCCGTGGATGCCGGGCTTGAAAGCTCCACGGTTATCACCACAAACCGCCGCGTGTACCACCTGCGGCTTGTTTCCCAACGCAAAGGCTACACGCCCTATGTCGGTTTTCTCTACGCAGATTCTCTGAACCGCCAGAGCGCGGCTCGGCAAGCAAGGGAAGCCAAGGAACAGGAATGGAACTCCACCACCATTGACGGCCAGCAAGCGGATTTATCCAGGCTCAATTTCAATTACGAAGTGAAGGGCAAAGCCACCTGGAAGCCGGAACGGGTCTATGACGATGGGCGGCAAACTTTTATCCGGTTGCCGGAAAAAACCGCGTCCGGGGAAATGCCGGTGCTGCTCGTCCGCAAGGGAAGCCGTGACGTGCTGGTGAATTACCGGGTGAATGACGCGGCAATGGTTGTTGACGGCCTCTTTGAGCGGATCGCGCTCATTGTCGGCGTAGACGGTGATCAAGAAAAAGTGGAAGTCATAAGGGGGAAAAGGTAATGCGTACTCTCATTTTTCCCCTGCTGCTCATGGTGCTGCTGGCTTCGGGCTGCGCGGGGCGCGGGCCTGTGGATTCCTACTGCGGGCCGCTGCCGGAAGGTAATGCGGTTGCCGCTATCGCCGCTGATGCCGTGGACTGTCTCTCTTCTTTATATCCTCCAGGATATACAGCCGTTCACCTCGTTCCGGCCAAAGACGTGGATAACGGCTTTGCACAAGCCTTTGAGAACGGTTTGCGGACAAGGGGCTTTACGCTGGTTCCCGATGCGCGGCCTGACGCCCTGGCTATCGCCTACACCCTGGACGCAATGGACGAAAAAAGCGCGTGGTATCTGCAACTCCGCATTTCGGATACCGGGGAACAGGGAAAATCCATTGCGCGGGCCTACACCGCCAGCGGCCAGCCCGAAGCCGGGCAAAGCCGCACGGAAATAGAGTTCAGGCGTTCCATGCTGCAAAAAGCTGCGGACAAAACAAAAGAAACGGCGGGGAAAGCCTATGACGCTACCCGCAGTTTCCTCTCGGAATAGGGGGAAATATGTCTGATACTACCCCTAACAGTCTGGAGCCGACAAAAAAGGTCGATGCCGCCCGCATGAGCAAATGGCCGCTCTATGCCGTGCTGCTGGCCGGGCTGTTCCTGCTTGGCGTTCTGGTTTACAGCGTGAACTTTGCCCACAATCAGGAAGAAGAACAGGCCGGAACGCCGAAAGTCGATATTAAAGAGGAAGAAAAGCCGCTGCTCATGGGCGAAGGGCGCGGCCTCGCCCTGGCCCCGCCAGCCGGATCGCCCGCCCTGGTCGTGCCGGATGCGCCAGCACAAAACGGCACGAAGAAAGAACCGCTGATCGTGGTGCAGTCGGATAAAAGCCAGTCCGACAATTACCGCCAGGAATTGGAAAACCTCCGGCGCATGAAGGCGCAAGCCCAACTGACCGCGCTTTCCGCTCCCCTCGGCGTTCAGAAGTCCAGCCAGACAAGCACGGCTCCGGTTTCGTACACGCCTTCCGGCTCCGCGCCTGACAGACCTTCCATGTCCATGCCCGATACTTCCGCGCTGCGGGAAAACGGCTACGATCCGGCTGCGGACAAGGATAAAGAGGCGTTCTTTGACCGGGCCGGGAAAGATACGAGCTGGATTCTGCCGCACTCGCGCACAGCCGGGCAAAAATATGAAGTCAAAACAGGCGCGGTGATTCCCGGCATTATGGTGACGGGCATCAATTCCGATCTGCCCGGCAACATCATTGCCCAGGTGTCGCAAAACGTCTTTGATACGGCCACGGGGAACCATCTGCTATTGCCGCAAGGGGCAAAACTCTTCGGTGTCTATGATTCCCGCGTAATCTACGGGCAGGAACGGGTTTTGGTGGCCTGGAACCGTGTCGTTTTTCCCGACGGCTCGGCTGTCACCCTTGGAGCCATGCCCGGTTCGGATATGAGCGGCTATGCCGGGTATATCGACAAAGTGGACAATCACTATTTCCGCATATTCGGCTCGGCCATTCTCATGAGCATGATCAGCGGCGGTATGGCCTACACGATGGATACCCTGGATAACAGCAATTCCGACAGCGACAATCCCACGCTCCAGAATGAAATGGGTTCCGCCCTGGCCGCGCAACTCGGTCAAGCCACGCTCCAACTGCTGCAAAAGAATCTGAACATCAAACCCACGCTGGAAATCCGGCCCGGCTACCAGTTCAACGTCATTGTGACCAAGGATATGGTTTTTGAGCGGCCTTACCGCCCGCAACGATAATTCTTTCTTCCTGCGGGCCATGCGCCCCAATTCCGCGCCGCCTGACGGCCTCCACAAGAGAACGTCATGTGCGCGAAAAAAGTTCAATACGGTTTGGGGGAGAAATCCCCGCAAAAAACGCCGCTGCGCTGGCTCTACCTGCCGTTCATGCTGCTGCTCGGTCTTGGCAGCATGGCTCTGGCAACACAGTGCATAGCGGCGTTTTTCGATTATCAAGCCGCTCTCGGCCAGCCGTGGGGGATCGCCTTTGGCCTTCCCTGGTACGCGCCCTGGTCGGCCTTCGTCTGGCAAGAGCGGTTCGGGGCAAGCGATACCTATGGTTTTATTGATCAGGCCATTACCCACAGCCAGGTTCTTTTCCTGCTCCCGCAATTCGTCATTATCGGCGTCTGGCTTTGTTTTCAGAAGAAATTGCGCTCCAACGCCAATCTGCACGGCTCGGCGCGGTGGGCGGAAGAAAAAGAAATCCGCACGATGGGCTACTTTGAAGGCAAGGGCGTCTATGTGGGCGGCTGGCTTAAAAAGTATGCCGGTGCCGCGCTCCTGCTGCGAAAACTCCACTCCAGGCCCGAAGAAACGCAACTCTACCTCCGGCATAACGGCCCTGAACACATCATGGTCTTTGCGCCTACCCGCTCCGGTAAGGGCGTGGGGCTGATTCTGCCTACGCTGCTGGCCTGGGAAGGCTCCAGCATCGTTCTTGATATTAAAGGCGAAAACTGGGCCTTAACTGCCGGGTGGCGCAAATCGCAAGATCAGGTTGTTTTGCGGTTTGATCCCTCCGATCCCTCCGGCGCGTCGGCTCGCTTCAATCCCCTGGAAGAAATCCGCCTCGATACGCTGCTGGCGATACCGGACGTGCAGAATATGGCTGCCATGCTGGTTGACCCTACGGGAAAGGGGCTTGAAGACCATTGGAGCAAGGCGGCTTTCGCCATGCTCGGCGGGGCGATCCTCCATTGCTGCATTATGACACGTCACGCCCAAAAGCGGACGGCAACCCTCTATGACCTCTCCTGCATGTTGGCGGACGAGAGCCGCACCATTCAAGACCTGTTCAAAGAAATGGTGGAAACGCCCCATGCGGAATTGTTGCAAGGGATGTTTCCCGATGCCGAAGGTGGCGATAAAGCCCACACCTTTATCGCCAGCTCTGCGCGAGAGATGCTTAACAAGGCGGAAAATGAAGCATCCGGCGTTGTTTCCACGGCGCTGACCAATCTGGCGCTGTACCGCGATCCGGTGGTGGCACTGAACACCGCCTCTTGTGATTTCCGCGTCTATGACCTGATGAACCATGAAAAGCCGGTGAATCTGTATCTTGTCATATCCCCTGCGGATATTGACCGGATGCGGCCCTTGCTCCGGCTTATGGTGGATATGATTGTGCGCCGCGTGTGCTCAAAAATGGAATTTGCCGACGGCGGAAGTGTGGCCGGGTACAAACACCGCCTTCTGCTCCTGCTGGACGAGTTCACCAGCTTGGGGAAGCTCCCGATCATGGAAAAGGCGTTGGCCTATATCGCCGGTTACGGCGGCAAGGTCTACATCATCGTTCAGGACATTACCCAACTCAATGCCGTGTACGGCAAGGATAACGCGCTCATGGCGAACTGCCATGTGCGTATTGCCTACGCGCCGAACACCATTGAAACGGCCAAAACCCTTTCCGACATGACGGGCAAAACCACTGTCGTGGAAGAAAAGGTATCCCTTTCCGGCTCCAGAACGGGGCATATGAAAAACGCCTCGGTCAACGTGACGGAAACGGCCCGGCCCCTGCTCACGCCCGACGAGTGCATGAGGCTCCCCGGCCCGGAAAAGGACTCGCAGGGCAAAGTGATAAAGCCCGGCGATATGCTGATTTTCACAGCCGGGCAATCGCCTATCTACGGTCGGCAAATTCTCTATTTCTTCGATCCGGTTTTTTCGGCCCGCGCAAAAATTCCGGTTCCCGGCCTGACTCCCCAATATCAAAGCGGCATAACGGATTCCATTTACGAGCCGCGCCCTGCGGCGTGGTATGCCGCAACGCCAGCTCCCGCCGCCGCTCCCCCTGAACAGAAAGAGGCTTCCAGTGAACAGTATTTCGTTGCGTAGATTGGCGCGGCGGGCGCTGTTTGCGGTGATATGGCTGGTGTTGGTGTTCGCTCTGACCTTTGGCGCGGGCCTTCGCTTCAATCCCACGCCGTCTTTGCCCAAGGGCGTCTACCGCATTGTTCCCGGCGTTCCAGAAAAGAACGAGCTGGTGAGTTTTTGTCTGGAAGGCGAGTTCGCGGAACTGGCTTTGGAGCGCGGCTACCTGGAACCTGGTTCCTGCCCCTCCGGGTTGCGGCCCCTGCTCAAGCGACTGGCCGCGCTGCCGGGCGATTTTGTTGATCCCGCCACGTTCCCGATCCGCGCCGTGGACAGTCATGGGCGCTCCATGTCTCCGGCCCTGGCTCCAGGTGTCGTGCCTCCCGGCATGGCGCTGGTGCTGGCCGATCATCCCGGCAGTTTCGACAGCCGTTATTTCGGGTTTGTTCCGCTGGAAAGTCTCCAGCGGGTCAAACCCGTTTTTCTCTTTAACCCCAAAGGAAAGTGACCATGCAAAACAAGGAATATTTACGCGCCGCGGCAACGGCCATTGCCCGGCAAATTGAGGAAAACCCGGTTGTTCTCGGCATCCCGCTCGATCCCGATGTTGCGGACTATCTGGGCGCGTTTGTGGAAGAAGCCATTACCCTGGCCGACATTGTGGAGGACGGCCTTTTGACCGTTACCGACTCCGAGAACGGGGGGGAGGTGGTCTATGTCGGATAAAACCAAAAAGCCGCAAAAGGCGAAGCGTCCGCCATTCCATGAAGAGTTCGCCAGCAAAATCATTGAACGCCTGGAAGAAGGCACAGCCCCGTGGCAAACCCCCTGGACGCCGGGGAGAACGCCTTCGGTTCCGCACAACCCCGCTTCTGGCACGGTATACCGGGGCATGAACCGGGTACATCTGGCGCTTTCCGGTTATGACGATCCGCGCTGGATGACGCTGAAACAGGCCAATGATAACGGCTACAGCATTTTGCCCGGCAGCAAGGCCACGCCCGTGGTCTATTTCCAGTTCACTGACGAAAAAAACAAGCTGGATAAAGACGGCAATCCCGTCCTCGATGCGGACGGCAAGCCGGAGAAAGAAAAAGTGGAACTGGACAAGCCCATTATCCGTTTCGCCCATGTCTTCAATGCTGAACAGGTTGACGGCATCCCGCCTATCCAGCTCACGGATAAAGCCTACGAGTGGGAACCCATAGAAAAGGCGGAAAACATCCTTGCTGCTTCCGGCGCGGCCATAAAACACGATCAGAGTAACCGGGCTTTCTACCGCTACGCGGAAGACGCCATTCATTTGCCGCCCAAGGAAAACTTTGACGCGCCTGACAAATATTACTCCACGGCCCTGCATGAGCTTGGGCATTGGACGCGCCACGAAACCCGTCTGAACCGCGAAAACGGGCCTTTCGGCTCGGAAACCTACGCCCGTGAAGAACTCCGGGCTGAAATCGCCTCATGGATGCTTGGGCAAGATATTGGAGTCGGCCATGACCCCGGCCAACATGCCGCCTATGTGCAGTCGTGGATCAAAGTTCTGAAAGAAGACCCCTACGAGATTGTACGGGCTTGCCGGGATGCGGAAAAAATCAAGGAATACGTCTTTGACCTGGAACGAAAAAAGGAACTCCGGCAGGAAGGCCCGGAACAGGCTGTGCGGCCGGAAAAGGCCGCGCAACGCGGGAAAGCTCTTGAAAAAGAAGAGGGAATTGCCGCTATGGGCGTTCCCGCTGCTCCGGCCAGGGAAAAAACCTTCCTCACCGTTCCCTACAAGGAAAAGGAGCGGGCAAAGAAATTCGGCGCGAAGTGGGATAAAGAAAATAAGCTCTGGTACGCGCCGGAAGGAACCGACCTCACGCCGCTGGCCGCATGGATGCCGGAAAAAGCCCCTGCGCCGGAACCGTCCATGCCGCCGCAAGAGGAATTTGCTCACGCTCTGGAAAATGCCGGGCTGGATCTGCGCGGCAAAGCGCCGATCATGGACGGCCAGATACACCGCGTTCCGCTCATTGGCAGGAACGGCGGCGATCTTGACGGCGCATATTGCGGCTATCTCGATGAACGTCCTGCCGGCTGGATGCAGAATTTCAGCGCCGGCGAAAAAACGACCTGGGCCGCCACGGGTCACACCCTGACCAAAGAGCAGTTGGAAGCCCAACGCGCCGAAATCGCCCGAAAGCGGGAAGAACGGCAGCGGCTCATTCTGGAACAGCAACACAAAACGGCGCGGGAAGCGCATACGGAATGGATCGCCCACGATTGGGCCTCTGCCGATAACCCTTATTTGCAGGCCAAGGGCGTTCAGCCTTTCGGGGTGCGTGAGGATGTGGACGGCACTCTGCTTGTTCCCGTTATGACCGTGGACAAGGAATTGCGCGGTCTGCAAACTATTTCCCCGGAAGGTGAAAAGCGTTTCATGTACGGGATGGAGAAAAACGGCAATTTCCATATGATTGCCGATCCCGATAAAGACCTTTCCAAAGATTTGGCCCAAGGGGAAATCATCCTGGCCGAAGGCTACGCCACGGGCGCAACGCTGCACATGGCAACGGAAAAACCTGTAGCCGTGGCCTTTGACGCTGGCAATCTGGAGCCTGTAGCCAAAAAGCTGCGGGAAAAATTCCCCAATGCCGCCATTACCATCTGCGCCGATAATGACCACAAACATACCCGCAAAACCCCGGATGGTGTTGAACCGTGGAACAAAGGCGTGGAATTGGCGCAAAGAGCGGCCCAAGAGGTCGGCGGCAAGGTTGTTGTGCCAATCTTCACCGATGAAGAACGGGGCAAGGGGCTGACGGATTTTAACGATCTGCACCAGTCGCGTGGGCTGGATGAAGTGAAACGGCAAGTGGGCCTTGTTCTGCAAAAGGATGTTGAGCGGGAAAAAGGCCAGGATCGAGGAAAAGCGCGGGAGTTGTCCTTATGAACGCGCACTCCTTCAATAAAAAATATAGTTGGCGGGCGGCAAGCATTGTTCCCTCATTTTCTGGTGGAAAAGACAGCACCTATCTTGTGCTGCGGCTTCATGAACTTGGGATCAAAATGACTGATATTGTCTATTTTGATACTGGGTGGGAGTTTCCCCATATGGAGGCGCACATTGCACAGGTTGAGGACATTATCAAACAAAAAATCACTTGGTTGTTGCCGCGTGACGATTTTGATTTCCTCTTTGCTCGGAAGAGCCGAACAAGAAATATTAATACACGCAAGGGCTATGGTTGGCCGTCCGCAATGCGGCGTTGGTGTACTGGTGAAAAAACCCGCGCTATCAACGCATATGCAAATTCCTTAACATGGCAAGGGGTTCACCTCCCTGTCGTTCAGTGCCTTGGCTATGCGTCCGATGAGCCGGATCGTGTTGAGAAACACAAAGCCAAGAAAGCTCTGCGATTTCAAACTTACGCCTATCCTATGGTGGAATGGGGAATATCCGAAAAACAGGCATTGGAGTATTGCAAGGAACGCGGCCTTTTTTGGGGCGGACTGTACGATATTTTTGACCGTGTAAGTTGCTGGTGTTGCCCCTTGGGCGGTATTGAACACGCCAGAAAGCTGTATCACCATTTTCCTGTTCTTTGGCAGCACATGCTTGAAATGGAGTCCTGGTTGCCGGAGCAGCACAGGAGGTATGCAGGAAATCATAGCGTTTCGGATCTGGATAGGCGCTTTTACAAAGAAGATGTTGCCACCTTCAACGGTGGTTCAAAAAAAACTGATCATATTCCTGCGGGCCTCGCGCCCCAGCCCAGCGCCGCATGACGGCCCCTATAAGGAAACGTCATGTCGGGAAAATCGTTTGGGAATGTGCATTTCTCCAGCAAAAAAATGGATTGGTCAACGCCTTGGGAACTATTCCGTGCCTGGGATATTTCACATGGTCCCTTTACTCTGGATGTCTGTGCCACATCGGAGAATTCCAAGTGCAGTTCCTTCTTCACGCCCGCCATCAATGGCCTTTGGCAAAAATGGGGTGGCACCTGCTGGATGAACCCGCCGTATGGCCGGGAAATAGGCCGCTGGATCGCCAAGGCAGTGGGGGAAGTGCATAAAGGCCACGCGGATCGTGTTGTCTGCCTTCTCCCGGCCAGAACGGATACCGCATGGTGGCATGATCTTGTCATTCCCTATGGCGATATTCATTTTTTGCGCGGACGGGTGCGCTTTGAAGGCGCGGAACATGCCGCGCCGTTCCCAAGCGCCATAGTCATTTTCGGATAGTTCAAAACTCTGCGGGCCATGCGTCCCAATCTCGCGCCGCCTGACGGCCCTTTAAGGAAAAGTCATGTGCGCGAAACTCTTGATTCTTGAATCCCCCGGTAAAGTGAAAAAGGTACAGGAAATCCTCGGCCCCGGCTGGAAGGTTGCCGCTTCTGTCGGCCATGTGCGCGATCTGCCCGTCAAGGAAATGGGCGTGGCCGCTCCCGACTTCAAACCGCAGTATCTGCCCACGGACAGGGGCAAAGATGTTTTATCCCGGTTGGCCGGGCTGGTGAAGAACGCGGAAGAGGTTTTTCTTGCCACTGACCCCGATAGAGAGGGGGAAGCTATTGCGTGGCATCTGCAAGACGCCCTGAAACTCAAGAATGCCAAGCGCGTCACCTATACGGAAATCACGGAAGCGGCCATACGCGCCGCGCTCTCCACTCCACGTTCCATTGATATGGCCCTGGTCGCTGCACAGGAAGGGCGGCGGGTTCTGGATCGCTTTTGCGGCTACATGGTTTCCGGGCCGCTCTCCAATGCCTCCGGCGAAAAGCTCTCCGCTGGCCGGGTACAAAGCCCGGCTGTGCGTCTGGTAGTGGATCGGGAAAAGGAAATCAAAGCCTTTTCCAGCACAACGCACTACGGCGCGGAACTGACCTTTGAAAATGTGGACAATATCACGGACGGCTGGAAAGCCGCGCTTCTGATCAAGCCCTGGATCGAAGAGGGGCAGGAATATTTGCTGGATAAATCCCTTGCGGAAAAGGCGGCTGCGCTGCGGACGCTGGACGTGCTGGACTGCAAGGAATCCGAAAGCCGTGCCGCGCCTCCGGCTCCCTTCACCACCTCCACATTGCAGCAAGCCGCCAGCTCGTCACTGAAATTTACCCCCAAGCAGACAATGCAACTGGCGCAACGGCTTTATGAGCAAGGCGCGATTACCTACATGAGAACGGACAGCCCCAATCTCTCGCAAGAAGCGGTACACGCTATCCGGGCGTATTGCGAAGCAAAGGGCTGGCCGCTGGTGGAAACGCCCCGTACCTGGAAATCCAAAGAGGGGGCGCAGGAAGCTCATGAGGCAATCAGACCGACCCACATTGAAATTGAGGAAGCCGGGGAAACGGCGGACGAAAAAGCCTTGTATCGCCTTATCCTGCTGCGCTCTCTGGCTTGCCAGTTGGAAGACGCGGTTTATGCGGTTCGGACACTCCAACTCGGCGCGGAGCTGGACGGGAAACAAGCGCTATTTGAGGCAAAGGGCCGCACTCTGCTTTCGCAAGGCTGGAAGGTTCTGGCCGATCAGGAAAATGGCCCGGATGAAGGAGCAGAAGAAGGCCAGAAAGAGCCTTCCAATCCCGTCCCGGCCATGAAGCCCGGCACAAAGGCAACGGCGCTGACAGGAACAGTCACAACGAAAAAGACCAAACCCGCCGCCAGATTCACGGAAGCCAGCCTTATCCGCGAACTGGAAAAGCGCGGCATTGGCCGTCCGTCCACCTATGCGGCGATCATCGACACCATTTCCAGCCGAAAATACGTCACCACGGAAAAACGCTTCCTTGTGCCTACGCCCTTGGGTGAAAAGATTGTTTCCGGCCTCTCCGGGCATTTTTCCTTCATCGAATACGATTTCACCCGCACTATGGAGCAATCCCTTGATGATATTGCGGAAGGAAAGGCGGAATACCGCACCGTCATAGCCTCGGCCCATGAGCAGCTTTCCAGGGAAGTGCGGGAGTTCGCCAAGGCCACGGGCAAAGTCTGCGGAAAATGCGGCAAACCTATGGTGCATCGGGTGAAAAAGCCTGGCAAAGACGGCAAGGGCGGTTATGATTTTTGGGGCTGCTCCGGCTGGCCGGAGTGCAAGGGGTCTTCGGAGGCATAACACCCCAGGCTAGATTTCATGCTTAATGAAAACGCTCAGGTCTTATAAGGCTTGGGCGTTTTTTAGTTTGCTATGCGTAAAAAATACACGCCAACTCAAATCGATGGGTGAAAACTACTCACTGTACTGTGCAGATTTTTTTGCACAGATGTTTTCATTTGTGCAAAAAAATGCACAAATCTTATTGCTAATATCAATGCTGTCCGGTTAAGCTGCCAAGGATAACAGACTGAGGTTATAGAGGTTTTCATTTTTTCGTCGTCGGGGCTTCAGGAGTTCTTCCAGCGAGTCTGTTCCGAGGATGTTCAGTGAGGCGATTTGGAAAAGTTGCTGCACGGACAGCCCTGTTTTACTCAGGAATTTCTGGTAGGCCAGGAGCAGGTAGACGGTCAGCGCGGTATAAATCTGAATCAATACAGCATTTTCCGTGTTCCCGACAAAGCTTTTGATGCGTAGATTCTGTTTGATTTCGCGAAAAAAGAGTTCGATTTTCCAGCGTTCTTTGTAAATATCGGCGATGGTGCGGGCGGACAGGCGAAAGTGATTTGTCAGAAATTCGTAACGCTTGCCTGTTTCGGCGTCCCGGTAGCCGATGCGACGCAGGCGCAAGACTTTTCCCCGGCTGTGCTTCACTTCGATAATGTGGTCGGAAGTAACCCCGCTTGTGCGGTTCACCGGGCGGCGCTCCAGCAGTTTGTAAACAGCGTTGTCCTTCAGGCGGGTGACGAAAAAGATGCCATTTTCGAGCAGGGTCTGAAACCAGGGGTAACTGACATAGCCTTTGTCGAAGGTCACGATGGAGCCTTTGGGCAGAGAAAGACTTTTCGCCATACGGCTTTCGTGCGTTTTGGCCACATCAACGGTGACAAATGCCGGGATATGACCATCGTGGTCAAGCACTGTGTTCATTTTGACGCCGCCCTTGTTTTGGCGGAACGTGGCCCAGGGAAACAGCGACAAACACAGGCTGATGGTGGTGGCGTCCATGCTGTAAAGTTTGCATTTGAAATGAAATTTGTGTTTGGAGGCCTTGGGAACACACAGGCTGTACATGTCGGCAAATAGATCTTTGAAAAAGCCCACAGGCCGGGAGTTGTTGGCATCGGAGAAAGTGGAACGTGCAACGGGAAAAAGGCCAAAATGATACAGCCTCTTGCCGCAGGCGGCCAAACAGCGCAATCCGTCACGCCTGGAGCGCCTTGCTGCAAGCTGGATAAAAGCCATGACCGTAAACTGTTCCTTAAAGCCGAATTGTCGAGAAGAACGACCTGTTTTATGCCGGGCTTCCAGTTTCTGAAAAACATGTCTGGGAATCAATGATAGCATTTGAGAAAAGAGTGTATTATGATGGCTCATGTTCAAAATCTCCTTGGGCTGCAATGGGTTATGCAACTGTTTTGTAGCATAAACCTCGGAGATTTTGAACATATTTAACGCACCTTAGCCGGACAGCATTGCGGCAAAAATTATTTCGAAAGGAGTTGATATGCTTCGCAACTATTCTATTCGAGCGCGAATTATTTTTTTAACATCTATAATGGCTGCCGCTATTTTTTTAGTTTTATATATGCTTGTGTATACAGCATCTTTGGTAAAAGAACACTCTGTTCAAAAAATAGAAGATATTATGCTTGCAGGAGAAAAAAATAAACTTCAGGTAGCTGTCGAATCAGCTGCAAGTATTTTAGAGAAAGCTATAAAAGCAGCAGCAAACAAAGAAGAAGAGCTTTCCATTATTCGTGAATATATAGATACGTTTCGATTTGAAGATGATAATTCTGGCTATTATTTCGTATACAAAGGGACTGTGAACGTAGCATTGCCACCGCAAAAAGCTTTGCAAGGACAAGATCTTGGAGATCGCAAAGATTCCACCGGAGTTTTCTATGTTCAGGAGCTTGCTAAACAGGCGGCCAAGGGAGGAGGCTTCACTACATATATTTTCGGCAAACCCCAATCAAATGGCACTCTCAAAGACGCGCTGAAACTTGCATATTCTACCCCCATCAAAGGTAGTGAATATTTTATAGGCACTGGTATTTACATAGATAATATCGATATTGTAAAAACTGCAATGATACAAGAAATGGATGGAATTGTATTTTCAACATTATTGTTTGTATCTGGTACAATTCTGGCTTGCTTGCTAATTATTGTGCTGCCAATATGTATATTAATTTCCCGCTCAATAACTGTACCTATGCATGAGGCAACCAAAGCGGCTGAAGCTATTGCAAATGGTGATCTAAACGTCCAACTTGCCTTGAATGGTAGAGATGAAATTACTGTATTGCGTTCTGGTTTGAATGCGATGGTAGTCAAACTCAAAGAAAGCATAACCTCCATTCAAGAGAAGGAAGCAGAAGCTGCACGGCAAGCCGAAGATGCCCAAAAATCCGCAGCAGCAGCGCAGCAAGCCATGCAAACGGCAACAGAAAGTGCAAAAGCTTTGCTCGTAGCAGCTGAGCGAATTGAGCTCGCGGCCATGGATGTGGAAAATTCTGCTGAATCTATGGGCGATCAAACCGTGGCCGTTAGCCAAGGGTCGGCAGTGCAGGCTGACAGAATACATGAAACCTTAAATGCCATGGAGCAAATGAATACAACGGTCATGGATGTTGCTCGAAGCGCTGCCGTCGCCGCCGAAAAGACAGATCATGCCAAGGACGAGGCCGCTAAAAGTGCAGAGCTTGCTGGAGATACGATCAATGCAATGCAAAACTTGAAGCAAATTACCTATGCATTGAATGAGTCTATGGGGCAATTGGGAAAAAGTTCTGCCGATATAGGCGAAATTATGAGTGTAATTAACGATATTGCTGATCAAACAAACTTATTGGCCCTTAATGCGGCTATCGAAGCCGCCAGAGCTGGGGATGCTGGTAGAGGGTTTGCTGTGGTTGCGGACGAAGTGCGTAAGCTAGCCGAAAAAACCATGGCATCAACGACAGAAGTGGAAAAGGCGATCAAAACAATACAAGACATGACGCTCAGCAACTCACAGTCGACGGAAACCGCCGTGAATGCGATAGATTCTGTAGAGACTCTTTCGCAAAACATGGCGCAAGTATTGGAGCAGGTACAGGAAGTTGTTCAGCAATCGGCAGCAGAAGTACAAGCAATTGCAACGGCTGTTGAGGAGCAGTCCGCCTCCACGTCCGAAATGACAGCTTACATTCAGGACATTGATTCCGTGGCGCAGACCAATAATGATCGTGTTTCTGCTGTCAATGCGGAAGTGAGTAAGTTAAGACAACAAGCGCAACTCTTGCGTGCGCTTGTCGCGGAAATGAAACAATAAATTATAGCTAAATTCGGTGTAAGCTCTTTGGGCACCAGTTCACCCCAAAGAACGGCTCACAATAGTAAGTGGGCCGTTTTGCTATATCAGATAGGCGCTCAACTCAAGCCCCTATCTTCATGCCGATTGCCCTTGTCGCTCACACCGGCTACGCAGCGTATTGTGACAAAGTCACTGACGCTTTCAAATGACGGCGTTATTCTCCCGCCGAAACAGCTTCGATTCGCTAACTTCGTTTTAAAGGAGATCTTTCATGTGGAAAAAAACAGTCGCCGCCATGTTATTTGGGGCTTTGTCTTTCGTCTTGTTGGGCATGGGATTCGGCGTCCAGGACAGCGGCGCCGCGGCGTATAAAAAGCTTTCAGCGCAACAGGCAAAGGCTATCATGGATAGCGGAGATCCCTATGTGCTGCTTGACGTAAGAACAGAAGAAGAACTTCAGGAACGGCACATAAAAGGAACTATCCTGATCCCTTATACGGAAGTGAAAAGCCGTGCTGCTTCCGAACTTCCTGATAAAGATGCGGTGGTTCTCATTTATTGCCGTAGTGGTCGTAGAAGTGCCATAGCAGCAAATGATCTTATCAAAATTGGATACACGCAAGTGTACGATTTTGGAGGTATTAACGATTGGCCCTATGAAATCGCCACAGGTGCTCGGCCCGCAACGCAGTAGCTGTTACGCTGGGAGCCATTCTGGCTAGTGGGATGCACCCCAACCAGTCGAGAGCCTTTAATTCTATTCAGCCTAAAGCAAGCCGGAAAAGCGCCCCCATTTATATACAACAAAAGCCCCATTTTTAGGGGCTTTTGTTGTATCCATCGATATGCCGACAATAAGCCGGAAGCTTCATTGTGATGTTTATGATCAAAAGCGATAGGTAATTCCCGCACCAAAGCTGTATTTTACATCTTCATCAACCATAGGACTGTCAGTTATTTCATCACTCAAAAAGGTGGCTCTCGTGTTCATGAAAATATTCCAATTCTCAGAGAGATCGACTTTGACATCAATTCCCACATAGGGGGAAACCCCGCTGTCAGCATCATAGCTTTTGAGACCGCTTTTGCGAGCCTCTTTATCGCTTACACCATAATAATAGTCATTATGCTGGCTGCTCGTCCAAAGTGCTCCACCAATAGGCATAAGGGTTACTTTCCCCAAATTAAATGGATATGTATACGATGCGTCTATGATAAATCCGCAATGCTGTGCGGGGGAATGGGGGGTTATATTTTATTAATATTATATT
>JAEZYD010000039.1 GCA_023419375.1 Pseudomonadota bacterium
CTGCCCGGGCTTGAGCAGGAGGAATGGGGGGGCTCCCGCAGCGTCTACCTGCACAGCCAGTACCTGAAGATGGTCTACCACTACCTGGACCTTCTGAAGGACGCCAAGGACTTCGAGCGGATGATCCACGTTTGCCGCCTGGCGCTGGACGTGGACGTGTTTGACGAGCGGCTCCATCTGGCGCTGATGAACGCGCTGATCCGCACCAACCGAAACAACGAGGCGCTCATCCAGTACAAGCACGCCACCAACCTGCACCTGAGGTACCTGGGCATGCAGCCGCCGGAGGCCATCCAGGAGTTTTACTAGCAGATCCTGAAGGCGGGCAAGACGCTGGACATGGACATAGACGCCATCCGCAAGGAGCTGACCGAATACGGCAGCCAGCGCGGCGCATTCGTGTGCGAGTATGCGGTGTTCAAGGAGATCTACAACCTGCAGATGCGAAACCTGGAGCGCATGGGCTCCACCATGTTCATCGCGCTGATCATGATCACCTCCATCGGCAGCACGCCCATGGAGCCGATGCGCCTCAACGACGTGATGCAGACGCTGCAAAAGACGCTGGTCACCAACCTTCGGAAGGGCGACACCATCACGCATTTCAGCGCGTCGCAGTACGCGCTGCTGCTGCCGCTGGTCAACCACGACACCGGCAAGATGGTGCTCGAGCGCATCAAGCGCGCGTTCTACAAGGCCTGCCCCAACTCGGCGATCATGTTCTCCTACCGTCTAGGGCCCATCTCCTCGGGGCAGCAGCAATTGCAGCGGGGCAACTTACCGCCCCGGATGCCGCAGCCGCAGGCCCAGCCGCAGCAAAAACCTGCGCAGGAATGACCCCCCAAACAAACAACAGGCTCCGCGGAATCAACCGCGGAGCCTGTTTTCATCTGATGAATCCCGATTTTTCCCTTTTGCAGGGGTTAAAGGATCCCCCTTGCAGGGGGCCCTCCGGCGTACCCATTAATAGATCACGATCTTGCAGCCGGGCTTCATCGCGATCAGGATCTTCTTCATCACGCTCTCCGGCACCGCCACGCAGCCCGCGGTGTACTTCGAGGAGCCGGTGCAGTGCAGGAAGATGCAGGAGCCCTTGCCCTTTGCGCCCGAGGCGTTGTAGTCGATGAACGCGCAGTAGTTGTACACGCCCTTGTAGCGGATCAGGTACTCGTCGGAGCTTTTGCGCGCGCGCTTGGTGACGCGGGTGTCGATCAGCTGGTTGTAGTACTTGTCGCCGGACGTGCCGCACCAGTAGTGGTTCTTGGTTACCTGGACGTATTTGAGGCTGGTGCCGGGGTTGCTCTTGATGCCAAAGGGCGCGGTGAGGTTGTAGGTGCCCGTCGGCGTCTTCTTGTCGCCCTCCCGGGTCTTGCCGATGCCGTTTCTGCCAACATAAGCGTAGGAGGACAGCTTCTGACGCCAGACGCCGTTTTCATCCTTTTCGTGCAGGGTCAGGGTGGCGCTGGAGCCGCTCTTGTACTGAACGACTACCATCTGGTCGCAGGATTTGGCGGCGGGCAGCTGAGCGGCAAAGCTGTCTCCTTCCCCCAGCGTCGGGAAGGTGACTTCCACGGCGGACGGGCTGATGGACACTCCGCCGTCCGGATACCCTTTCGAAGCGAGCGCCGCGGCCGTCGCGGTCTTGTAGTTCGCGCCAAGCAGCTTCACAATCGCAACGTCGGCCATCAGAAGGCCGCCCTTTTGGTAGGCCTTGACGCGCAGGGACTTTTTCTTGCCGTCCACCTTGGCGAATGAATAGCCCGAACACACCGCCACGCGGGTGTTGTTCGGACCCTGCATGTACATGAGCTTGCCGCCGCTCGCCACATTGTACTCAATGGCAAGCGCGTCGCACACGGTTTTGAGCGGAATGGTCATGCGGGCGCCGGATTTGCCGATGTAGCCGGTGGACGCCGTCAGCGCCACCTTCTTGCCGTTTACGACGAGCGAGTACTTTTTCAGGGTGGTCGCCGCGCCGGCCGGAACCGCCAAGATCAGGATCAGGGCCACGGCCGCCAGGAACGCTTTGCGCATGGTATCGCCTCCCGGGCCATTATAACACAAACCTTGCCACCTGTAAATATACTATGACAAATGTATTACAATGCGCAACAAATGGCCCGCCCGAACCGGCGATGAGCGGCTGCTTTCCACAGACGACTATAGGAGGTTTGGGCGACCGGAACCCTAAGGATTCAATCAGACGCACCGGCTTTGCCGGTGCGTCTGATCATCACTGCTTCCATCGTTTCCGGCGACAGGCGCGCCGGGAACGGTTTCTGCTGTCAGTACGCAGCCTGGCGGAAACAACTCCATTGGTCAGCGCGCCACCGGAAATTCCGCAGAATTTCAGGCGCGCGCAGACTTCTACGCGTTGAAAAGATGCGGAGCATATTTTCAACACCCTAGCGGAGCCTTGCGTTCAGTTTTTCGTACACCGGGCGCATCCAATGCTCGGTGCAGGCTGCGACCGCGCCCGCCAGCGGAAACCAGCCCACCGCGCGGTTCTCGTCCGGCTTGACGGTGAGCGGCGCGTTTTCATCGGCTTCGAGCAAAAATGTCAGGTTTAGGTGCAGGTGGGCGGGGACGAACCTGCCGCGCTTGATGTGGGGGTTGACCGTCAGCGTCTCCAGCGAGAACACCTCCGGGCGGACAAGGCGCACGCGCGCGCCGGTCTCCTCCTCGGCTTCGCGCATCGCCACCGCGCGCAGGTCCTCTTCGCCGTCCGCGTGGCCGCCCGTCCAGGCCCAGGAATCGTACAGATTGTGGTAGACCATCAGCGACATCGTGCGCGCCGGGTTTGTGATCCATGCCGACCCGGTAAAGTGCATGACGAGGTTGTCACGCGTTAAGAGCTTTTCACCGCGCCCAAGCGCCGAAAGCATCACCAGCCGGTCCACCGCCTCCTGCTCGCAGGCGGGTGTATAAGAAGCGATCGTTTCCAGGAGCGTCATTTCGCACACCTCCGCTGTCAGTATACCATCCCTGTCAATTGCTCTGATTGACCGGGGATTTTTGCGGTATAAACATTTCGTGGCATGCGTGCGCGCCGAAACGCGCACGCTATTGCCGGAACAGGAGGGAAGCTTTATGCGGGAAAACAGGGAGCCGTCGGTCATCTACTTTGCCGGCGGCTGCTTTTGGGGGATGGAAAAACTGATGAGCATGGCGCCGGGGGTGACGGACGCCGCCAGCGGCTACGCCAACGGGCACATGGTCAACCCGAGCTACGAACAGGTCTGCACCGGCAAGACCGGGCACAAGGAGACCGTCCGCGTCCGCTACGACCCGGAAG
>JAEZYD010000058.1 GCA_023419375.1 Pseudomonadota bacterium
CCTTCGTTCGTCAATGCCACCACAATATCACCTGACATGATTTGCGTTTGCCCGTTGGGTATGATGGCTTCCTTATCTCTTACCACAGAGATCAATATCGTTCCTTTGGGCATGCTCAGAGCCTCAACCTTTTTTCCCACTGATAACGACGTCTCCGCCACCGCAAACTCTCTGATGCGCACATCGCCAACCCTTTCCGCCAGCATGCGGTTGATGCCCGCCCAGTCCACTTCCTGCTCAATGATGTCGGCAATATGCGCGGTGCTGCTGACTGTTGAATCCACACCCAAACGCTTAAACACATTGATGTTTTTCGGATTGTTCACACGGGCAATCGTTCTCGCCACACCAAAATAGTTTTTGGCCAGCTGGCAGGCAACCAGATTGTTTTGATCGTGCCCCGTCACCGAGATCAGTAAATCCGCTTTTTCGATTTCCGCGTCCTTGAGATACTTGATGTCCGTGCCATCACCGTGAATCAGCCCGACACCAAGGTCAATGAGTTCGCAGGCGATTTTTTCACACAATTGAAAATCTTCTTCTATCAGCACAATCCTGTGCTTCTCTGGAGCCAGTGTTTTCGCGAGATAATAGCCCACCTTGCCGCCGCCGACGATGATTATATACATGCTGCTTCACCTTCCTGCTGGGCATATTCAGGGATAACAAGCGAGTCGTCCTCAAGGATGACCGTTTTGGCGCAGGCAATTTGGAATCTGCCTTTTCTGAGAACTCCGAATACAAAGGGTTCCTTCGCTTCAGACAGACTCTTGCCCCAAAGCCGCCTTGCAGGCTTTATGATACGAAAGCGAACAGACGTGCCGCCAATATCAAGGGTCGCAAACTCGCTCGGCGGAATCAGCATGTTTTTGAGTCTGTCAACCGCCAGCGTCGTCGGGCAGATCGTCGTCAAACCCATCTTTCTAAACACCATTTCACGTTCCGGATCGTACAGCCGTGTAATCACAGCAGGAACATGAAACAGATCCCGCGCGATCTCAGACACCATGACATTCATATTGTCATCGTTCGTGACCGCAGCAAGCGCGTCCGCTTTTTCAATACCAGCGCTGCGGAGCACGTCCTCATCGATCGGCATGCCCGCTATGGTCACGCCATTAAAGCCTGAGCCGAGATGGTCAAAATTGTTTGGGTCACTGTCAATAACCACGACGTCATGATTTTCCTCAGAAAGCAACAACGCCAGATTAGAGCCGATTTTTCTGCAGCCAGCTATGATGATATACATATATTAAACTCCCTTAAGCTATACAGTTTTGAGACCTTGGCGGCTCAAGTCAGAAACAGCCTTATCAGTCTTCTCTTCACTTTCATCTTGAAGCTCAATCCCGTAATCAAATTTTCGGCTGACACGACCCCATACAAACGTAACAAGCCTTTCTAAGTTGCTGCATGCGGGTTTGTAAGTCGGATCAAGCGCATAAGCCGCACGGTAATGCTTACGGGCATTGTTGTCATCGCCTTTCAACTCAAAGAATATGCCGAGAAGATTGTGTGGCTCAGCGGCCTCAGTATTCAGTATAAGCGCTTCCTTTATGACCGGCAGTGCTTCATACAAACTGCCCTTACTCAAGGTTTTTGCCGCTTCTTTGACCATCTCAGAAAACGGGTCAGGCAAGTCAGCTTTTCTTTTCATGTTCTTTCAGCCCTCTTTCTTTTTCTTGGCTGATTTCATGATAGAGCGAAATGTATAAAAACGGTGTGACGATACATACATGAGGCATAAAGATTGTATAAAAAAACCGCCTCAGCGGTTACATTCGATTGTATGCGATACAAAGAGATTACTCATCCATCATCCGGTAGCCCACGCCTACCTCGGTTATTATGTATCTGGGCTGTGCCGTGTCCTTTTCAATTTTGCGGCGCAGGTTCCCCATACAGACCCGTAAAGTCTGCGCATCGTCGGCAACTGAAGCGCCCCAAACCTGACTGATCAGGAAACGGTGTGTCAGCACTTTTCCGCTGTGCTTGGCCAAGAGGGTAAGTAGGTTGTATTCCGTCGGTGTTAAATGGATAAGCTTTTCGTCCAGTGTGACACGGCGCTTCTCAAAATCAATCACTAATTGATCCAGCTCAAAAAAGTGAGCTGCAGAGTCCGTGACAGTTGTGTTTCGACGCAACACCACACGGATACGCGCAAGCAGTTCCGGCACTGAAAAGGGCTTCGTTAAATAGTCATCCGCGCCCGCGTCCAGCGCTTCCACCTTCTCACGTTCATGCCCCCTTGCCGAAACAACAATGATTGGAACGCGCGACCTTTCCCTGACCTTGCGGATCACATCCAGACCATCCATATCCGGCAGGCCAAGGTCAAGTATCACAATATCGGGATTATGTGATGTGATGAGCATCAGTGCGTTTGAGCCGTCCTGTGCCTCCAGACAACTATATTTCTGAGTCTCCAACGAGACTTTAATAAAATGCCTTATCGGTTTTTCATCTTCGGCAATGAGTATCAAAGGTTCCATTTTCTACTCCTTTTCCGGCAGGATAAAACGAAATACAGCCCCGCCTTCAGGATCGTTATAAGCCGTAATTTTCCCGCCATGCGCCTCCACGATGGATTTACAAATGGCCAGACCGAGGCCGAATCCGCGTCGGCCCTGCTTTGCCGATGTATAGAATCTGTCGAAAACAAGGGGCAGTTCCTCCTCGGGAATTCCGGGGCCGTTGTCATGAACGGAGAACACAATATGAGTAGCATCTTTTACAACGGCGACTTGAACCCTTGCGTTTTCAGGCGTATGCTTGATCGCGTTATCAAGCAAATTGACGATGACCTGCTCAATGAGTATACCTTCAACGGGAATCATGATCAACTCGTCCGGTATTGAAATGGAGATATCCTTATTTTGCGTCCTTTTCTTGATTCGCTGTACTGCACCGGCAACCAGCTCTTCGACGGCTTCCATTTCTTTTTTCAGTATCACTGTACCCTCGCTGAAGCGCGTCATGCTTAAGATATTGTCCACCAGATGGTTCAGCCATTCTGCGTCGGTGCAAATTCCCTGAAGAAAATCCCTTCGGACGTCGTCTGTCAATAACTCGTAGTTCTCTTTCACTGTGCTGGCGGCACCTAATATGCCGGCCAAGGGCGTTCTTAAGTCATGGGAAACAGAGCGAAGCAAATCACCTTTAAGTCTTTCTCGCTCTATTTCCAGTTGGGCGCGTTGCTGCCTTTCGTACATTTGCTCGCGTTCTATGACCAGTGCAATTTGTGCGCCGATTGTTTCGGGAAACATTCGTTGGCTTTCAGGCATCTGAAAGCCGCTTGGCAAAGCAATCCCGATGACACCCAATACTCCACGCTGGCCCTTTATGGGCTGAAAATAGGCGCGGCTATCGCTGAATAGTGGTGTCCCTGTTCCGCATGCATTACCTGAGCGAAACGCTTCCATACAGGCACTAAGCTCTGTGCCGGAATCAAAGACGTTTTCACCCTCAATATAGCCACCACCCAGTTGACCGTTGGTATCCGACACTGTCACCAAAACCGAGGTGCCAATAAGCTGCGCCACATCTTTTGCTGCAACTTGCGCCACTTCCTTTATATTTCTGATAGCCAGAAGATCACGTTCAAGCTGATAAAGCATGCGCATTCTCTTTTCTCTGAGTTCTGCGCGCTTCGTTTCAAACTTGACGCGTGTAGTCAATGTACTGGTAATCAATGAAACGATCATCATAACGACAAATGTGATCGGATATTCAGGGCTATATGTCATGAGCGTGTAATATGGCTCTGTGAAAAAGAAATTGAACACGAGAACCGATAAAACCGAAGCAATAATCCCGTAGCTATAACCTTGAGTCAAATATGAAACAAGAAGAACGCTCAGCATGTATGTGATAATATAACTAGACTCGTTAAGATGTAAAAGCGCTCTGAGGGCGAACGAAATAAGGGTTGCCAGTGTGACAATGCTCAGCGTTATTGCCGCATTCTTAAGGATATTATTAGAGGTATTAATACCGTCTATCTTTGCCTGTTGAAAAGAAAAATCGTCATATTTATAACTTTTCATATAACCAGCCTAAAGAGCTTTATTACGTATTATAGCACGGCTTTATATAAAAGAATCAACATATTCCCATTCTTAGGATGGATTTTAGTGAGCACTCGAGTTTCTAGGGCATTTCAGTATTATTGTTCTATAAGAAACTACAATATAGAAACAAATCCATAATATATTTAAAACTTTTTAACATACTGTGAACAACAGCTTATTTTTTTCCGCATATCCTTGTTTTTTTCCTTTCGGTATATAGAGCGATTTCTTTATGACACTGAGTGAGGAAAAATTGATGCTGATTGAAAATGTAAACAAACTATGATACGACACAAGTTTTTTGCATCACTTGGGCGTTTTTTTCCTTTCAGAATATAGAGCGAATTTTATTAACACCGAATGAAGGAAGCGTGATGTTGGTGAAAAGAGTAAACAAACTGTGAACGGCAAAAGTTTATTGCACCAGTTGTGAGTTTTTTTCCTTTCAGATTATAGAGCGAATTTTTTCTAATGACACTGAGGTGAGAAAAATGATTTGTGAAACTGGAATGTTAACAAACTGTGAAAAATCAAAAAAGATCGGAACACATGGCCCTTTTTTTCCTTTCGGTTTATAGAACACATTTCTTATTAGCACTGAGTGAGGAGAATATGGCTTGGAACTGAAATGCGAACAAACTGTGAATCTTTGAGAAAAAATCCGTACACAAGCCCCTTTTTTTCCTTTCGGTATATAGGAGAAGAGTTAGCTCGCTGATCTTTGACAACTGAATATAAGCAAGATGAATACATTCTCCGTGTGACCCGGGGAGGGAAAGCCGAATGACAGGTACGCCATGACCGCGAAAGCGAGAGCGACAAAAGCCAATGTCTAAATGAATTGTGGCAGGTTCAGGCGAAGACCCACATGGATGGATAATGATACTTATGCATAGTCGAGGTTAGGTCCCAGAGTGCATCCCGCTCGTCGAGGGGGTGGTGAAATACCAATGAGGCAAAAGCCGATTGCCGTTCAAATTGCTAATAGAAATCTCAGAATGATAGTTTCTTATTCAAATATGATTTATGGAGGAGAGGGGTCTAAATGATTTTTGACAAAGATAATGATATGGTCATGACAATTAAAGATGTGATGAACACTTTGAAAATAGGACGAGTCTCAACGTATAAGCTTATTCAAAACGGTGAACTAAAGGCAGCTAAAATCGCAGGAAAATATCTCACGACCAAGTCAGCTATTTATGAATATCTGAATAAGGCCATCTTATCGGCAGGTTTTGAGGATCAAAATGCACCATGTTATAATTCACAAGACTGTTTAAATGGTGCAAGAGAGATTCCAAGCGCGGAAAGGAGCAGCTATTTTATTAGCGCAGAAAGGAATCAAACGTGAAAAAAGAACGTCAACAAAAATGGGACATCAAGGGATGTATATGCCAAAAGAAGACTTCTCCGTATTATTACGCTGAAATCAGATATATGCTTCCCAGCGGAGAAGAGAAAAGAATATCGAGATCAACCAAGTGCAAAAAGAAATATGATGCCACGAGGAAAATGGAAGAGATGATCCAAGGACTTGAAGGAGAGCTGACCATGGCAGGCCGAGACGCTCATGAGCTGACCCGATTCATCCATGATTGGCTTGAAAATGTGGAAGCAAAGCAAATCGAAGCGACCACTCTGGAAACGTATCGTATGCACTTCAAGGCATACATTAAGCCATACTTTGAGCATTTAAACATCTCGGTTGAAGAACTCCGTCCAGCACATTTTTGGACATTTGTTGAGCACATGCAGGCTTTGTCAACGCAAAACGGAACGCCTATGAAAGTCTGTACAATTAAGAAGGTGCTGAGCAACATTAAACTGGCCATGGATTATGCGGTGAGGAAGGAGATGATTGAGATGAATCCTGTGGAACCGGTTAAGCTCAAATCAAAGAGGAAGGAGAAGTTCACGAATTCGTTTTATTCCATCGACCAACTCATACAATTGTGGCAGACAGCCAAAGGCAGTCTGTTTGAATCAGCTATTGTGCTGGCTTCAGTCTATGGGCTTAGGCGCGGCGAGGTATCAGGGTTAAAGTGGAGCCGGATAGATTTCGAACGCAAGGAAATTCGTATAGAAGAAACCCTGGTTTATGCGGGCGCAAAGCCGCATGTCAAGAACACGAAAACAGAGGCCAGCATGCGCACGATGCCAATGATCAATCCGGTTAAAGCTTATTTACAAAAAGTGATGGAACAACAAAACCGAAAAGCATCTGAGCTGGGTAAAGCATGGGTGAATAGTGATTATGTTGTGGTTGATGACTTCGGCGCGCCACTCAGACCTATACGTCTGTCCAACAATTTTAAAAGACTGCTGGACGATAATGACTTGCCGCATATTCGCTTTCATGACCTCAGACACAGCGTGGCCACCTATATGTTAAGTATGGGTGTGCCTATCGCTGAGATTTCGGCTTGGCTGGGGCATAAGAGCGTATCGACGACCGCCAACATCTATGCACACATTACTGACGATATGCGAAAGAGCGCCGCGAAATGGATGGATGCAGGATATGATCCAGATGGCGGCGCAATGCAAATCACTTTGGACTCAGCAATAAAGAAGCTGTTTCAGAATGTGCTGGATGAAGAGCAAAACGAAAAGCCTGAAAATGATGCAGATGAATCGGAAAAACGGCATGAGGGGTTTGAAGAAAAGCCGAGACTGCGCGTGATCAGAGGAAAAACAGCATAACGTAGAACCATCAGTTCACCATCAATTTCAATGATATGGTAGTAAAAAGGAGACAATTTCCATGAGCGTAGCTAGACACTTGGAAATACACCGCAAAGAAAAATCCCCTGAAACAGCCATTTCAAGGGATTTCGGAGCCTTTTACAGCTACCATCAGTCTATGGAGCGGGTGATGGGAATCGAACCCACGTGACCAGCTTGGGAAGCTAGAACTCTGCCATTGAGTTACACCCGCAAAGGATGAAAATAATTATAGCACATGCGGGTCATTTTGCAATACCGTTTTTATGTCAAACAGCGTGCGCCGCACACTGGGTGCAAAACGCGCATACATTATTTACGGGAGAACAACGCTCTTTAAAGATCCATTTATTATCATACCGGCATCGAATTGTTATAGGAAAGGAAGTAAAACAATGGACGATGTAAGCAGTTTATTGCTTGAAGGTTACATATTTGAGCTTAAAGGTTATTGCTGTGGAGGCAGCCGGACGACGGTGATCATAAGCGTAAAGGGCGACGGCAGCGCGGCGGCGCTCACAGGCTGGATACTTGAGATCGACCCTGCAGACCTGGCTGATAAAAAAGACTTAAACCTGCTGTCCTGCGAAAAACGGAAGGGCAACGGCCCGTGGGTGCCCGCGGCCGCTGAAAACACAACATACGAGCTCATAGGCGATATAGGTGTTTCGGGAGTCTTAATACAGGAGCGAGTAAACGGGTGGGCAGACAGTCCCGAGACTGAATTCAGGATAGTGCTGAACGGAGAGATAGACTGCGGCTGCGTCAAGGTAGCTTACCTGTCGGGGGAAGACGTGTTTTGCACTCAGCAGACGCTTACGCCCGCTCCTCCCGAACGCATAGCGCTAGCCCCTATAGAGAAATCATTTTCCCTGTATATCGTAGTAACGGACGGCTACAGGCCTTTACCCGACAAGGCCAACGTTTCGGTAAGCATGCGAGGCTTGTTCGTCGGGCATGAGCGGGGAGAATTCAAGACCGAGTACGATCAGTTTTCAGCCGTGAGGAGCGTAAGAACCGAAATTCACGGGACGGTCAAGATAGCGGCCTCCGTGCCTGTCGAAAACTCTTCTGCCTGCGGCGATACCGTGGAGGTCTTCGCTTGCGATTGCTTCGAGCTATGCGAAACGATAGGCTACTCAAATGAACAATCCGCATATGGCATCGGCGACATATATATTTACCCGATAAAGGAGAGCTATGATTTGACGCTCTTAAATTCGCGCAGCGGCAAGTCGGTCTACCGCCTCGATGGGGACTATATAATCGACTGTATGAGCTGAAAAAAGTCTTGAATTATTAAACGCTAGCATCAGTGAAAAAGTAAGCCGCAGCTAAACTATAGCCAAAAGCCTGCTGGCTTTTCGGGTACAAAAAACGCTCCGCTGTTTAAGCGAAGCGTAAACCCCCAGGCAAATGCCTGAGGGCTCATCGCATTTCAAGAAGGACGTTTGGGCCGCGGCATAAGTTGGAGGGCCTTATACCGCGAGAGCCTTGTCTAGTATATCCTCGTAGTACTTCTGTGGCCTCACGCCTACCGCGCTCTCCACAACCTTGCCGTTCTTTATCACAAACACGCTGGGGATACTCATGATACCGAACTGCTCGGCAAGCGAACGCTGTTCGTCTATGTTTACCTTGCCTATAACCGCTTTCCCTTCGTATTTCTTGCTTATACTGTCTATCGAAGGCGCTATCATCTTGCAAGGCCCGCACCATGATGCCCAGAAGTCCAAAAGCACCGGCTTATCCGTGTTCATTATTTCCTTAAAGTTATCCGTTGTTACGCTCTTTGCCATATTGATCTCCCTTTCTTTGTTGTTATAATTTATTTTCGTTTCCGCAATTAAAGAATATAATACGGCAAAGTATTTATCTGTGATTTTGTTACGTTAGCATAAAATAATTTTTCCGCGCTCCAGCCGCAAGAGGCCCTTCTCTGCCATCTTTTTAAGCTGCCTTGTTATGACCTCCCTTGATGAGCCAATGTCCACAGCCATCTTTTCATGCGTTACTTTTACCACTCCCGCGTCGCCCGCCTTTTGCCGTAAGTATTCGAGTATGCGTTCTTCGATGCTTGAAAACACCAGCATCTCTATCGTTTCCATCGTGGTGACAAGCTTTCGCGCGAGCTCGTTGAACATATACGTCCTGAAGGGCTGGCTCCTGCTGAACAGCTTCCCGAATATCTCGGGCGGTATTATTAGCAGCGTACTTGGCTTTTCGGCTTCGATGGAGAAATCGTACTGCGTGTCGCCCATGGCGCAGACTGCGGCTAGCAGGCATATCTCCCCTTCGTTTATCCTGTAAAGCGTCACTTCCCTCCCCTTATCGGATATCCGGAAGAGCCTGAGCCTGCCCATAACTATCATAGGCACGCCGTTGCAGCGCGTATTATCACCCGTCATTATCTGCCCCGGCGACAGCTCCTTTTTTAAAACGGTATCCCTAAGAAGCGCTTTGTCCGCTTCGGCCATGTTGTCATAGAAATCGAACACTTCAAGATAATCTTTCATGGATACCCCCTAAAAACTTTTTCTCTTCGTACTGATTATACTGCCAAAACCGCATATTATCCAGCCGATAAAGCGTTTTATGCGCTATATTTGAATAATCTGCCGATATGTGTATAATAATGTCATATGCTCTTATAAAGGGGATAGTATGAAAAAAGCGGCAGCTCTGCTCGTCATTCTTGTATCCTTATTTCTATGCTCCTGCGCGCCTGATATAGTACAAAAGGGCGGCGCGGTCATGCGCGGCGAGAGGCCAAAGCCTACGGATATCATATCATATTATAAAAATGAGGACGTCGTATATGTGACCAAAAGCGGAGGAAAGTATCACAAAGACGGCTGCCCTTACCTTAAATCGTCTAAAATAATGATATCGCTTGAGCAGGCGATAGCGGAAGGCAAGGAGCCATGCTCAAGGTGCTTCGGCGGCAAGTGATAATAAGTTTACTTGCAATAAAAAAAGGCAGGGCATTTCGCCCTGCGCTCATTTCTTTTTACTTGTTTGCCTTCGCCCTGTCGCCCTTGTCGAGTATCGCCTTTCGAAGGCGTATGCTCTTAGGAGTCACCTCCACAAGTTCGTCTTCCGCTATAAACTCAAGCGACTGTTCAAGGCTCAGCACTGACGGCGGCGTCAATTTCAGCGCTTCGTCCGAGCCGGACGCGCGCATGTTGGTCATCTGCTTTTTCTTGCAGACGTTTATAACGATGTCCTCAAGCCGGGCGTTCTCGCCCACTATCATGC
>JAEZYD010000018.1 GCA_023419375.1 Pseudomonadota bacterium
CTCCACAGGGCTTTCTCTTCTTTTCTTTGGTCGGAAAACAAAGGCTGCCCTGGTGGGCATACCGGCTTTGCTTGGTATGCCCATTTTTTTGTCGAGGCGCTATGCCCCCGTCTTTGAGTAAGACCCGCCTTACTTCTTGCCCCCGCCACTTTCCCCGGTATCAGCTATACACCTCATAAACATTCACCTCACCTGCCCACGGCGTGGCGCGGGCTTCGATGCGTGCGGATCCGCCAGCGCCCGCACAATGCACAGTCTCCGCTCGCAGAGACAAACGAGCATCCAGGGAAGAAAAATATGCGTACTTGAAATGTTTTGCCCTTTCACGTTTGCTTGCTGCACGCCGCATCGCAGCGCATCCGGCGACCGTGCGGGAGGTATTTACTGGGTCTATTCCTGGCAAAAATCCAACTTCATTAAACCTGACTACAATCACAAGAGAAAACCATGGCAAATGTAAAAGGCATCGCGCATATAGCAATCCAGGCTGAAGACTTTGAGAAAACAGCTGATTTTTATATCAATGCTCTTGAATTTACTGAGGTGTATAGATGGTCTTTGCCGCAGTACAATCTTAAAAAAGCCGCCATGCTTGCTTCAAATGACGGCCTCACAATGATAGAACTGTTTGACAGCAAAGCAGAAATTGCCGGGCAAGGGCGCAAACGAGGCCCAGGTGACGAGATTGTCAAAGGTGCACTTCTCCATTTTGCCCTGAGGGTTGACGATGTACAGGCAGCTTACGACACAGCGCTGAAGCATGGGGCCACTCCGTGCATTCCCCCCTCAACTTTCGAATTGGGGCATCCCGGCAAAACTGTAACCAATGCGCTTGTTTACAGCCCCAATGGCGAAGTCCTTGAATTTTTAGCAACCACTATTTTTTGACAGACTCCCGGTGACAAATTCGGCTTGCACTGGCTGCAACCGCCGAACTGCGGCCTGAATTGCCCACAAGATACTCTTGCTCCCCTAACGCCGCAGCCACAACCCAATTGGGAAAGTATTTTTTTATCCCCGAAACGCCCAATAACATACCAAAATATAAACTAATATTTTGGATCTGCCAGCTTAACACTGTGAAGACATGGCCCCAGACCGACAAGAACTATTGCAAGCCATTCATGAGAGTGCTAATTTTTAGTTGCGAAGTTTTTTGTTCGCAACCACCAGAACCAAGGAGGCAAAGTATGGAATATGCAGTTATGCTGGGGACCGTCGGATGCCGCAAAGAGGATTCAATCCTCGGTGCTGTTTGGGGTGGTTGGATGAACTGGTGGCGTCGCATGCTGGCAGCCGCCGACCGCTTTTAAGCACAGCATGTGACACCGCACGCTGTAATGAACCTGTGATTGAAGGCCGGGACAATTCCCGGCCTTTTTTAATTTGGCCGACGCCAATCAGAACATACGCGCATCCGGGCGCTTCAAGGCCGAACATTTACCCACTGGCGCATCCACCACCACGCGTCACTCTCCACCTGAAAAATCTCCAATACCCTTAGGGCGATAACCAAACAAGCAACTCGGGCACACACCATACCCACACCTGTTACTGCAGCTTTTATAGCACAATCGCCCAGAGCCGGGGCACGCCCCCGTATATTTTTTGCGTGGCTTTTAATTATAAATACGATATTATACATAGAAATATATTGCTTAATCTACCAAAAAACATAACCATAGTTTTTATATGGTTGATAAATCTGTTGTTTTGCAATAGCCTCCGTTCGCTACCGTACTGAGTTAAACGGACATATAACATGATTCCGCAGTATGCTTCCGTTCGCACAAAAAGCGTACAGAATAGACATGCGCAATACGCAACTACACGGCATTGACACGACTCACAGCTTTACTGTTACTCAATCAGATAGCCTTGCAAACTAATCCACCCAGGCGTTCAGCAAATGTTCTTTAAATATTCCAAAAATTACGCACTGTGGGATACGTTTTTTATCATTGCCATCACTGGCTATACTCTGTTTGGACTGTGGGGAGTGAGCCTGCTTTCGTGCGATGGGCTTAAAATCAGCAGCGACCTTTGCTGCTATGTACAAAATATGGCGGGCGAGCTGCGCCGTGAACTGTTTTCGCTGGATCCGCTGCTGGCAATTCCAACCACTGCAAATTCCATCATCAGTCTTGAATCAACATTGGCGAGCCTTCTTCAACCCGCTGACGACATTGTGCAGGGGATGCTGCGGGCTGGCGCTGTGGGCGTATTTTTCCACTACATTGCCTGTTATTACCTCGGACGCCGCCTTTTTGAAACGCCCCTGCTTGCCGCTCTGTTTGCCTTGCTGACAGGCGTGACCGTATGGGTCAGTTTTGGTACGTATTGGGGCTTTGGCTCGGGCGACATAACACCGCGTGTTTTTTATGCCGCCCTGTTCCCTGTATTGCTGGCAGCCACACTCTCCGCGCTCGACAAACCGCAGCTGCGCCCTCTTATTCTTTTTGTTTCGGGCTGCGGCATGTACCTGCACAGCATCAGTTCGCTGGTGGCGAGCTGCATGTTGTTTACGGTATTTTTCTTTCACAGAGCCAAGGGCGACAGCCTGTTGCGGCACGCGGCATGGCTCCTGTTATGCCTTGTTGCATGGTGCCTCCCCACATTGCTCTATCTGACAAGTTCCATCAAATCCGCCACGACATTTTCGCCGCAGGATCTGGCCATTCTCCAGCAGGTTTTTGACCGGCGCTTTCTTGAAGACGAAGGCGGACTCTTGCGCAGACTGATTGGCCACCTGCATTACAAAAGCGACAGTTTTCTTCTTATTCTTGGCGGCATTGCCGGATTCTTCGTTGTACGCCGTTATGGCACCCCACCAATGAAACGCATGGCATCCATAGTGCCAACCCTGTTTTTGGGCTTGTGCATAGTCCTGCTTATTTCGGTGGCGGAAACTCACATTGCGCAGGCTCTCGGCAGAATGCCCATGGGAGCGGAGCTTCCCCGTGGAATCCGCTTTGTCATCTTTTTGTGTTGGCTCATGATTGTTTGCGGCTTTGCCTGCTTTTGGCAACGCGCCCCCAAGTGGGCAGGCATTGTTGCCATTGCCGCTGCTATCGTTGTTCTTGTGTGCGATCAGGGCCGCTGGGCCTACGGTGTACGCTTTGCTTTCAGGCATGTGCTGGAGTTGCCGCAGCCAGCGCGCGTTCAGAATCGTTTGAGCCGGGGGGCAGCCTATGCAGAGGCCCTGCAAGCCGTGCAGCGGATAGTTCCGCAAGACGCCCCCATTTTTGCAGAACCCGACGCCATGGCCGTGCGCTATCGCCTGTATCGGCCCCTGGCCTATGCTTTTAAAGACGGATCTTCCTATCTGTACAGCCAGGACGCGCAAGGGGCTGCCCGTTGGCTTGACCTGACCTCCATTCGGGATAAACAAGGATTGACCGCAGCATGGCTTGCCTCTGGCACCCAGTGGATTTTGTGCGGCACCATGTCCGAACGGCAGAACATTGAGCAGCAGGGAACCGTTCTCTGGAGCAATGACCGCTGGTTCATCGCCAAACGCGGCATTGCGGCTGAACACGTCACGCAATGAGGCTTTGCATGCGCCAAACCACTCTCTCGGTTGTTGCCCCCGTGTACTGCGAGGGCGGCCATCTGCACAAATTTGTGGCTTCACTCGCCGGAGTGCTCGCCCCGTTGAAGGAAGAAACCGGCCTCTGCTACGAAATAGTTCTGGTTGACGATGGCTCCACCGATGACACGTGGGCCGCAATGCGCACACTGACCGGGCAATATGCCAACCTGCGCTGCCTGCGCCTGAGCCGCAATTTCGGCAAGGATGCCGCCCTCTCCGCTGGTCTGGAGGCCGCGCGCGGAGATGCCGTCGTCACCATGGACAGCGACATGCAGCACCCCGCCGCGCTTATACCAGAAATGGTGGCCTTATGGCGCACCGGCGCTGTAGATGTGGTTGATGTGCGCAAACAGGAGCGCCAGGTAGAATCATTTTTGAGTAGAATCTGCGCCGTCTCATTTTACCGCATTTTTCAAATGCTGACCTCATATGACCTCAAAGGCTCGGGGGACTTCAAGCTGCTTGACCGTAAGGTGGTTGAGGCCTGGAAAAATCTTGGCGAACGCAAGCTCTTTTACCGGGGGCTGACTTCGTGGATGGGATTTCGACACGAGGAAATACTGTTTCGGCCCTGCGCCCGCTGCGGCGGCACCAGCAAATGGAGCCTTGCCCGCAGGGTCACCCTTGCCGTTGATTCCATGACATCTTTCAGCGGCAAGCCCTTGCTGGTCATTGGCATCATTACCCTGCTGTTCTATGGTCTTTCGTTTATTGTGGGCTGCGAGGCCCTGTGGAGTTACGCCACGGGGCAAGCGGAGTCGGGCTTTACCACAGTCATTCTGCTGATGCTGCTGACCGGCAGCGCCATTCTCACAGGCCTGTGCATTCTGTCGGCCTACCTGCACCACGCCTTTGTCGAGCTTAAGGGCAGACCCCGCTATCTTCTGGCCGAAACGCTGGAAGGCGACAAGACGGACGCCTGATTCATGCGCCAGCAAAGCGATGCCGAAAAACAGTCTTCCATGCGCTTTATCGTCCATGCGGACGACTGCGGCCTGACCCGGCGGATCAGCGAAGATATATTTGCCTGCCTTGCCCAAGGGCCGCTCAACTCCGTTTCCGTCATTATGGGCGGTTCGCACACGACAGAAAGCCTGCAACAACTGTCCGCCATGCCCCATGTTCGGGTGTGCCTGCACCTGAATATTCTTGAAGGGCGCTGCACGGCACCATTGTCACAGGTTCGCCCGCTGGTTGATGCACAGGGCATCTTTCAGTACGGGCTGGGGCAGATGCTCTACAACCTTGCCATGGGCACAGGCGCCCGCAAAAAGTCCCTCCTTTCAGCTATTCGAAATGAATTTGAAGCGCAGATAGATGCCTTTGCCAGCGGCTTTTCACAGCTGCGACAAAGGGGAGGGCTGCACCTGGACGGCCATCTGCACGTGCACACCATCCCCGCCCTGCGCGGAATCATGCGCGACCTCATGCGGGAGCACCCGCCTGCTTATGTGCGCCTGCCCAAGGAACCCTCTCATTTGCCTCCGCTGCCTTTGGCGCAACTGCTTGTGGGATGCGCGCGGCGCACCCTGCTGGCGCACTGGTCAAGCGAATTTGCGGCCCTGCTGGATCAGGCGGGCATTGCCCACAACAGCTTTTTGTGCGGACTTGTAAGCGGCGGCAACCTTACCGCTGCGCGGGCCGAGGCTTCCCTTGCGGCCATACAGCGGCAGAAGGAAAGCGCCCCGCTGGTGGAAATCATGAGCCACCCCGGCGGCGGGTATGATGCCAGCGAGGCCTGCGTGCGGCACTGTGATTTTTACCAAAGCAGCGCACGCCTGACGGAAAAGACCATGTTGCTTGATGGCAGCCTGAACGCAGTGCTGGCGCGCTACGGACATTTGCAGACCTTTGCGGAAACACTGCAATAGCCCCCCACACACCAAACCAGGACACGTCGGACTGATCCGGCATTCCACACAACAAAACAGCAAACGGCCCAAAGACATAGTGTCTTTGGGCCGTTCAAATTCTTCTGCGGCAGGCGCTCCCGCCATCGTGACCGTTACTGACCACGAATCCAGTAGGTTTCAAAGCCGTCTTCAAGCCAGCCATCCTTCACCCGGGTGAAGCCAGCCTCCTTGAAAAGGTCACGGTATTCATCCTGCGTGCGCCGCCAGCCCCAGAACTGCTGCCGACGAATACCCATATAATGCAGGGCCGCGCGGATGCCGATCTTGATGGCGTTCACAAAACTGCCAATAAACGAATCTTCTTCCAACAGCGACGCAGAAAGCAGCACCAGTTCCCCGCCGGGGGCAAGCTGCGCCCGCAGTTCCCACAGCAGGTGCTGGAACTCGCGCGTAGGAATGCCGTAGTCAACAGTAGACAGGTAGATCATGTCGTACTGCACATCAGAGGGCAGGCACATGGGCGGCAGCCCGATATAAATGCGGTCGCTGGGAATGTATTCCCGCAGCCACTTCATACCAACGGTGCTGGGCTCGTTGACGTGCAGTTCAAGCTCCGGCATTTCTTCCAGCAAAATTTTTTCCATATAGCCCACGCCGCTGCCAATGGACAGCACGCGCACGGGTTCCATGCGCCCTGCGGGGTCTTGCGCCAGCTTTGCACGCAACTGACCGATAAGCCATTTTGCGTCTGTGCGCTTGTTTTCGCGCCAGACAGATGGCAAATCTTCCCAGTTCTTGTAGCGGCGGAACAGCTCTTCGTAAAAAACCGCATAAAACTTTGGTTCCGCCAGATGAAAGAATGAAATATGTGAAAAGGACGTGAAGGGTATGCCCTGCCAGCTTTCCTGATAAAAACGCCGCACGTTGAAGCCTCCGAGACATGGCCGCAAAAGCTCGCCTCGCGCAGGATTGCGCCCCAGGCAAACTTTCGATGCGCAAAATCATAACCCAACCGCCAGCAAGGCGCAATGCGCGTAAACCCTGCGGCGGCAACTTGCGCAAGAACGTGACCAGGCCGCAACATTACTGCAATACTTAAAAAATATCTGGCAGACACACAGCAACCTGCCAGATAGCATGCAGCAGCAAGCGCAAACAAATCATAAAAATACACAAGGGGAGGATCTTTTCCGATCCTCCCCTTGCCCATAGCTGCCAAACTGGCGGATAATCAGCAAACAAACATCTTGCGACCACTGCCGCCTACAGACGCACTTTGCTTTCTTCTTTTTTTGTTCTTAAACCTGGATGCGGCGTTCCGTTAACCAGCCTTCATTTCCTGAATAAGCCGCCGCAGTACCTGAGCCTGCTGGGCCATCTCGCCCATGGCCTGATTGGCTCTTCCCATGGCTTGCGCGGTTTCTGCCGAAATCGTTGCTACCTGCTCCACAGAACGGCTGATCTCTTCGCTGGATGCCGACTGCTGCTCGCTGGCTGCGGCGATGGAGCGCACCTGATCGCTTGCCTGTTCCACAAGACTGACAATCTGCGAAAGAGCCTCACCAGAAAGCGAAGCCCGGTGCGTGGCGCTTTCAATGGTGGCGACAGACTTTTCCACGCCGTCAATGCTTTTGCGGGTGCCATCCTGAATACCACGGATAACACCGCCCACTTCCTGCGTGGCTGTCATGGTCTTTTCCGCCAGTTTGCGCACCTCATCGGCCACCACGGCAAAACCGCGCCCGGCATCGCCCGCACGGGCCGCCTCAATGGCCGCATTAAGGGCCAACAGGTTGGTCTGATCTGCAATATCAGAAATAACGCTCATGATCTGCCCGATGCCGTCGGCCTGCTTGCCGAGTGTGGCCATGTCCAGCTTAACCTCAAGCGACTGTTTTTGCACCGCAGTGATATCGTTCACCACATTGCAGACCATCTGCGCACCTTCCTGGGCCTTGGCGCGCGCGGTATCGGATGTTTCAGAGGCCTTGGCGGCATTTTCCGCCACTTCGCCCACGGTGGCGTTCATTTCATCCATTGCAGAAGACGTGACCGACACGCGCCGTGACTGTTCCTCTGCCCCACGGCTTGATTGCGTAATCAAAGCCGAAAGCTGCTCTGTGGCAGTTGAAATCACCTCAACCACACTTTCCAACTGATGCGCAGCCTGCAACATGCCCTCGGCCTTGGCGCGCTCGGCCTGCACCTTGGCAGCCTGAGCTTCTTGCGTGGCTATTTCCGCATGGTGAGCCTGCTCCGAAGCTTCGGCGCTTTTCTGCTCCGCCTCGGCGATCTTGTCCTTCATGGTTCCCACCATGTTCTGCAAAACATGATAGACACCGCCGGGCTTCTTTTGCTGACGGAAGGTCACGTCCAGATCGCCGTCGGCAATCTTGCCCGCAACTTCGGCAAGATAGCCAGGATCCTCGCCAAGCTGGCGCATGACCTCGCGCGTGAGCAAAATGCCTTGCCCCACAGACAAAATAAAACCAATGACAATGGCCGCGAAAATCATTTTTTTGGAAAAATCAGCAAGGTCGTCATTGGACTGGGCCAGCAGATGCCCCTGCTCTTCCTTGGATTCCACAAGGCGGTTGATGGCGTCCTGATACTGATTGGCCAGCTTGTTTCCTTCACTATCAAGATAGGCTTCAGCCCCGGCGGAATCACCAGCCTGCTTCATTTTGAGGACCTTGTCCGTCATGCCTCTGAACGCAGAACGTTGCACCTTGTACTCTTCAATAATCTGTTTTGCCTTGGCAGAAATAAGAGTCTTTTCCACAGCTTTTGAGCTGTCATCTATTTCTTTGCGCAGCGCTTCAATCTGGGCAGTGCGTTTGCTGATCTCCTCGCCAGACGTTGCGCCAACGATGCCTTCCATATTGACGCGAATACGTTGAAAACCCACGGAAAGCTTCAACAGATCCGCCATAGGAACTGTGGCGCGCTCATAAAGGATGGTGTCCGCTTCATTGACCTTATCCAGCTCAAAAACGGCGAAAACGCCTACGCCCAAGGTCATCAGCGAAGACAGGATAAAACTCACAATGAGCTTTGTTTGCAGCTGCGTATTTTTTAAAAGGCTCATGGTTGCTTCTCCAGGGGAGGGGATTTTATACTATTAGCATACTACTTTCTTTATCGGCATAGTCTCTAAACATTTTAGGTTATCAGCAAAAGTAATTAAAAATATTTTTCATATAACGCACTACAATTCTTTGTTTAGCTACCAAACCGAATTCCTATCATAGTATCCAGCTACGCATGCACAGGTCGCTCGGCAAATCAGGACTTATCAATCGGCCTGAGGGGAATGCATATTTCCGTCAGCAGATCTGCGGGAGGGGTCGTTTGCGGTGAATTCCAGTAGATTTCAAATCCCGGGTCATTATACGGCTCACGTCCACTCTGCGGAAACCACATGCCAAACAAAGACCTGTAGGCCGGATGCAACAGGGAGTAGGGCCCCCTGATGCGCAGCGCGGCATAGGCCTGTTCCCCGCCAATATGGCGCAAAAAAATTTCCTCATTCTGCAACAGGGGGCACAATTCGGCGCTTGTTTCCAGCAATTCCGGCGGCAGGCTGACGCAGGCATCCATGCGGCACTTTTGAGGCGCGGTGATGTCCGGGTTGTCGTAGCTCACGCCGTAAGCCACCGATGCATCGGAAAGCAGGCCGTTGGCCCCCAACGCACCGCATAGCTTTTCCCATGCGGGGCAGCTCTCGTCATACGGCCCCGTATGCCTCACGGCGGCCACCAAACGCGGCGGGAATTTTTCAACACGTACATTCATGGCCGGGAGGTCGGTCATTTCATGGTAAAACAGGGGACGCGTCAGATCGCGTCTGCGGGCAACCTCCAGGTGTCCCTTCCTGCGGCGGTATTCAGACGGCAGCATGCCCATATGCGCCCGAAAAGCGCGCGTAAAAGCGTCCACGCTATCGTAACCCGCGCCCAGGGCTATCTGGGTGACAGATTCAGGGGAATGCCCAAGCTGCATGGCGGCGCGCTCCAGTAATAAACGGCGCACGTATGCCGCAACGCTCTCGCCCACCATGGATGAAAATATCCGGTGGAAGTGATAGGGCGAAAAACAGGCTATGCGTGCCAGTTCTTCCAGGTTTGGCCTGTCATCAAGGTGCTGCTCAATGTGGCGCAGCACAAGGCCTATACGCTGTTGGTAGGTAAGTATTTCCATTTATTCTCCCGTCCCGGTTCTGGCCGCCAAGGGACACGGTGGGCAGAAGCGCAAAAAAAGTCGAGCGAATTTTCGACATAAGGAACATGCTGACCCCACACAATATATCCCCGCAAGGAGTACCTATGAACGGATTTGAAATAAAAGTTGTGGATTTTCCAGCCAAGCAGCTTATGGGCATCAAGGTGCGTACCAATATGGCTAAGGCCAAGGAAGACTGCTCTGCCCTGTGGCAGAACTTCTGCCCGCAAATGCCAAAAATTTATGGCAAGGAAAGCTACGGCGTTTCCGTCATGCTCAATGCTGAGGATTTTGATTACTGGGCCGCCGTTGAGGCCGAAAGCCAGATTCCGGCAGGTATTGAAACAACCGGCATTCCGTCAGGCTCTTATGCACGCTGCACTGTGCCGAATCTGGAAAGCATCGGTGCGGGATACATGTTCATGTACCAGACATGGCTTGGCGGGCAGCAGGAATGGAAACTGAACGAGCAAGCTCCCTGCTTTGAGTTGTACCCTGCGGACTGGAATCCGAGCATGCCGTTTGATCTGTTTATGCCGGTCAAGCGTTAGCTTCCGCCATCCGGCGGGGTTTGGACGCCTGTGCGGCGCGCAGCCTCACCCGAGAGGCTACGTTTGTCTTTCTTCTGCCCGCCGGGCGCGGGATTCCGCCGTCCGGCGGGGTTTGGACGCCTGTGCGGCGCGCAGCCCCACCCTCACTCGAGAGTTACTAGGTTTATCTTTTTCTGCCCTGCGGGCACGAGACTCCGCCGTCCGGCGGACTTGGGACGCCTGTGCGGCGCGCAGCCCCACCCTCACTCGAGAGTTACTAGGTTTATCTTTTTCTGCCCTGCGGGCACGAGACTCCGCCGTCCGGCGGACTTGGGACGCCTGTGCGGGCGCGCAGCCTCACCCGCACTCGAGAGTTACTAGGTTTATCTTTTTCTGCCCTGCGGGCACGAGACTCCGCCGTCCGGCGGAGTTTGGGACGCCTGTGCGGCGCGCAGCAAGGCGGGGCCGGTTATGGGGCTACGCCCCCTTCTCGGCCCCCCTTGCATCCCCCCCGAAGCACCCCCTAAGAAAGGCTTTCAGCTTCCGCAAAACAGCGAGGGCAACGCGGCTATAGCTGCGGGAGCTTCCCTCACTCACTGCGCTCGCTCAGGCGATCTCCCTTCGCGCCGCGTAAATGCCAGAGAGCTCTTTAGCTTCGATCAAGCTCCGCTTCAGCCAAATACCACTGGTTCAGTTGCCCTTTTAGGGAAGGTTTTCGTACTCTTTCCCTTAGGGTTCTGGGGTTTCAGTCACCTCCAAGCCCGGACGAATCACGATAATATACAAAAAATCGTGTGATATAGATATTTTATGCACGTAAATGGCAATTTCCATTCGGTCATAACTAGCAAAATGAATTGCAAGTAAGAAAGAGTTGCCCTTCATCAAAAGCTGGTCGTGGAGTCGCCTTCCTTAAACTCGCCGGAGCGAAGCGGAGGCGATGGCTGGTGTTGGGCGAATTTGCAAAATACGCTTTTTGCGGCCTGAAAAGGAAGCGGCGGGATTTTGAGCGCAGCGTACTCAAGTACGTGAGCATCAAAATCCCGCCGCTGACGCATTCAGGGCGCAAAAGTCGGGTTTGCGTAAATCAGCCTGACAGGCTCACCCATGCCACCCAAACTATTCCTGCCTTTTCCTACCCTCTCCAGCTCTTCACAATGCCGCAGGGTTACACTTGCGGCTTGCGGCTCAGAATCAGCGACATATAGGGCGGTGTCTCACCCGTAGCGCAAACCCCGCCAAGCCCCTGACAGACCTTCTCCGCAGGCTGCTCCACATGGCTCGCCAGCACGCACGACTCCAGCCGATTGGTCGCACCCAAGGCTTCCGCAATGGCAGGCAGGTTACGATACGCCTTGAGAATCACGGCCGTATCGCTCTGTTGCAACGAATCTTCCAGACTCTCCCGGCTGTTGATGCCCGGTATGATGCGCAGGGTCTCGCCGTTTTCGCACAAAACGGTACGGGTGCGGGCAGCTGCCGCCTGAAAAGACGTGATGCCGGGAATGACCTCCACCGCCAGATGCGGCGCGCACTCGCCAAGGGTGCGCATGAGATAGCCAAACGTGCTGTACACCAGCGGATCGCCAATGGTCAGAAAGGCGGCGCTCTGCCCGCTTTCCAGCACGTCCTGGGTGGTCTGGGCCGCTACGCGCCACGCCTCGCGCAGCACGGAACGGTCGCGCGTCATGGGAAATTCCAGCCGCAGCACGCGCACATCGGCCCGCAGATGCGGCCGCGCCGTGTCCAGCGCCGCCGAAAAATCATTGCTTGGCGAGGCTGCCGCAAGGATAACATCCACCTCGCCCAGCACCCTGACTGCCCGCAGGGTCAAAAGATCGGGCGCGCCGGGGCCGACGCCCACGCCGTAGAGAATTCCGTTCATTATCTGCTCTCTTTACAATACTCTGAAATATTTATGGGATCAGCGGTGCAGCCAGCTGTCCAGTTCTTCCGCCGCATCCAGGGCGCGGGGGCCGGGGCGGGCAAACCGCTCTTCGTCAACTATAAGTACACGGCCAGTGCGCTGGGCGCGCAAATCCCGGTAGTGATCGCGCCCGGCCAGGGGCGTTGGCTCAGGATTCATGGGGCCTTTCTGAATAATGTACGCATCCGGATCTGCCGCAATCAGGGCTTCCTCGCTGTAGTGCACCAGCTTTTTGCTGTCGCTCACCACGTTTTCTCCCCCGGCAAGGGCCAGTATCTCACTGCTGATGCCGCCGCGCCCCGCCGCCAGCAGATTGGGATAACGCACCTCGTAAAAGACGCGCGCCACGGGCTTGCCCGCATTGCGGCTGCGCAATGCCTGCACTCGGCCCTTCCAGCCGTTTACGAGTACCTGGGCCTTATCCTCGTGTCCGGCAAGCCGCCCCAGAGTTTCCGTCACTTCAAACAGCCGTTCAAAGGAATTTACGTCAAATGTCAGCACCTTAAGGCCCAAAGAACGCAAATTCTCGGTCTGGGTCTGGGCTTCGCTGCGGCCTTCAAGCTGCAAGACCACATCCGGCTGTTGCGCCAGCACAAGCTCGGCATTGGGGCGCATGTGCGTGCCGATGGCAGGCAGGGCCGCAAGCTCCGGCAGATTGCCGTCCGCAGCAGTACGCGCCACCAAGAGGTCGCCAGCGCCCAGGGCCAGAAAAATCTCGTTAAACGCCCCATACAGGGCGATGACCCTCTTGACGGGTTGGGCAAAGGTTACGGTTGCGCCCGTGTCGTCCGTAATGACAATGGGGCCGGAGTTATGGAGTTCGCTGTTTTCAGAGTTAGCCGCCTGCACTCCTGCCGGGAATAAAAGCAGACTGAGCAGCAGCAGAGGCAGCCGGAGCAGCAGTTTTTTCCCCGCTCCACGGGCCTTTTGCGCTGGCAAGCAGGGCCTGAGGCAGTCCCCACCGGGGGTGGGGCAATACGCAGATGGGGATGTTGTAGAGCGCACCAAGATTCTCCTCGGTAAAAACATTTGCTACCGGCCCGTCAAAAACCAGATTTCCATCCCGCAGCCCCATGAGGCGCGTGGCATACAGAGCCGCCAGATTGCAGTCGTGCACGGCCATAAGCACGCAGGCTCCTGCGGCGCGGCGGCGCTCAAGCAGGTCGAACAGATCAACCATGCGCGCCCAGTCCAGCCCTGCGGCCAGTTCGTCCAGCAGCAGGAGCGGGCTTTCCTGCGCAAGGGCGCGGGCCAGCAAGACCCTTTGCAGCTCGCCGCCCGAAAGTTCGTTGAGCCCGCGCTGCGCCAGCGGCGCGGCCCCGGTTTCTTCAAGCGCCCGGTCTGCCGCGGCATAATCTTCCCGCCCATACGACCCAAGCCACGAAAGATGGGCAAAACGCCCGAGCAGCACCATCTGCCGTGCGGTAAGGCCCTGCGGCAACTGCCCGCGCTGCGGCACCACCGCCACCATGCGGGCGCGCTCGCGCGGCTTCAATGTTGCCAGCGGACGGCCCTGAATCTCAATGGCGCCAGCCTGCGGCGTCAGCACACCCGAAAGGGTGCGCAGCAGTGTTGTTTTGCCGCTGCCGTTGGGGCCAAGCAGAGCGGCGCACTCCCCGGCGTGCAGGGTAAAGGCAGCATCGCGCAGCACACTCTGCCCGCCGTATCCGGCGCGCACTCCGGCAATACGCAGCACAGGCTGTGCGGTGCGCCCCTCATGGCGCATATCTGCATGGTCAGGCCGCAGCATCAGCGCCTCCGCACCAGCAGTGCGAAAAACGGCCCGCCGAGCAGGGCAGTAACCACGCCCACGGGCAACTCCTGACCGCCGGAAAGCACGCAGCGGGCCAGCACATCCGCCCAGACCAAGAGCACCCCGCCGCCGAAAAAGGCCGCGGTCAGCAAGGGGCCGTGCCCCCAGCCCAGCAGCAGGCGCAGCACGTGCGGCACCACCAGCCCTACAAATCCGATCACCCCGGCTACAGCCACGCAGCCAGCGGTCATGCAGCTTGCCCCGGCCAGCAGCCACAGGCGGGCGCGGCCCACATCAAGGCCTGTCTGGGCGGCCTGCTCATCACCAAGGGCAAGCACGTCCAGAGCACGCCAGCCAAAGGCCGTTGCCAGCAAGCCCGGTACAAGGGTTGCGAGCAGGAGGGGCAGACTGCCCCAGCCCCGACCCTGAAAGGAACCCATGATCCAGAACACGATGCTGGTTACGGATTCCTCGTTGAGGGCTTTCACAAGGGCCACCAGCGCCCCCAAAAATGCGGCCACGGCAATGCCCGCAAGAATAACGCTCTCCCGGCTGAACGCGCCGTCGCCGCGCCCCAGCCACAGTGCGCAGCCAAGGGCCGCGAGTGCGCCTATCAGGGCCGCAGGGGCCACCAGCCCGGCATGACTGAACCCGGCCAGCCCCGGCACATTGCCCACCCACGGAATACTCCCCAGCATGGCCACCAGCGGCCCGCCAAGGGCTATGGCCATACTGGCCCCGCAGGCTGCCCCGGCGGAAATGCCCAGGGTGAAGGGATCAGCCAACGGGTTGCGCAACACGCCCTGCAATGCCGCCCCGGCCATGGCCAGAGCGCCGCCGCACAGGGCGGCCAGACACACCCGGGCAAGCCGGATGCTCACCACAACCCCGGTCAGGGCCGGATCATCCGGTGCAGGCGCAAAGCCTGCCAATGCCGCCAAAGCGCGAAACACGCTCTGCGCGCTCAAGGGCACAGGCCCCGGCAAACAGGCCAGCGGCAGCGAAACAAGCCACACGACCACAAGACCGATAAAAACCGGCCACAGCCTGCGGGATTGCGGGGAGGAGGAAGGAGAAGATTCGGTCGTTCTGGTCATGCCAGCCCTCTGGCCGTAGCCTGCGGGGGCACACGCGGGCCAAAGCGTTGGCTGACCTCAGGGGTCAGACCCTTGCCCAGTGGCGGCCTGCGCCGCGCGGGCATAAAAAAAGCCTCTTCCACTCGTGGTGGAAGAGGCCCGTATTTCCTCTGTCCTGCCGGCAAAAACCCGTTGCCGTGGGGCGGCCAATGCCGCACCGTGGTGCCGTCATTCCATGACTGCGCACCTTGGGGCATGGCAGGTCTTCCGGCTTGGTTCCCTTGCTCCGGCCTTCCCGTTTCCAGTGGCGCAAGATGGAGCAAGGTTAAGAACCTTACGGCGGCGGGTCCGCTCCCGTTTTTCACGGGATTCCCTTTTCAAGCCGGTCTACCCGGCTACCAATGCCGCCAATACTCTAGGCGCGGCCTCGTGGCCTGTCAATGGCTCAGGCTGCGATCCACACAAGGCTGGCCTGACGGCCCGAGCGTCTGGCGCAGCGGTAGGAGAAAAACTGCTCGTTGTTGCTGGCCGTGCAGATGTCCAGGCCGTAGATGTTGCGCGCCAAAAGGCCCGCGCGCTCCAGTTGGTGCCGCGTGAGGCCCCACAAATCCATGGTTTTGCTGTTGGCGTCAAACCAGGGCAGGTAGGGAGCGCCCCACTCCTTGTCAAAGTTGACAAACTCCGCCTTGCCCGGCCCGAGGCTGGGCCCGCGCACGGCCAGCAGATCGCGGGGTTCAAGGCCGTAACGATCGCAAAAGCGGGCCACGCCGGTTATGGGAAAATCGCAGCGGTTGCCCCGCCAGCCCGCATGCATGGCGGCGATGTACGCGCCGCTTTTGTGGGCAATGAGGATGGGCTGGCAATCTGCCGTCTTAATGAGCAGGCCAAGGCCGGGACGCGCAGTGGCCATGCCGTCCCCTTCCGCCGTGACGGGCGTTTCGCAGGCCACGGGCTCCGGCTCAAAAACAAATCCGTCGCCGTGCACCTGCATCAGCTCGGCCCAGGCGGTCATGCCTTGCGGGCGCAGGTCTTCCAGCATGCTGCGGCGGTTGGCGATGACGTGCTCGGGGTTATCCTGCACGGTAAAAGCAATGTTGCCGCCGCCAAACTCGCCCAGGCTCACGCCTCCGGCGCGGGTCTGAAAGGCGCAACGCACCTGTGGAACACCGGGAAAAACAAAGGGGATATAGCTTACAGACACAGCATACGCTCTTCAGTACATATATAGTTGACCCGCTGGTCCCATGGGGCCAGGGGCAGGGATTCCACAAGCTGAAATTCAAAACACAGGCCCACACGGGGGCAGGTGAATCCTTTTTCCAGAAAGCGGTCGTAATAGCCGCCGCCATAGCCCAGCCGCCCGCCAGCAAGATCAAAGGCCACACCGGGCAGGAGCGCAAGGTCTGGAGAAAGGGGGTGTGCTGCCGCTGCGGTGCTTTCGCCCGCCGCTTCCGGCCCGAAACCGGGCAGGGAATCGTGCGGTTCAAGCAGGCCGAGCGGGCCGGGCCGCAACTGATCCGGGCCGCTGCACGCCACAAAATCCATCAATCCCGGCTCGCTGCGCCGCACACGCGGCAGCCACACGAGCATACTGGCCTGCCATGCCGCGCGCAGCAGGGCTTGCGTGCCAAGCTCGCCCCTAACCCCCACATAGAGGGCCACGGAGCGGGCATTCTTCCACAAGGGGGATTCCATCAGCCTGCTTTGCGCCGCCTCGCTGCGGATTTCGGCCAACCGGGGCGACTGCTCAGCGCGCAGACGGCGCATGGTTTTGCGCACATCGTTTCTGGCCTGAGCCATAGTCTCGGGCAGAACGGCAGAAAGATTACCCGCCGGATTTTTTGGCGGAGCATCTGGCTGATGCGCTGGCCGGCTGGACGGCGCAGGCGCGGGGGGCATGGCATCGGAGGGCAAGCGGCTCTTTCCTTGTGGTGCAATGTGTGGCATTCTCAACACCTGCGCCACTGTAACAAAGGAAGCAATACCATGCCAAGCGCCGACTCTCAGGATTTTCTCTGGATCGCCGTGGGCGACATCCACGACGAGCCTGAACGTTTTGCCCAGATACCGGAACTCTCGCAGGCTGACGGCATTATCGTTACCGGCGACCTGACCATCACCGGCGGCGTCAAACAGGCAGAACTGGTCATGAACGCCCTGTGCGTCCACGACATCCCGGTGCTGGCCCAGATCGGCAACATGGACAGGCCTGAAGTTGACCAGTGGCTGAGCGAAAAAGGCTGGAACCTCCACGCCGTCACCCGCGAGCTTACGCCCGAAATCGCCATTTTTGGCGTTGGGGCCTCCACATTTACGCCCTTTGGCACGCCGAGCGAATTTCCGGAATCCGCATTTTCCGCATGGCTTGAAACCTGCTGGCAAAAAGCCCGCCACTATCCGCACAGCGTGCTTGTTTCGCACAATCCGCCCAAGGATACCGCGTGCGACATGATCCCCGGCGGTATTCATGTGGGTTCCACTGCCGTGCGCGAATTTCTGGAAGAAGCCCAGCCGGACATCTGCCTGTGCGGGCATATCCACGAATCGCGCGCCATGGACCGCGTGGGCCGCACCCTTGTGGTCAACCCCGGCATGCTGGCGCAGGGCGGCTACGTGCTGCTGCGCTCCAATTCGGGCCAGCTCTCCGCCGAACTCAAGATGCTTGAAGACTGATTTTTGCCTGCCGCATCTGCCGAAACGCATTGCAATGATGTGATCCGGCGGATGCGGCCCCTGCTCCAACTCCGCGCCCTTCCCCGCAATTTTTCTTCTGCCTCCGCAGCATGTTACCGTGAGGTGAGGCTGCCATTATCGTCCGCATTTTCCCGCCCGCCCCTTGCCCGCTTGCATATTTTCAAAAAAAACGTACTCTCCAAAAAGCGGATTAGCATGCTGCCGCCTTCGCGCGCCTTGTTGGCGCTGCGGCGGAGCAAATACGGCACATTCCCGTAAGTGCATGGCATGCTGGCTGAAATTTTCGCGGAGGCTCAGCGCCCCGCAGCAAAAGGATTTTCATGACCATAGACCAAGACACCCCCGTGGCCGCTTCACAGCCAGCCACGGATGCATCGTCGCAGGAAGTTTCCAAACCCAAACGTTCAACCACAACACGCAGCAAAGCCAAACCAGCCGCCAAGCCAACCTCTGGCAAAACAGCTTCTGGCAAGACCGCGTCCAAATCCTCCGAATCTACGCCCGCCAAGGATTCTTCTGATTCTAAAGGCGCTTCCGATTCCAAGGCCGCCCAGGCCGACTCAGCTTCATCCAAGACCACGGCATCCAAGGCCGCCGCAACAGCCAAGGCCGCAGGCCGCAGCGCGGGCAAAACAGCAAAGACAACTACCGCCAAAGCCAAAAAAACGGCTGACGCCTCCAAAGAAATTTCTGGCAGCACGGCAGATGCCGTAGCGCCCAAGTCAGCCGCTGCCCCTGCCGCTGAGGCCCCCAAGGCTGCTGGCAAAACGGCGAGCAAATCTTCTGCCAAAACCCCTGCCAAAGCTACGGGCAGAACTGCTGGCAAAGCCGCAACGCCCCGCAAGGCCAAGACAGCAGGAGCCAGCACGGTTGAACCTGCTGATGGTTCCAAGCAGGAAGCCGCACCCCAAAAGCCCGCCGCTGCAAAGGCTCCCAAAGGCCGCCCCGCAAAAGCAGCAGCGGCAAAAAGCAGTGCGAAAACCTCTGTTCAGGCAACTGCACAGCCCATTGACGCAGCGCCTACAGACACAACCCCCAAGGCCGCAAGCCCCGCAGCAGACAAACCTGCGGCTTCTGCGGCCCTCACAAGCCCGGCCCCTGCGGCTCAAGTCCCTGTAAAAGCAGTAGAACAGAGCGCAAAGCAGACGTCGGAACAGATTTCAGACAAGCCCGCAGAAGCAGCACCGCGTCAGAATGCCCCGGTAGCGGAGCGCGGTCAAAGCCCCAGGCAGGCTGCCGAGCAAAACGCAAGCCCGGCCACAAGTCAGCCCACAGACAAAACAGCAGGCACACCTGCCGCCCAGGCGGAACAGGGTGCAGAACAGGCCGCTGAAAACGGTTCCGCCTCGGCCTCCGGCGAGGCTGCTGCCGGGGATGGCCCGCGCCGCAAAAATCGTCGCGGTCGTCGTGGCGGGCGTGGTCGCAACCGCAAAAAAGAACTGAACGGACAGGAAGGCGCGCAGACCGCCGAGGATCAGGCCAGCACGGCCCCCCTTGACGATGATGACGATGCTCTTGATCTGGCCGATGACGCGCCGGAACAGGCCAGCCGTGCGCAAGCGCAGGAAACGCGCCCCCAGAACGCCCCCAGGCAGAACAAGCCCGCAAAACAGGCCAAGCCTCAGCAGCAGCAACAGCAGCAGAACAAGCCTGAAAACGGCAAGCCTGCCGAAAGCAGCAAATCCGCTGAGAGCAACAAGCCCGCCAATGCTGGCAATGCTGGCAAGGCTCCTGCCGAAGCCCCCAAGGGCAAGCGGCGCATGTTCATCAGCGTGCTGCCCGGCGAACAGGTAGAAGTCGCCCTGGCTGAAGACGGCCAGTTGCTGGAATACTATCTGGACATGCTGCACCAGCGCAAAATCAAGGGCAATATTTACAAGGGTGTCATCCACAATATCGACACCAACCTTCAGGCCGCCTTTGTCAGCTACGGCGCTGGCAAAAATGGATTCCTCCAGATTGACGAGGTGCATCCCGAATACTGGCTGGCCCACCACGAACCCTCCAAGGGCAAGAAATTTCCGCCCATTCAGAAGGTACTGAAAGCTGGTCAGGAAGTGCTGGTGCAGGTGGTCAAGGAACCCACAGGCAGCAAGGGCGCGTTTTTGACCACATGGCTTTCCCTTGCCGGGCGCTTCCTTGTGCTCACGCCGGGGCAGGATCAGATCGGCGTTTCCCGCAAGGTGGACGACGATGAAGAGCGTTCGCGCCTGCGCGAAATGATGAACGGCATTGACCCCGGTCAGGGGCTTGGCGTTATTGTGCGCACTGTCAGCGCCGGAACCACCAAGACCACGCTCAAGAACGATTTGCAGTATCTCAAGCGTGTCTGGCGCGATATCCGCAAGAAAGCCACCGAAGTTTCCGCCCCGACCCTCATCTATCAGGAGCCGGGTCTTTCAGAGCGCGCCGTGCGCGACTACCTGACCGAAGACGTGTGCGAAATCTGGGTTGATAATGATGAAGTGGCGCAGAGCGTGCGCGACACGGTGAACCTGCTGTTCCCCCGCCGCAAGGATCTTGTGCGGATGCACACCGACATGCGCACGCCCATGTGGGAACGCTTTAATCTGCGCCGCCAGCTGGAGCAGATTTATTCGCGCGAGGTGCTGCTGCCCTCTGGCGGACGCCTGGTGTTTGACCAGACAGAAGCCCTCATGGCCATCGACATCAACTCGGGTAAAATTTCCGGCAAAGGCAACTTTGAGGCCATGGCGCACAAAACCAATATGGAAGCAGCCGAAGCCATTGCCCGCCACCTCAAGCTGCGCGACATCGGCGGCCAGGTGGTTATCGACTTCATTGAAATGCGCGACAAAAAGCACGTGCTTGAAGTGGAAAAAACCCTGCGCACTGCCATGAAGAACGACCGTGCCCGGCATGATGTTGCCCGCATGAGCTCTTTTGGCCTGCTGGAACTGGTGCGCCAGCGCACGGGCTCCTCGGCTTTGGCCATCTCGCTTGAGCCTTGCCCCGCCTGCGGCGGCACAGGCATGCGCCGCAATATCGAATGGCAGGCATTGCAGGCCCTGCGCGAACTGCGCCGCATGGTCAGCGCGGAGCCCAAGGAAAAATGCGTATACCCGGCGAGCCCGGAGCTGGCCCTCTATCTGCTGAACCACAAGCGCGACACCCTGCGCGAGATTGAGCAGGATTATGGTAAATGTCTGGAAATAATGGTTCGTCCTTAGAATACGGCACGGCAGCCGGGGTGGAAACCCCGGCTGCTTTTTCTGCACAGCACTCCCCTGCTGACTCTGCACCCGCCAACTCCCTTCAGGCAGGCTCCATTGCGGCTACGCCAGCAAATCCCTTGCCTGCCAACAGCCTGCTGCTGCATGTTTGCTGCGGGCCGTGCGCCGTCATGCCCATCACGCGGCTGCTGGACGAAGGCTTTGCCGTAACCGCATGGTTCATGAATCCCAACATCCAGCCGCTGGCAGAATATCTGCGCCGCCGCGAGGCCGCCGGGCAATGCGCCGAACGGCTGGGCGTGCCGATTATTTACGCTGACGAAACGTGGAACATCACCAACTGGCTGCGCGCTGTGGCTGGGCGCGACACCCCGCCCGCCCGCTGCGCCTATTGCTGCGAAAGCCGCATGCAGGCCGCCTTTGCCTTTGCGCGGCGGCAGGGCTTTGCCTTGGTGAGCAGCAGCCTGCTCTATTCGCGTTATCAGCCGCACGAGGTCATCAAGGCCGCAGGCGAACAACTGGCGTCTCAGGAGGGTGCGCCGGGCTTTGCCTATCGCGATTTCCGCGCGGACTGGCAGGAAGGCATAGACCGCTCAAAGGCCATGGAACTCTACCGTCAGCCTTACTGCGGCTGCGTGTACAGCGAGGCAGAGCGCTACCAGAAAAAGCTTTTGCGGTGCATCAAGGGTTGAACAAAAAAAAATTGCAATTTTCGCTTGACCTTGCCCCTGATTTTCCGTAAACACTTCCTTGCCTGAACGATCCCCGATAGCTCAATTGGCAGAGCGGGTGACTGTTAATCACTAGGTTGGCGGTTCAAGTCCGTCTCGGGGAGCCAAAGAAATCAAGCCCTTACAGCTAATCACTGTGAGGGCTTTTTCTGTTTATATGCGTTTTATCCCGCTCCTATCCCGCTATTTCAGGTTATGGAGGAGTATGAAGGGGTAATATGCGAAGCGGTAAACCATAGGCTCTTGACGCCCATTGGCGGTGCTGGCGGATATAGAGCCCATACCAATTCAGACCTATCACACCACGCCCTCGCCTATTTTAGGGGCTCTACACCAAAGACGGGGGCAAGCCCTCTTGATGGGCAAATTTTCCGACAGGTTTCTGATCAATTCCCCAGCCATTTCAGCAGCACAAAACGCGCACCCGCAGGCGGTAATTTTCGAAGTTACGAAAGCCATACGCGCGGCGCTGGATCAACTTCATTTTGCGGTGAAAACCTTCTGTGATGCCGTTATTCCGGGTAAAGCGGAACATTCTGGCCACTTCTTCCCGCCAATTATGCAACGTCTTGCCCAAGGTGC